>JACFMY010000002.1:0-19962 GCA_019455155.1 Caldilineaceae bacterium
GGCGCCGGTTGTGATCATTGGCCTCTGGTATTGTTCCGCGATGACCGACGCGGCTGCGGTCAAGCCGCTAGAATAGGGGCTGATGAGGAAGTCGGCGCCGTCTTCTGTCGCCAGTTTTGTGTAAAGCTCTTGGACGCGATCTTGATTTGATTCGTCATCGTAAAACACCGAGTCAAACGTGACTACGGTCCCGTCGGCCAGCTCGACTCCTCCAGCATTGTTTACATCTTGCATCCAGAGGTTCAGCCCATTGGTTTGCCGCGTTGACTCAACGTTTAGCTTGCCCGTCAACGATGAGGTATAGCCGATGGTCACGGTTTGGGCTCCTTCGCTGGCAGCCGGAGCTTCGCCGGAGCCACCCGCCGGAGCTGCCGGCGCAGCAGTGGTACATGCTGCCATGAGCAACGCGAAGACAAGCACGATACCCAACCTACTTGAGGGTTTGCGCCACATAGAGGATATTCTCCTTTCTACTGGGGATGTATGGACAAACGTGTTAACTAAAAAGAGCGAGAGGAAACTTCGCTCCCAACCGCATAGAATGTAGAGCCAGGCGCTGCGGCGCTGGCCAACCAGGGACCGTTAAGCACCAGCGCAATCGTGGGTACGGTGCAGATCGATATGTACACGCTGCAGCTTCTCGATTCCCTCAGGCAAGAACCTGCTACGTACCGCTGCTGAGAGCGATAACAGGGGAACGCGTAGCAAAATCAAATAGATGGCAGGGCGCTGTTCTGACCTGACAGACTATTCAGTACAAACAACAGGGAACCGGGAAGCTTTTGTAGAACCAGAAGTGTAGTCTGGCTTACATGGATTCTATGTCAAAAGCAAACAGGCGTCAATTGTCCGATTGGATGGGCAGCGCCTACACAATTGGATAGTCACGCAATTGGCCAGTCACACAATCTCACCCCACAGCGTAACCACCAGACGCCGGGGGCCGCTCCGGTCACGATGCTCGCACAGATAGAGACCTTGCCAGCTGCCGAGGTTGAGCCGTCCGTCCGTGATGGGAACAGTGACGCCCGCGCCAATCAGCACGGCCTTGATATGCGCGGGCATGTCATCGGGCCCCTCGAGCGTGTGCGCGTAATGGGGAGCACGCTCGGGCGCCAGTATGTTGAGGTGCCGTTCCAGGTCGCCCCGCACGTCGGGATCGTAGCTTTCGTTGATGGCAAGGGAAGCCGATGTGTGCTGCAGGAAGAAATGCGCCAGCCCGACCCGAAAGCTGTGGAGCTCAGGCAGGTGGCCGAGTACCTCGTCTGTGATCAGGTGTACACCCCGGCTTCTGGCGCGGAGGATGATTTGGGTCTGGTTCCACCTCGTCATGGGCATTCGCAGTCATACGCATTCACAGTCATGAGCATTCGCGGCGCTGTAACAGATACCAGCGGCAGGGGTAGCGATCCGGTTCCGCGCGCACGATCTCGACGACAGCCATCCAGGGAGCAAACCGTTCGGCCACTTCGTTCTCTTCCATTCCGCGCAGCTTTTTGTCCGGATCGTCCGTCATTTCAGGTGCACGGTCAAAGGCGTAGAGCTGGTAATAACCGCCAACTGCCAGGTTGTTGACCACGTGCTGCACGTAGGCTGGTCGATTGTCCGGATGCAGGCCGTGGAAGCAGCCGACATCGAGAATATAGGACGCGTTTGCCTGGTGGACTGGCAGGGCAGTCACATCAGCCTGGACCAGCAGCGTACGCGCCAGCAGTTCAGGCGCGCGCTCACGGATGCGCTGGCGTCCGATCTGCACGGGCTGGGCCGCGATGTCGAAGCCAATGACCGCGAGCCCCTGCCGCGCCAGGAACAATACATTCGTGCCTGGCCCGCAGCCGATATCCAACCCAAGACCTCGGCCCGGAAGGCGCCCAGATGACCAGAATGCCTGAACTTCCGGCGGGGTAATCTGCGTATCCCAAGGCGTATGGCCGGAAGCGTAGTGCGCTTCCCATTGTTCGCGCCAGGTCAACATGTGTGGCGTATCCAGCTGGTATCAGGTTGGCGACTGGTCCGCTGCCTTCACCTGCGGAACCTTGTAGGACATCAAGGGCAGGCAGCGCGGTTGGCCTTCGAGCTTGTAGGTCACTTCACCCACTGTTTCGGCGCCCATCTTGTGATAGAAGCCTTCTGCATGGGGGTCACTCTCGATCTCGATTTCTTTCGTGCGTAGCTCAGCTGCGCGCGCGGCCGCATGGTGAAAGAGCGCCCGTCCCACACCGGCGCCAAATGAGGCTGGCTGTACCCACAGGTGGTCGAGCGAGAGCTTGTCGCCGCTGCCGTTCAGGGCATAAAAGCCCAGAATGACACCTTCATCGTCGACCGCGGCATAGACCTCATGCCCTTCGACGTAGACGCCAGTGATGGTGAGCTGGTCGCGCCAGAGCTCGATCCAGCGCGCGGGGTAGCCCCAATAGCTCTTGGCGGAATGTGCGATTTGGGTCAGCCGGACTGCGTGTTCCGGCCGGGCCCGAATAATCTCAATCGCCATATTCAATAAAGTAGTCCTGCATGGCGGCCTGTACCACGCGCAGTGCGTGTTCGCGGCCATAGACACGCTCGACTGTGAGATGCAGCTCCTGCCCGGGCACCATCTTATAGGTAGCGAAATAGTGACGGAGCCGTTCAATCAGGATGTCAGGCAGGTCGGTGATATCCCGCGCGTTGCCCCATACATTGTCGTTTTCCAGCACTGCGATGATCTTGTCATCGGCTTCGCCATGGTCGTTGACGTCGAGCCCGCCGACGACACGTGCGTTGAGGATGACCTCGCCGCGATTGATCGGCCGTTCGCTCAGCACGCATATGTCCAGCGGGTCGCCGTCCCCCCGCGTGGCATTGATGGCCAGCTCCGCCACATTCTGGTCACAATAGGTGCGGGGAATGAAGCCGTAGAGGGCTGGCGGCTGTGATGAGCTGCGCTGCGGCCGGTCCACACGAATATAGCCGGTGCGCTTGTCGATCTCATATTTGATGAGGTCAAAAGGTGTGATTTCGATATACGCGTGAACGATCTCCGGCGGGTTTGGTCCCACCTCAAGGCCGTGCCACGGGTGGGGACGCCAGCGATAGAATGGCGGCGGAAACTTCGACATGAGTGAACCTCTCCCGGCTAAACCTTCATCATACTTTCTCGCATTATGCCATTAGCCTGGGACGCAATCAAACAGCTGCTGCACCTTTTTTCACGTCGCTGGACTATATTGGTTTGCAGGAATCATTGCATTGGAGTATCGTGGGCACTTATGCGCCGGTATGCCTGGACGCCAGGAACCGCCGATATGTCACGCATCATGGAAATAGGTGTCTGGGTATATGGGTCGTATAACCTGGCGTTGGAGCCAGCCCCCGTTGGTACAGCCGCAGGGATCTTCGTCGAGGCTATGGGTAGCCAAGCTGTACTATTTTCTCTTTTTTGGCGCGCTGGCCGGATTGGTGCCATATTTCAACGTCTATCTGGAGCAGCAGGGGCTCTCCGGCGCTGAGATCGGCCTCATCGGCAGCATACCGCCGCTCATTGCGCTCGTCTCGAACCCGTTTTGGGGCGCGGTAGCGGACCGCTGGCAGATCCACCAGCAGGTTCTGGCCCTGTGCGCCCTGGGCGCGGGCCTGCTCTCGCTCGCCTTTTTGTGGACGACGGGCTTTTGGCCGCTGCTGCTGCTGGTCAACATCATGATCTTCTTTCGCGCGCCGGTGCCTGCGCTGGTGGACAGCGCGGTGATGGCCATGGTCAACCGGACTGGCGCCGCCTACGGCCGCCAGCGCCTCTTTGGTAGCCTGGGCTTCGTGCTCTTTAGCTTTGGCCTTGGACAGGTGTTGGTCCTCAACGAATTTAGCATTATTTTCTGGCTGCACGGCCTGATCATAGCCGTCGGGTGCAGCGTGCTCAGCCTCCTGTTGCCCATGGAAAAGCTAAGTGAACCGCCCAATCTGCTGCGCGGGCTGCAGACGCTGGGGCGCGAGCCCACCTACGTGAGTTTTCTGACCATGAACGTGCTCATGGGCGCAGGCGCGGCCGGATTCATCAACTTTGTTGGCCTTCACATTCTCGACATTGGCGGCACCCAGGCCCAGGTCGGCGTGGCTTTTGCCCTCAACGCCGCCATGGAAGTGCCCATCATGTTTATGAGCGGGGTATTGCTGGCTCATTTTCCCCAGCGAAGGCTGATCCTCGTCGGCCTCCTTGGCTTTGTGGCGGTCTATTTCTCGATCGGCCTGGCAAGCTCGCCCCTGCTGATCTTGATCTTCATGCCCCTGCTTGGATTCTTCTATGCTGCCTATTGGGTGGCGGTAGTGACCTACGCTAATCGCGCTGCGCCGCCCGGTATGCAGGCCACTGTTCAATCCCTGGTGGCTGCCGCGCAGGGTGGGCTTGGCTGGGCGCTGGGCTCCATCGTCGCCGGTCTCTTGTGGGACGCGGCAGGCGGCGCGGCAGTCATGTTTGCCGCGGCGGCCATGATGCTGAGCAGCGCACTTGTCTTCTGGATCGGCCGGCCCGGCTGGAAGATCAGGCCGGCCCAGATTCACGTGGTCGAGCGGAACCATATGGATGGGCAGTAACCGCCAGCCGGCGCAGTTTGTGCACTGCTGCTGGGTTGTGGTATTCCTCTTCTGTCACCAATGTTCCCCACTGATCAGGAGAGCCCAATGGCTGAACGACTTACGCAGATGTTGGAGAAGATGGCGAAGACCCACGCCAAGATGCTAGACTATTTGGCCACGCTGGATGAGGCTGCAGCGAACGCGCGGCACGAAGGAGACGGGTGGAGTGCACGAGAAACCATTGCCCACCTGGCCGACGCCGAGCGCGCGCACAGGCGGTTCATTCAGGCGCTGGTCGAGGGTAGACCGCCAGCCAAGGTTGAGGGGTTTGATCTGGACGCATGGAACGCGGCCAAAGTGGCGAAACGCGCCCAGCAGTCCTTGTCCGAGGTACTGGCCGACTTCGAACGTGAGCGCAACGAGACATTGGCCTATCTGCCCACTCTACCCGATGATGCCTGGGAGTTGGCCGGCGACCATCCCGCGCTGGGCCACGTGACCGTAGAGTACGTCGCCCGCATCATCGGCCTGCACGAACGCGATCACCTGAGAATGCTCACCGGCAAGTAGCCGATTCGTCTGGAGGGTATTCCATGCGGGCCAGCCTCTGTTCAGGCCTGGTGTAACCCCTTCAGGGTCATGATGCGCCGGTATGAAGCGTCAATCCGGCTTTCGCTGATCACACCACGCTCGACCAGCTGCAGAACCGTGTTCACAAAGCGATCGGCGACGGCACCCGTGTAGGTCACATTGTTGGCAATGGCAATAATATCAACGCCGGCCAGGATCGCCAGCTCAAAGGCCTTTTCCAGCGTGAAGCGCTCGGTGATGGCGCGCATTTGAATGTCGTCGGAGATAACGACCCCATCGTAGCCCAGCTGCTCGCGCAGTAGCCCCGTGATAATGGCAGGCGATAGGGTTGCGGGCAGATCGGGATCTAGCTTGGCGTTGAAGATGTGGGCCGTCATGATGGCATCGACTTTGCCCTTGGCGATTAGGTGGCGGTAGGGAGTCAACTCCCCCTCTCCCCACGTGTGCGTCACATCCACAAAGCCCAAATGCGTGTCGCCCAGCGCGCTGCCGTGGCCGGGGAAGTGCTTGAGCGTACAGAGGACGTTCTGCGCGTGGTGCCCATCAATGAAGGCCGCTGCCTGCTCCGCCACCACCTGCGGATCGGCCGAGAAGCTGCGTTCCACACGCGCAATGATGGGGCTAAATGGATTCACAGCGACGTCGACGACAGGCGCCAGGTTCAGGTTGATCCCCACATCGGCCAGGGTCTTGGCCATGGCGGTCGCGCGCTCGCGGGTATAGTCAGGATCATTGCGCTGGCCCAGGCTGGCATGGGATTCCGTAGCCGGGAAACCGTAGCTCTCTTTGAGCCGGTTGATGATGCCGCCTTCCTGATCGATGCTAATGAGCAGCGGCAACCGGGCCAGCGACTGCAGATCAGCTGTCAGCTCTTTCAGCTGCTCAGGTGATTCGATGTTGCGCTTGCTCCGGACCGTAGTGCCCAGGTCAAGATCGAAGAGCACGACGCTGCCCACATATTGGTCACGCAGATTGCGTTCCAGGTCGGGGTCGTCACCAATGTGCGCGCCTCGGAAGCCCAACATCAGCATCTGGCCAATCTTCATTTCCAGGGGGACATCCGGTATCCGTAACGCAGGCTGAATGCTTGTGGACCTGGGCGGTTTTGTAGAAGCGGCCACCTGGGCCAAATAGAGATTGTAGAGGTCTTGCGCCATCAGCGGCGCGGTGCCTGGTGCAGCACATCCGGCCAGAAAAGCCGCGGCCGTACCCAGCGAGACGCCCCGCAGGATCTCGCGCCGGGAGGTGGGACGGCCCAGAAGCCCTTTTGACATAATCTGAAGTGCGCTGTTAGACGGGTGCTGGCGCCCGTCGGCTGATAGATGCCGCCGTATTGTACCCGTCCATCCAGGTATGTGCCAACCTACGGGGTGATGGGAGCTCTGTCTCGTGGCAGGAAGGTAGGAGGCGGGTTTCTATTGGCCAAAGACGCTGATCACAAGGTACGCCGTGTAGGTGGCATAGCAGGCAAGCAGAGCCACGCCTTCGAGCGGATTGATGCGCCCTGGACCTCGAAAGCCATAGCCGATGACGAAGAGCGAGACCGTGAGGACCGCCACGACCGCAATGTCCCGGGCGAAGACTTCCGGACCCACGACCATGGGGCGAATGACGCCGGCAATGCCGACCACGGCCAGCGTGTTGAAGAGATTGGAGCCCAACACATTGCCCAGGGCGATGTCATGTTCACCTTTGCGCGTTGCGATGACGGACGACGCAAGTTCCGGCAGAGAGGTGCCGACGGCCACTATGGTAAGGCCGACGATCAGGTCGCTCACGCCAAACGCATATGCGATCTCAACCGCCCCCCATACAAGGATACGGGAGCTGATAATCAAGAGGACGAGGCCGGCAACGAGCCAGAGCAGGGCCCGGCGCAGCGGTATGGCATGGAGCGCCAGCTCCTGTTCCATTTCCGTGCCCAGCGCATCCGGCTCTTTCTGCAGGCCCTGCCAGATGGTCCAGGCCATCAAGCCGGCAAAAACGACCAGCAGCACCAGGGCATCGCCGCGGGTGAGCTCGCCATCCCACAGTTGGTAGGCGGCGAGAGCCGTCACCGCGGTCAGGATGGGCAATTCTTTGCGCAGCACCTGGGAATGGACGGCAATGGGGCTGATCAGGGCCGACACACCCAGGATCAGGGCAATATTGGTGATGTTCGAGCCATAGGCGTTGCCCAATGCAATGCCTGCGTTCCCCTGTGCTGCCGCGAACGTCGAAACCACCATCTCAGGCGCGGAGGTGCCGAAGCCAACGATCACCATGCCGATGAGAAGCGGCGGCATGCCAAAGTGGCGCGCGGTGGAGGCCGAACCTTCCACAAAGCGATCGGCGCTCCACACGAGGAGCACAAGGCCAAAAGCGAGTGCAAGAAAAGCGAGCGTCATCGAGCGCGTTGAACCCCTAACGGGTCTGTCGTTTGAGCAAAAAAGATAACCCGTCACCCTTGAGCAAGGCGCCGAAGAGTGACGGGTTATCTATGCAAAGTTGGTGGAGATGGCGGGAGTCGAACCCGCGTCCGAAACGTTCGTCCAGAGACATCTACAGGCTTAGTCGCACTATTTGTCTTACCTGGCGGACTCCGTGCAACAGGATTCACTGCCAGGCGTGCCGGTCAGTCCTTAGGCAGCCTTACCGGTATTGGCTGCTGCAGCTCACCAGTGTGTGACGGCTTGCGCTTGACCTGGTTGCACCATCAGAGCGGGCCGTGATCCTTGGTTAAGGATCAGTGGTTGGCTTCAATTAGGCAGCAAGGGCCGCCGGAGCAGCCGCAACGCCGAAGTTGAAAGCCATGCCAGTGTTTTTGGCATTTGTAGGTTTGCGCCTGTTTTTACGTAGTCGACGCTCTACGGCCTGCCATCTCTGAACAGCCTGCCCCGTCGAGACCGTTCATCCCCATGACTACGCTTATAGTTTAGCACACTTGTGCGGGGCCGTAAAGTTCGCGTTTGGTTAGATTTTCGCAGGCCAATACGGGACTCTACCAGGGGGAATCAGGCAGCCCCGCACCCTGCCGCGTCTTACGCCTGCTCTGCTGCAAGGCGCCGTGACGACGTGCGCACCGCCAGCTCTGTGGGCAGGACAATGTCCTGGTACGCTTCCGGCGCCTCTCCCGTGATCCGTTGTAGCAGTAACCTCGTCGCTGTTTGGCCCAGGTCATAGGCGGGCTGTATGGCAGCGCTTAACCGCGGTTCGTCCCCATACGGGTTTGGCAGCTCATCGAAGACGACGACGGAGATGTCCTCAGGTACCTCCAGAGCTGCGGCGCGCAGCGCACGTAACGCGCCGGCGGCAATGAAATTGTTGGCGGCAAAGAGCGCGGTCGGCCGGGGCTGCAGTGCGAGCACCTCATTGGCCATGACATAGCCGCTTTCCACGGTAAAGGCGCCGTACCGGATGAGACTGGGATCGACGGCCACGTGCCACGCCTGCAGCGCCTCCTGGTAGCCAGCAACACGTTGCGCTGTCACCGAGAGAGACTCGGGGCCGGCAAGCATGGCAATGCGCCGGTGGCCAAGTTGGAGCAGATGCTCAGCCAGGTGCCTCGCGCCGGCCACTGAATCACCACGGACTGTATCCACTTCCACGCCCGCTACTTGACGATCCAGCACGACGACCTTGACGTCCTGCGCTTGCAGCGCGCGTACCGCGTCGCCCGCGCTCGACGCGGGGACGAGGAGCACGCCATCGACGCGGCGGCGCAACAGCATCGACAGGTACTGCGCCTGCTTTTCCTCGCTCTCATCGGTGTTGCAGAAGATGACATTGAAGTTCTGGTCGCTGGCCACGTCTTCCACGCCTCTGGCCACGGTCGTCCAGAATGGGTTGGTGATATCGGTGACGACCAGGGCCAGTGTGTTGGTCCGGTTCGAACGGAGGCTGTGGGCGAGCATGTTCGGCACGAAATTGAGATCGGCCGCAGCCTGTTCCACCCGCGCCCGTGTGGCGGCGCTCACGTAGCCCGAATTGTTCAGTACCCGGGAGACGGTAATGGGCGCTACGCCCGCTCGTTTTGCCACATCGCGGATGGTTGCCATAGTCTCTGCCAGATTTGACCTGGCCACTTCAGAAGGGGCGGTGGCGGGCGGGACGTCCGCCACCAGCCCAACGCTCAATCAAATACAATAACGACCTTGCCGCTCAGCCCGGCGTCGGCGACCCTGTAGGCTTCGGCCGCCTGGTCCAGTGTAAAGCGGTGGGAAACAATGACCTCTGGTTTGAGCTGCCATTCTACCAGTTTTTCCACCAGATCCTCCATGTGGCCCAGGCTGGTGACCCACGATCCGTAGACCGTGATCTGGTTGTGAATGATGGTCTGGCTCACGTCAAAACTGACCGTGCTGCCTTCACCCACCATGGCGGACCGGCCCCAGCGCCGGGTGCCCTGGAGCGCGAGCAGGCGACCCTGGGGCGAGCCGGAACAGTCGATGGAAACCTCAAAGCCGGCGCCGCCGGTCAACGCCTTGATCTGCCCCAGCGCATCGGGCTGGTCCGCGCGCACGCCGCTGTCGATGGCGCCGCAGGCAACCGAGAAGTCCAGCCGCTCCTGTGCGATATCTGCGCCGACGACGCGCGTGGCGCCCATCTTTTTGGCGACCAGTCCGGCAGCCATGCCCACCGGTCCCATGCCGGTGATGAGGACACGGTCTTCGCCCGAGACGCGCACCCGGTTGAGTGCTTCATACACGGTGCCAAAGCCGCAGGCGACGAGCGCGCCGTCCACGTAACTCAGCGCATCGGGCAGGGCAATACAGGTATCTTCTTCGGCCAGCAGATAGCCGGCGTGGCCGCCGTCCCGCTGCCAACCATAGGCTGCCCGGTGCTCGGAGGTGCACGAGATCATGTACCCTTCGCGGCAATCGTTGCAGACGCCGCAGCCGCTGATGTGGTAGAGGATCACCCGGTCGCCTGTTTTGAAGCGCTTGCAGCCGGGGCCGGTCTTGACGATCTGGCCGCAGGGCTCGTGGCCGGCAATCACATTCTGGTACGCCTCAGGTCCATGGCCAAGATGCTCCCGGTAGATGGCGCGAATATCGCTGCCGCAAATCGATGAGGCTTTCATCTTGACCAGTACCTGGCCGTGACCCGGTTCCGGCACATCGAACTCGCGGAATTCGACTTTGCGCCCGCCTGGTAGCAATACACCTTGCATTTTCATTTTGTGCTCGCTTTCTTTGCATTACGGGAATACATAACGGGAATCTCTGCTCGCTCACAACAGCCAGTTACGTAGTTAGTTGGTGAGAACGGGCAGTGGCTTTAGGGCGGGGTAATCTCGCCGTTCACGTCCCACAGATCTTCCCAGCTCTGGCCGGCCTTCCACAGAAAGACCTGGCCCTTGATCAGGCGGCAGTTCCTGTCAATGCCAGCTATCTCGGCCATCTCGGTGTCCGTTAACGGCGCGCTGACCGTGGCCTGTAGATTGGCCAGGATATTGCGCCGCTTTGTGGAGAAGGGGATAGGCGTCTGCCCCCGCTGCACTGCCCATTTGATGCAGACGACCGCTGGATGCACGCCCAAACGAGCGGCGATCTTCACGATCACCGGATCTTCAATGTCCACCGTATCGGCTGGCGTGCGGTCCCGTTCTGGGCGGGCGGGGGAGCCAATGGGGCTATAGGCAATGGGCTCGATGCCGTTGGCGCGCGCGAAATCGAACAGCTCCGGCTGCTGGAAGTGAGGGTGCAGCTCCATCTGATTGGCCGCCGGCTTGATACGGGCATCGCGCAACAGCAGGCGCAATTTCGGTATCGTCATGTTAGAGGTGCCGATATGGCGCACGAGGCCCAGGTCGACCAGTTTCTCCATCTGGCGCCAGGTCTGCATGTACTGCTCGTGGATATAGGGCTGCGCACGGCTGTCCCGCGCATGGACGTCTACGGCCGGAGCATGGTGGTTGGGAAAGGGCCAGTGCACCAGGTAGAGATCGAGGTAGTCGAGCTGCAGGTCGGCCAATGACTGTCGACAGGCGGGGATGACATCCTCTGCGCCGTGTTTGTCGTTCCATAGCTTGGATGTGATCCAGAGCTCTTCCCGCGGGACGCCCCCTGCCATGATCTCCTGGAGGACCTGGCCTATCGCTGCCTCGTTGCCATAAACCGCGGCACAGTCGAAGTGCCGGTAACCGGCGGCGGCTGCCTCCCTTACCGCCCCGGCCACTTCGTGGGCAGGCACGTGGTCGGAGCCGAAGGTGCCCAGGCCGATGGCGGGCAGGCGGGCACCGGTGTAGAGCACGCGATGTGGGACGCTGTGAGGGTCAACACCGTCTGGGGCCATTGCGAATGGCTTTCGTTGTTGTGTAGGCATAGGTTTCTCCGGTAGAGCGTTTTGGGCAGCAAGCGGCATCATGGTACCGGTACCATATGGTAGCATACGAATGAGTCGCTTGTCTAGAGTCTGGCAACATGCTTCACCGCAATTGCGAACTCGATGAAGAGGGCGACAAGGACGCGCAATATCCAACTATACATTCAAGCAGAGTTTCCCGATATGGAGCCGGTGACAGAGGCCGCGTTCCATTTGCAGCTCCAGTCAGGTCGGGCCGAGTTCGTGCCACCGCGCAGCCGTATGCGGTACAAGCATGCGGCTCGCCAACTGCTGATTCAGTTGGCGGACGGCATCCTCACGGTCAACATGCTGCCGCAGTATGCCGGCTGGCGCCAGTTGCAGCATGACATTCACCAGGCCTGGCGCTGGGCACTCGAGGTGCTGCAGCCGGCAGGCATTACACGCATCGGTTTGCGATATATAGATTTTCTGCCGAAACGCAATCTGGATGAGCAAGCTGCTGAATGGTTGGCAGCTAATGAGTATTTGCCTTTGAACTCGGACGCCATGCAAAAAGCTGCGGAACTGTGGGCTATGGCCAGAAAAACCGTTGACAACCGCGTTGATATCGATTACCATATGTCATGTAATCGATTACCAGCCCAGTTCCCATTGCGATATCTAGCTTAAGACAATTAACCAAAACCCCCGCGCATTTGCCGCGCGCCGAACTATTGAATTCCGGACAGCGTGGCGTTTTGTTTGAATGAGACCTGGCGACAATGGCATCACGTCATCGCCAGCAGGAGGATGCCAGGACGGGCTGCTACCGTAGCATGCAGCAGACGGCCGCCAACCGGGCAACGGCCAACTTTGACAGGCCGGTGACTGGTAATATAATCAAGGTGAACCCTTTTGATTCCCTTGCCTAAATCCACCGATCTGGTTCTGTAAGTGTTGTGATCGCCGGTTTTGTTGTTCACTCCGCAAGGAGTTTCCCAGTAAACCTAATCATGAAACGGAGATCTCTTATGGCAAGAAAGCTGATGACAGGTCTGCTTAGCGTTCTCGTCGTGATGGCGCTGTTAGCAGGCTGCGCCGCGCCCGCGGCAGCCCCCGCACAGCCAGCGGCCGAAACAGGAGGTGAAGCTGCCACCGAGGCGGCGCCTGCTGAAGCGGCCGCCAAGCCCTATATTCCCGTCATTTCCAAGGGCTTCCAGCACCAGTTCTGGCAGGCCGTGGAGTCAGGCGCCCAGCAGGCTGCTGTCGACTACAATGTTGACATCACCTTCGAGGGCCCTGAAAGCGAGGCCATGGTTGACAAGCAGATTGAGATGCTCCAGGCTGCCCTGGCCAAGAACCCGGCCGCCATCTGCCTGGCTGCGCTGGACAGCAAGGCCGTGATTCCGCTGCTTGAGGAAGCGCAGACCAAGGGTATTCCTGTGGTCGGCTTTGACTCGGGCGTGGACAGCGACATTCCGGTGGCGACCGCCGCAACGGACAACCTGGCTGCTGCCGCCCTTGCCGCTGACAAGATGGCGGAGCTTATTGGTGGCGAAGGCAAGATCGCCGTGCTAGTGCACGACCAGACAAGCCGCACGGGCATCGACCGCCGCGACGGCTTTGTCAACCGGATCAATGAAGCCTATCCAAACATCGAGATCGTGAACATTGACTACGGCGCCGGTGACCATCTGAAGTCCACCGATCTGGCCAAGGCCGTCATCCAGGCCAACCCGGATCTGAAGGGCTACTTCGGCGCCAACGAGGGCTCGATTATCGGTGTGCTGAATGCCATTACCGAGCTCGGCAAAGAGGGCCAGATCGTGGCCATTGGCTATGACGCCGGCAGGCAGCAGCTGGACGCCATCCGCAGTGGTGTTGAGGCGGGCGCGATCACCCAGAACCCCGTCGGCATTGGCTACAAGTGTGTGGAAGCGGCCTACAAGGCCATCAACGGCGAGCCTGTGGACAAGATCATCGATACGGGCTTCTTCTGGTACGATGCCACCAACATGGACTCAGAAGAGATCACACCGCTGCTGTACGAATAGCCGGTCGTGACCACGGTTCATTGCCGTCTCTCCGCATCTCGCTAGGGGCGGCATCTGCCGGGGAGGGGCGCCCCTCCCCGGCAGGCGGACCAGAGTTGGCTGCAGGGTCCCCGCGGTAACTGTGGCAGTAGGCCAGGCGACCCATCTTCGCCGCACCCCTGTGGGCGTTTCCCATGTTGCTCCTCACCACGTGAAGGTCTTTATGTAGCTCTGAGGATGATACGGTTATAGGTGAATTATGGATGATGTGTTGGTCGTGATGGAAGGGATCGACAAATCCTTTCCCGGGGTTCATGCCCTGGACCAGGTCCGCTTCGAACTGCGCGCTGGCGAGGTGCATGCTTTGGTCGGTGAAAACGGCGCCGGCAAATCTACCCTGATGAAGATATTGGCGGGAATCTATCCAAAGGATTCCGGCCGCATCCTTTACAAGGGGCGTGAAGTCGACGTGCCCGACCCACGCAGTGCCCAGCAATTGGGGATCAGTATGATCCACCAGGAGCTGAATTTGATGCCCCATCTCACGTTGGCGCAGAACGTCTATATCGGCCGCGAGCCGCGGCAGTCCCTCCGTTTTCTGCTCAACGAGCGCCAGATCAACGCCCAAACACGCGCGCTTTTTGACTCCATGCATCTGAAGCTGGATCCGCGCACAAAGGCGTCGGATCTGACTGTCGCCAGACAGCCGATGGTCGAGATTGCCAAGGCGCTCTCGTTTGACTCGCAGGTGCTCATCATGGATGAGCCCACGGCGGCTTTGACTGAGGCGGAGATCGAAGAGCTGTTTCGCATCATTCGCCAGCTGCGCAGCAGAGGTGTAGGTATCGTCTATATCTCCCACCGCCTCGAGGAGCTGAAACATATCGCTGACCGGATCACAGTCATGCGCGACGGCCGCTACGTCGACACCGTAGATGCGCAGGAGGTCTCCATCGACCGCATCATCAGCATGATGGTAGGGCGCGCCATCTACGAGTCAGCGCCCGAGGTGCCTGAGAATGGCGGCGGCGAGGTCGTGCTAGAGGTCCGAAATCTGAACCGGGGCAACGCGCTCAAGGATGTGAGCTTCTCACTCAAGCGGGGAGAAATACTGGGCTTTGCCGGGCTAATGGGCGCTGGCCGTACCGAGGTGGCACGCGCCATCTTTGGCGCCGACCCTCTCGATTCAGGCGAAATCTACGTTGCCGGCAAAAGAGTTGACATAAGGAATCCCCGCGACGCCGTCCGTTGTGGCATCGGCTACCTGTCCGAAGATCGCAAGCGTTACGGTCTGGCGCTGGGCATGAATGTGGAAGCCAATGTCGTGCTGGCGGCATTTCAGAAGTTCTTGGGCCTGGCGGGGATCGTCAACAGCAGCAAGACACGGGTGACGGCCCAGCATTATGTGGAGGCACTTGCCATCAAAACGCCGGGACTGCAACAGAGAGTGAAGAATCTCTCCGGCGGTAACCAGCAGAAGGTGGTCATCGGCAAATGGCTGACTGCCGACACGGATATTCTGATCTTCGATGAACCGACCCGGGGCATCGATGTCGGCGCCAAGAGCGAGATCTACCGCCTGCTCAACGATCTCGCGCACCAGGGCAAGGCGATCATTATGATCTCATCGGAGCTTCCCGAGATCCTGCGCATGAGCCACCGCATTATCGTCATGTGTGAAGGGCGCATTACCGGCGAGGTATCGGCCGGTGAGGCCACGCAAGAAGTCATTATGAAGTTCGCCACGCAGCGCGGCGGCATTGTGGCAGAAAACCAGTCTTCCACCAACGGTTCATAAGTCGAGCAAGTATTCCTATGGCAACGATCAAAACTACGGTACCGACCAGACAGGCAGTTTTCGGTAGGGGCGCGGCGCAGAAGTTGTTGGCCTTCGCCGGCCTGATCGCGATTTTTATTGTCTTCTCGCTGGCTTCGCCCAACTTCTTTACCTTCGAGAACATCATTGGCATTCTGCTCGCGACCGCGGTCAACGGCGTTTTGGCGCTGGGCGTGACCTTTATCATCATTACAGCGGGCATCGATCTGTCGGTGGGGACGGTCATGACCCTCTCCGCGGTGATGACCGGCGTATTTGTTACCTTTTGGGGTCTACCGATTCCCATTGGCGTATTGGCAGGGCTCCTGACGGGCACTGCGGCCGGCTTTGTCAACGGCCTGGTCATCTCGCGCATGCGCGTCCCGCCCTTCATCGCCACCCTGGGCATGATGATGATTGCCCGCGGCCTTTCTCTAGTGATCTCTGGCGTGAAGCCCATCTATTTCAACGACACGCCCATCTTCCGGCAGATCACAATGGGCTCCGCAATCGGCGCCGTCATTCCGGGCTTTGACATACCCAATGCCGTCTTTATCCTGTTCGGCGCGGCTCTGGTCGCGGCGTTCATCCTGGCGAAGACCGTTCTTGGTCGCTATACCGTAGCCATCGGGAGCAACGAGGAAGCGACCCGACTCTCGGGCGTCAACGTGGCCAACTGGAAGACCGCCATCTACGCGTTGGGCGGCGCCTTTAGCGGGTTGGGCGGCGTCATGATTGCATCGCGTCTGAACTCTGCGCAGCCGGCGCTTGGCGCCGGGTATGAGCTCGATGCCATTGCCGCGGTGGTGATTGGCGGCACTTCACTGAGTGGGGGTGAAGGGACGATACTTGGTACAATCATCGGCGCCTTCATCATCAGCACATTGACGAACGGGCTGCGGATTTTGTCTGTGCCCCAAGAATGGCAGATGGTGGTCACGGGCAGCATTGTGATTCTGGCTGTCTATCTGGACATCATCCGTCGCCGGCAAAAGTAACCTTGCGCGCAGGGGACGCGCGTTTTCCCAACCAAACTAGATCGGTTCACCCATGTTATCGTTCGGTTCGTCTGCGCCTCTGCGCGAGCTTGTTGCGTCCCAGAAAGGGGGACGGCCTGTAGGCATTTGTTCGGTCTGCTCAGCGCACCAGTTTGTGCTGGAAGCGGCCATGCAACACGCTTCCAGGCGCGGCGCACCGTTGCTCATTGAGGCGACCTGCAACCAGGTCAACCAGTTTGGCGGCTATACGGGCATGGTGCCCTCTACTTTTGCCGCATATGTGGCCGGGCTCGCAGCAACCATGGAATTCCCGCTCTCCCGCGTGATCTTGGGTGGGGACCATCTTGGCCCAAACCCGTGGAAGGACGAGCCAGCTGCGCGCGCCATGGAGAAAGCTCGGGAACTGGTATGCGCGTACGTGGCGGCTGGTTTTGCCAAGATCCATCTGGATGCCAGCATGCACTGCGCCGACGATAACCGGACCGCACCCCTCCCTCCGCATATTGTGGCCGAACGCGCGGCCGTGCTGTGCCAGGCTGCGGAGGCCGCCTGTACGTCTCAAGATGAGGCCAGCCGTCCTGTCTATGTCATCGGCACGGAAGTGCCCGTTCCTGGCGGCGCCCAGGCCGATGACGCGGGTCTGCAAGTGACCACACCGGACGATGCGCTGGCGACCATCGAACTCTTTCGTAGTGCTTTTCTGGCGCGGGGCCTGGACGGCGCCTGGTCACGCGTCATTGCGCTGGTGGTGCAGCCGGGCGTAGAGTTCGGCGACGCGGAGATCCACGAGTATGACCGGACGCGGGCGGCGGCCCTTTCAAGCGCCATAGAATCCGTGCCCGGCATGGTTTACGAGGCGCACTCCACTGACTACCAACAGCCCGGGGCGCTGCGCCAGCTGGTCGAGGATCACTTCGCCATTCTCAAAGTGGGGCCAGGCTTAACCTTTGCCTTTCGCGAGGCTACATTTGCGCTGGCCGCCATGGAAGCAGCTGCACTGGGTGGACGCAGAGAGGTTACGCTCTCGCATCTGCCCGAGATCCTGGAACAGGCTATGGTGGAAGATCCGCGCGATTGGGCCAGATATTATCACGGTGACGCTGTGGCCCAGGCCTTTGCCCGCCGGTACAGCCTCAGTGACCGGATCCGCTACTACTGGCCACGACCGGCTGTTCAGGCCGCGCTGGCGCAACTGCTGCACAACTTGACCCAGAACCCTCCGCCCCTGCCCCTTCTCAGCCAGTATATGCCTCTTCAGTACCGCGAGGTCCGCGCCGGCCGCCTGCCAAACACCCCCAAAGCCCTGATTTACGCCCATATCGACCAGGTACTGCAGGATTACGCGCAAGCATGTGGGGACGACGGCATGCGCGTCGCTTCGCCTGGGTAGAATGGGCCCGGCTCAGACCTGATTGCGATCACTTTTCAGAAGTGGTAGAATCGAAATAGGGAATACCGGTGGTAGCCCAGAGTGAGCTCCCTGCGACCACGGTATTCTGCTCTGTGTATTCCTCCCTGGTCGAAGTAGGTTGAGTGTGTGGAATGGCATCTGCAGCCATGCGGTGCCAAGAAGTTTGGCCTGCCCTGTTCCCCCTATTCATCTATTCACGAGGAGGTCACGAATATGCAGCGGAAATGGATAGTTTCATTCCTGGTGGTGCTGTCCCTGATCGTGGGGGCATGTGCCGCACCGGTGGCCGCGCCTGGTGCTGCACCCGCAGCGGAGGAGCCTGCCGTAGGTGAGGTAGTGATCGATGTACTCACGTTTACGGGCCCGCAGATTGCTGAGCCTCTCCAACGACGAGGCGCCGAGTTTGCGGAACGGACGGGTATCCAGGTCAATGTGACAGTTGTTCCCTTCAGCGATCTCTACCAGAAAATATTGACGGACCTGGCGACGGGTACCAATGCTTTCGATGTTTACGTCTTCGCACCCCAGTGGATGGTAGACTATGTGGAGCCGGGATATCTGGAGCCGCTGACCGATCGTGTTTCCACAAACGAGGAGTTGCAATGGGATGATATTGCCCCCTTCTTCCGCGATTTCAGCGCCAGCTATAAGGGCACCGTTTATACGATCCCATTGGACGGCGACTTCCAGATGGTCTACTATCGCACGGATGTCCTGGACGAGCTGGGCATGGCCCCACCCGTAACGTGGGATGATTACCTGGCCATTGCCGCGGCAGCCGATGGCATGGACATGAACGGCGATGGCGAGGGTGACTACGGTTCCTGCATCTCCAAGAAGCGCGCGGCGCAGGCCTACTGGATGATCAGCTCCGTCGCGAGCGCCTACCTGCAGAGCCAGGGGACCAGCCAGGGTGGCTTCTTTGACCTGGATGGCTTCACGCCCCTCTATGGCAACAATGCGGGCTTCCGCAAGGCCCTGGAAGTCTATAAGGCAACCACAGAGTTCGGCCCGCCGGAGGAGATCAACCTTGATGTAGGCGATACCCGCGGCTTGTGGACAGCGGGACGCTGCGCGCTCTCCATCGACTGGGGCGACATTGGCACCCTGGCGATTGCCGAAGGTTCCAAGGTCGTCGACAAAACCGGCGCCGTGATCCTGCCTGGTTCGACAGAAGTGCTAGACCGCGCCACGGGTGAGCTGGTTGCCTGCGACGATACTACCTGCCCATATGCTACTGATGGCGTGAACCATGCGCCGTTCGCTGCCTACGGCGGTTGGTCCGGTGCTCTCAATGCGGCCGCTGACACGGCCACCAAGGACGCCGCTTTTGATTACCTCGCCTACGTGAGCGCGCCCGAACAATCCAATGTCGACGTGACAATCGGGGCGACCGGCTTCAACCCCTATCGCACTTCGCAGTTTGCGAGTCTCGACGTGTGGTTAGCAGGCGGTATGAGTGAAGCAGCTGCTGAGGTCTATCTTGGCGCCATCAAGGAGAGTCTGGCCAGCCCGAACATGGTGCTCGACCTGCGCGTCCCGCAGAACCAGCGCTACCAGCAGGTCGTACTTGATACGGCGATCTCCCAGTTCCTCGCCGGCGAGCTTGACATCGATGCCACGATGCAGGCCGTCGAGGATGGTTGGGAAGAGATCACAGATGAGCTGGGCCGGGATGAACAGGCAGCGGCCTATGAAGCAACCTTGGGCGTGACCAGGTGACATCGTGGCGCCACGTACGGGGTGTATGAACGCTGGACACCTGGCGTGCATATGTCTCGTCTAGAGGATGGGGACGCGACCGCGTCCCCATCCCGCCCCCATCTGCTCGCAGTGTCCAGAAACCATTCCGTTATAGGGCCGCTGCGTGCCGGACCGCTCTCTCCGGTCACACATTACGTGCAGGATTGTGCGAATATGTGGCAAGTCGCTGCCGCCATTTTCCCACCTGAATGATATGAGCCAGCAAATACCTCCAGTTGGAGCTGTCACCACAGCCAAGCGCAGGCGGGCCCTGCCCTGGACTGAACGTCTTTGGCAGCAATTGTTTCTCTGGCCAGCAGTTGGCGTATTGCTGTTCTTTTCCATCTTTCCGCTGCTTGTCTCGCTCTGGCTGTCTTTCTCACGCCTGCGGTTTGTCCGGGGGGGCGTCGATATTGTCAATGTCGGCCTGGCAAACTACCGCAAGTTGCTTGTAGGCAGCGAGCAAGACCGCATGCTCGGCGTCACGAGTTCCCCTCCGCTCCTGGGTTGGCTCGTGCTCCTGGCAGTCGTGGTGGCCCTTGCCTATTTCCTCTATACCTA
>JACFMY010000002.1:19972-30118 GCA_019455155.1 Caldilineaceae bacterium
CCTATCTCAGGGGCTCGCGGCGCACAGCGATCGGTTTTGTGCTGCGCCTAGCCCTTGCGCTCTTATTGGCTGGCCTTGCCTGGCTGCTCATTAGCACGATCAGCGGTTCTGGACGGCCGGGCGCGCTGATCGTGACCTTGATCTATGTGTTTGTCGGGATTGGCTTCCAGTACGCCATAGGCCTTGGTCTCGCTCTATTGACCGCGCAACGCCTTTCTGGCCGGCGCTTCTTTCGTGTCGTGTTTCTCTTGCCCATGATGATTACTCCGGTGGGCGTCGCCTTTATGTTTCGTATGTTGACCGACACGGTGATTGGCCCCTTCTCGCCCGTGTGGCGGGCAGTTGGGCTGGGAGATTACTCGTGGGTAACCAATCCCTGGGGCGCCAGGGCGGCTGTTATGATCGGTGACATCTGGCAATGGACACCGTTCATGTTTATTGTGTTGCTGGCGGCCATCGAAGGGCAGGCCCAGGAGCCGCTTGAGGCGGCCGTGGTGGATGGGGCCAACCGCTGGCAGCTCTTCCAGCATATCACGGTGCCCGCGATTATGCCGGTGAGTACGGCCCTTATCCTCATCCGCATGATTGAAGGCTTCAAGATCGTCGATCTGCCCAACGTCCTGACCAATGGCGGTCCTGGCACCGCGACAGAATCGCTCACGTTATCATCATTTGTCTTCTGGCGTACACTCGATATCGGTGGGTCTGCGGCCATTGCCTATCTGTTACTGGTGCTGGTCACGATCTTGAGCGTGGCATTTGTCAACCTTGTGCGTGAGCGCACAACTGAATCGGTGTAGGACTGAATCGGTGTAGGGCTGAATCGGTGTAGGGCTGAATCGGTGTAGGGCTGAACTGGTGTAGTGCGAGCAGGAAACGTGTACATGTACAAATTCTTCCGCCGTCCTAGTGTGTTCCGGCCGTCGCGATTCCAGGCACTATTGAGCTATCTGGTGTTGGGCGCCTGGACCTTTGTTGTGCTCTTCCCGCTCTATTGGCTGCTGGTCACCTCCGTTAAGTTGCCCAGCCAGGTGACCCAGGGACCGGTCTATCTGCCCTTTGTGGATTACGTACCGTCGATCCATGCCTGGCAGTACATCTTTATTGATGTACGGAACGACACCTTTCGACCCTACACGAACACTGTAATCGTAGGGCTGATTAGCTCTGTGATTGCCCTGGCGCTGGGCGCTGCGGCGGCTTACGCACTGGTGCGTTTCCCCTATCGACCAAAGCTGGGGCTGATCGGCCTTTTCCTGCTGCTCATTGGGCTGAGCGTGGCGGCCATCGCGTTCGGCCTCCCTTGGTATCTGGTGGCGCCGGCAGCGCTGGCGCTCTTCATCCTGGCCGCTCTGACGATCGGGAAGCGCTTCAAGCGCTCCCTCGGCAACCGCGACATTGCTTTTTGGATGATCTCGCAGCGCATTCTGCCGCCGGTAGCGGTAATCATCCCGGTCTATGTCCTCTTTCAGCAGGTCGGCAACACCACCGGTTTCAAGCTGCTGGACACACGGACGGGTCTGATCATCGTCTACGTAGCAACCAACCTGCCCATTGTCGTCTGGCTCCTGCGCGACTACTTCCAGTCGATTCCTGTTGAGCTGGAGGAGTGTGCGCAGATCGACGGCGCTTCATACCTGCGTATCTTTTGGTCTATTGTGCTCCCGCTGGCTGTCCCCGGCCTTGTTGCAACCTTTCTATTCATCCTCGTCTTTGCCTGGAACGAATACCTCTTCGCCCTCTTTCTGTCCAGCTCACAGGCACAGACCATGCCTCTGACGGTCGCGGCGCAAAATGCCACGCGCGGACCGCAGTGGTGGTATATGTCTGTTCTGATCCTGATCATGATCGCGCCCGTCATCCTCATGGCCATTGTCCTGGAGCGCTTCATCGCCAGGGGCCTGCTGATTGGGGCTGTGAAAGGGTGATTGGGGTCTCTGCGAGGATCGGGGAACTAGGGCGCGCCTGAGTTGACTGGATTGGCTGGCGGGCGTGCCTGACCATCTCATGGACAGTCATAGCCATCCTGCAGTGCGCTCCAACCAACCCAATCAACTCGACCGCGCGCTTACGCTGTTTCTGCCTTAGCCATAGAGCGGCCCGTAATTCGAGCATGCCCGAAAATCGGCGCCCATCGGCTCATTGGCGCCGAAGAGCGTCCACGCGCTGGGGCGGAAGATCTGCTCCTCCGGCACATTGTGCATGTAGACGGGGATGCGCAGCATGGCACAGAGGGCGATCAGGTCGGCGCCGTAGTGGCCGTAGCCAATGGCGCCGTGATTGGCGCCCCAGTTGTTCATGACCGTGTAGACATCCCGGAAGGGCCCGCTGCCGGTAGTGCGGGGCACGAACCAGGTAGTGGGCCACGTGGGGTTGGTACGCTCGTCGAGCACCGTGTGGACGTGGTCCGGCAGGTCAACGGTCCAGCCTTCGGCGATCTGCATGGCCGGGCCAAGTCCCTGGACCCAGTTGATGCGGCACATGGTCACCGGCATACCGCCACGGGTGCGGAAACGCGTCGACCAGCCGCCTCCGCGGAAGTAGCCCAGGTCACTCGCATGCCACGTGGTGGCCTTCAGGCAGGCCTGCGCTTCCTCTTCGGTTATCTCCCAGTAGGGCTTCATGGCTGGCTCGCCGTTGCGGCTTTGCTGGCCCGTGCCGTCCAGTGCTGCCGGCCCAGAGTTGATCAGGTGGAGAATGCCGTCCGCGGCGCGGCCTGCCAGCTCGTGGCCGGTAACCCGTTTGACGGCAGCCGGGCTCCAGTAGGTACGCACGTCGGCGAAGATAGTAGCGGCGTTGGTCAACAGGTGGTTGAAGAGCATGGAGGCGCCGTTCATGGCGTCGTTCTCTGTGGCCACGATATAGGGCGCGCGGATGCCCGTCCAGTCGAACGACGTGTTCAGGATCGCCTCCAGAAAATCGCCGTTGGGCAAATGGTCCGTCCATTGGCGCTGGCCCTGGAAGCCACTGGCAATGGCATTGCGTCCCAGTGCTTCCTCGCCGTACCCCATTTCGGCCAGTTTGGGGTTGCCTACCATAAGATCGCGGGTAATGAGCGCCATCTTCACGGAAGTCGCCCAGTCCGCGTCCTTTTGATCCCGGCTGCGCTGTCGCTCGGGAGAATTGTAATCCTTACCTTCCGGGCAGTTCGCCTTGACCCAGGCCAGCGCCTGCTCGAATTCTTCGTGATCGTAGATACCCCGGTCCATGCGCCGGACGAACTCCACCATGTCGATGGTTTCGACGCGCATGCCGAGCCAGCGCTCGAAGAAATCAGGAATGACGATGGAGCCGCCAATGCCCATGCTCACACCGCCCATGCTAAGGTAGGACTTGCCGCGCATGTTGGCCACAGCCAGCCCTGTCCGGGCAAAGCGCAGTAGCTTTTCCTGTACATCTTCCGGGATGGAGCTGTCGCCCGCGTCCTGCACATCGCGGCCATAGATGTTGAAGACGGGCAGCCCTTTCTGGTTATGGGCGGCGGAAACAGCCGCCAGGTAGACCGCGCCGGGCCGCTCCGTGCCGTTGAAGCCCCATACGGCCTTGGGCAGGTCCGGGTCCATGTCCATGGTTTCGGCGCCGTAACACCAGCAGGTGGTCACGGTCAGTGAGACGCCCACGCCAGCTTTGCGGAACTGTTCGGCTGTGCGCGCCGCCTCGGCTACGCCGCCGATTGTGGTGTCGGCAATCACACATTCGACCGGCAGCCCATTGTAGTGGCGCAGGTTCTCGCTGAGGAACTGTGCGACAGCACGGGCCATATTCATCGTTTGCTCTTCCAATGACTCGCGCACGCCACCCAGCCGGCCGTCAATTGTGGGACGAATGCCGATCTTGGGCATGTCGCCGAGCAGACGGTTGTGCGGTAGGGTCATATTCATTGTTTATTTCTCCTCGACTGAATAGATATATTATCCGCATCGCCAGCAGACGATCAGCTGGGCAAGCTATTGCCCGAACTCGGCAGCCAGCGCCTTGTGCATCACGTCGACCGGCGCGTCGTAACCCGTCCACATCTTGAAGGCAATGGCGCCCTGATAGACGAGCATGCCCAGGCCGTCGATGGTTCTGGCCCCGCGCCGCTCGGCTTCCTGCAGCAGCCGTGTGTGTGGCGGGTTGGGAATGACATCACACACGACCATGCCGGGCCGGATAGTGTCGAGCGCAAGGCTGGGAAGGCCATCCACGTCGGGATAGAGTCCGATGGAGGTGGCATTGACCAGCAGGTCGACGCCGTCCGGCACCGCATAGGTTGCGGGCCACTGGACAAACTCAGCAGTGGTGGGTGTTTGGTCGTTGAGTAGCTTGACCAGCGCCTGTCCCCGCTGCGGTGTGCGGTTAACGATGGTGATCGTTTCGGCCCCGGCCAGGGCCAGCTCCACCGTGATCGCACGGGCCGCACCGCCGGCGCCTAAGACGACCACGCGCTTGCCACGGGGATCGACCTGGGCATCGTCGCGCAACGCGGTGAGGAAGCCCTTGCCGTCCGTGTTCTCGCCTATGAGACGGTCACCTTCTCGACGGACTGTGTTGACCGCGCCCATGAGCTGTGCGTCCGGCGAGACCGCGTCCAGGTACTGGATCACGGCCACCTTGTGGGGGATGGTGAGATTGATGCCCTTGAAATTCATGGCACGCAGGCCCTGCATGGCGGCGGCCAGATCCTCGGGATAGACCGTGATATTCAAATAGCGCCAGTTCAGGTCGCACGCGGCAAAGCCTGCTTCCTGCATAACGCCCGTGGGGTTTTCCGCCACTGGGTTGCCAAAGACGCCGACGAGTTCTGCCTGGTAGTTAGGTGTTTCTGCCATGGTTCTCCCCCTATGTGCAGCGGCGCCGGCCCATGCGACCATGCCGCAGACCAATGCTCACTTCAAGAGCTCCGCGATCTGTTGCTCCATCTTGCGGGCCTCGTCCGCGGTCAGCACGCCGGCTTCCATTACGCAGCGATAGGTCTCTCCCGCGGCCAGCTGTTTCACATTCCCTTTGGCCTTTTCCGCCAGGAATCCTTCCGGCTCAGCCGTGGACGGCAGCACCATGCCCAAGGCATCCTGATCCGGCGTACGGCAAATCCACCGTACGCCCTTGTCGAGCTGCACTGGCTTGTGGCGGATATAGTCCGCGCTGCCGTCGGGGTGAACCTGCATCGTGTGCGCCCAGCCGTCTGTATCCGCGACATAGTCGATGAAAAAGACGACCTCCGGATCGAAAGCCAATCCCGGCCGGAGCACATTGTGGCGCTCCGGGTGCTGGCTCAGCTCGCCCAGAAAGGCGGCATATTCGGGGCCTGGCCGGACATGGGAAGGGATGCTGGTGCGCACGCGCACATGTTCGGGGGTGCAGGGCGCGCTGTAGACGAGCCGGCCGTTGTCAACAGGGCGGAAGTTGACGTGGGCCATGTACATGTAGTCCATGGAAGTACGCTTGAGATTCGTGACCGCCAGCTCGATGGAAAAGATCGACGAGCCGGCGTAGAGCTTGACCAGGGGCTCGGCCCTGTAGTTGAAGCTGAAGGCCATGGTGTGCTGGTAGACGCCGCCGACGCCGATAAACTCACCCCGGGCATCGCTGCCCGTGACCAGAAAGGCGCTGTGATAGGGCGCGTTGGGCAGCTCGCCGTGGAGGGGGTGGGTGTCCGCGGCTTCGGGCACGCCCATGGCCGTAAAGCCGCAGTGCAACAGGAAGCCGCCATAGGTCTCCAGATAGCTGCGCGTCGCACGGGGCTCGTCGAACATCGAGCGCATGGTGATATTGCGGCCGCGGAAGCTGGCCGACCAGATCTGCTGGCCCTGGAACGGCAGCACGATCAGCTCGCCCAGCTCGTTGCTCAAACGCAGCGCGGCGACTCCGGACTCGTACAAAAACGCGCCTGCAGTGAGCGCGCCGTGCTCGACCAGAACGCGCTCGCGGCCTTCGAACATGGATTGAGAAAGGGTAATCGTTGTGTTAGTCATAGTCTATTGTCTCGATCGGTTACATAAAGGCAACACGCCGGCATGGCGCGGGGGATGTACGTGCGCTCAGTGGAGGGTCTCCACCTGAACCTGCCTGTAGATCTCGGCCAGCGCCTCCCACGGATTTTCCGGCAGCGCATCGTTCATGGCATAGGTGGTGCCTGTGGTGACGCCCCACCGGGCCACCTCATCTACGGGCTTGCCCTGGCTCAGCGCCCAGACCAGGCCGCCCAGCAGCGCATCGCCGGCGCCCACGGCTGTGAGTACCGGCACCTGTGGGGGGCGCGTGTGGAGCACGCGCGTCCCATCCGCGAAGATCAGTCCCTGCGCGCCCAGGGATAGGGCGACCTGCTGTGCGCCGGCTGCCAGAAACGCCCCGGCCGCCTGGCAGCCATCTGCCACACTTCTGACCGGCCGCCCAGTCAATTCGCGCGCCTCTTCCACATTTGGTTTTACCAGCCACGGTCGTGCCGCGCAGCCTGCGTGCAACGCCTTGCCGCTTGTATCCAATACCGCCCGGGCGTTGCCAGCGTGCAGCAGTTCAACCAGCTCGGCGTAGAAATGGGTGGGCAGCCCCGGCGGCAGGCTGCCGCTCATGACCCAGATGTCGCCTGCTGCCACGCGGGCGCGCGCACGGTCGAGAAATCGCCTGTGCTCATCTTCGCTCACTGCCGCGCCGGGCTGGTTAACCTTGATAAAGGTGCCTTTTGTGGCGTCGTAGAAGACGACATTCGTGCGTGTCTCGCCGGCCACTTCCACAAAGTCCGTGGCAATGCCCTCGCTCTCCAGACCCTGCTGCAATCCTTGCCCGGTGTAGCCACCTGCGAAGGCCATGGCCACGCTGTCCAGGCCCAGCCGTTTGAGTGTGCGGGAGACATTGAAGGCTTTGCCGCCCCACACGCGGCTTACCGCGGTCGCGCGCAGCACTTCCTCAAACACAAGCTCGGGCACCGTCAGGGTCATATCAATGGCCGGATTTGCTGAAACTGTGTAGATCACTGGTGCTGTCTCGAATACTCTGCCAATGGTGAATAGTTGATTGGTGAAGGATAAAAGGCCAAAGCTGACTCATGCGTAGGGAGGGCCAGCAGATCCTGTCACCCACCGCCGAACCCTGCGCCACACATAGTGTACATGGTCCGGTCTATTTGCTCTCAAACCAACCCCGGTTCCGCTGGTATACCCCGCGAAACGCGGCAAAACGCTCCTGGTACAGGGCGTGGCGCCCGGGGTCGGGCACTGTGGCGGGACCGTAGCGCGCCCAGGCGCATGCAGTAGACGCCAGGTCGAAGAGGCCTATCCCGGCGCCAGCCAACAGCACCGCGCCGAGGGCGGATTGCTCGGTTGTCTCCAGCGGCTCCACGGCCACACCAAAGGTATCCGCCATGATCTGCCGCCATACAGGGCTGCGCGCGCCGCCGCCGGCCAACACGATGCGCTCGGCTGTTGCCCCCAGCTCCCTGAGCACGCTGTAGGCGTCATAACAGGCGAAGGTGACGCCCTCCATGACCGCGCGTACCAGCGCACCCTGTCCGTGACGCAGCGTCAGGCCATAGAATACCGAGCGCGCGGTGGGGTCCATGTGGGGTGTCCGCTCCCCCACCAGGTAAGGAAGGAAGAGCAAGCCTTCAGCACCTGGCGCCACGGCGTCCGCGGCCGCGTTCATGCGGTCGTAGGCGCCGGCGTCCTGCCAGCCAAGCACCTGGTCACGCAGCCAGCGCAGCGCCAGGCCGGCTGATAGGATCGCGCCCATCTGGTACCAGCCGGCCTGGCCCGGCCCTGGCTCTAGGGCGCTGCAGAAGGTATGGATCCGGCCGCGCAGGTCGACGGTTACGGTGTCGACCGGCTGTACCAGCTGCCCGCCCGTGCTGATGGTCACAAGCAGGCGGTCTGTATCGACCGCGCCCGCGCCTAATGCGCTGCATGCCGTGTCGGCCGCACCAGTAATGACAGGCACACCGGCCGCCAGGCCCAAAGCCGCCGCGGCCTCACGGGTGAGCTGGCCGG
Organism: Caldilineaceae bacterium; assembly: GCA_019455155.1. GTDB lineage: Bacteria > Chloroflexota > Anaerolineae > Caldilineales > Caldilineaceae > JACFMY01. The sequence goes on from JACFMY010000002.1 coordinate 27,934, forward strand.
CCACCTTGCTGGAAGGCTGCACGGGGGGGAGTAGATCGCGGTCGAGATGGAGCAGATCTAGCATCGGCTGGGACCAATTGCGGCGCGCCTCATCGAAGAGCAGCGTTCCGGCGCCATCGCTGGGGTCAGTGGCGAATTCACCCGTTAGCCGCCAGCGCACGTAGTCTTTGGGCACCAGCACCATGCGCACCTGTTCCCAGCGCGCGGGCGCTTCATCCTGAAACCAGCGGATCGTGGCTGCCTGGAAGCCGGTGGACACCGGGCTGCCGGCCGTGCGGTAGAGTGTCTCCGCGCCAAAGGCAGCGGTAATGGCCGCCACCTGTCGCTGGCTGCGCTGGTCGGGCCAGATGACCGCCGGCGCCACGGTACGCTGCTGGCTGTCAAGCAGCACCGTACCGTGCATCTGGCCGGAGAGGCCGATAGCAGCAATGGCGGGATGGCTTGCCGCGTCCACAACTTGCCGCACCGCCGCGCCGATGGCGGTCCACCACTGCTCGGGCTCCTGTTCGGTGAAGCCGGGCTGGGGATGAAGGAGGGGATATTCAGCCGTCGCCGCGGCGACGATCGTTCCCGCCGCAGTTTCCAAAACTGCCGTCACAGAAGAGGTCCCCAGGTCGATGCCCAGGAGATAGGCGGTATCTGTCATGGGTTCATCCTTGCATCGGCTGGTCCGAACCAGATGTAGTCGTCATCCTCACACTTCCATCCCTCCAGCTTAAGCTGCATGGGATGCTTTTCCCAGCCGGCGCGCAGCCGTTGTTGTACGATCTCCCAATGGGGAACACCGCTGGTGGCATCGGCGCTCTCTACGCTGCAGGCGCCTACGGCGACGGCGTCGACGAGTGCGGCCTCGGCGTCCGCGCCGGCGAGCAGCGCCGCCAGCAAGCCGGCAATGGTGGAATCGCCCGCGCCCGTGGTGCCGCCCACCTTGACGCGGAAACAGGAGGTGGCCAGTTCGCGGCCAAGCCAGCCCGCCTCTTTGCCGGCGAGGGCCGGCCCTGCGCTGGCAAGGCGTTTGCTATCAGCGGTGGTGCGGAGATAGAGCCCCAGGTCGCCCAGTTTGAGCGCCACGACGGCGGCCCCCATCTCCAGCAGGTGGCTCGCCACGTCGTGCAGGAGCTTGCCGTCCGGTACACGGCCTGCTGCGCCAGTTTGCATAGCTTCGAAGCGGGGCCGGTCGAGCATAAAGAGCGTCTCGTCCAGACTGGGCGCGAAGATATCTACGTGGGGCAACACATTGGCCAGGATACGTGCCCAGTCCACGCGGCCGGCTTCCGATGCAGGATCGGGTTGGGCCATGTCCAGCGAGGTGGTGACTCCGAGTCCGCGCACAGTTTGCATCAAGCTCACGAGCTCGGCGCCGTCTTCCAGGTACATGCGACGCATGATGGGGGGATAGCCAAAGTGAAAGATCGTGGCGCCCTTCATCTGGTCCAACGGCACATCAGCGGCGCCAAAGGAATCGTTGGCGCCTGGACAGTGGAGGAAGATGCGATCGACGCCCGGCGGGTTGATGACCAACGTGTACGACGAGGCCGTGTCGCTGGCCACAATCATGCCTTCGGCCAGGCTTTCGCTGTGGCCGCGTATCACAGCAAGGATGGCTTCACCAAAGAGGTCGCGACCCACCTTGCCCATGAGCTTGACGGGCACACCCAGGCGGTGGAGCGAAAGTCCGGTATTGGAGACCGCGCCGCCCGTAGAGATCACAGCGGGGCCGACGTTGGAGAGCTTGCCGGGCACGAGCAGACTCTCCAGCGGAACAGTACTGTCACTGAACGTGGGAATCACATCGACACAGATGTGGCCGGCGACGATGACTCTGGCCTGTTCGTGCGTCATATGGAACCTCGGGCCTAGAGATGGTTGAGCGCGTAGCTCGCGTGGTGGACCGCGCGCAGGTCACCATAGAGCCGGGAATAGACTTTGTGGAAGAGCTCGTCATAAAAGTCGGCCGTGGTGCGTTCGGGTTCGACGACGGTGGCATCATAGCGGATGGCAGCGACGGCGGCCGCGACATTGGCGTAGACGCCGGCGCCCAGCCCGCCGAGCATGGCTGCGCCCAGGGCTGTTGCTTCTTCCATGGAGACGACGGTAATAGGCTGGTTGTACACGCTCGCCTTGATCTGCATGAGGAGGTGATTGCGCGTGCCGCCGCCGGTGGCGACGATGCGTTGAGAACTCT
>JACFMY010000002.1:30128-43585 GCA_019455155.1 Caldilineaceae bacterium
TTTTTCGCATAGCCAAGCATAGGCTCAAGCGCGCTGCGCTCTTCAAACGCGATACCCTCCAGTAGGGCACGGAAGAGCTGGCCGCGTTTGCTGTCCGTGGTGAGCCCGATAAAGGCGCCCATGGACATGGAGTCATTATGGGGGGTGTTGGCCATACGCAGATGGGGCAGAAAGACCGCGCCGAAACTGCCCGGCGGCACGCCTTCCGCCTCTCGAATCAGCGTGGCGTAATCGGCATTGCCGGCAAACGCGGCGCGAAACCACTCTACGGCCGCGCTGGAAGTGTGCTGCCCACCAAGAATGTAATAGCCGCCGGCCACATGCGCGCCTTGGGCATAGCCCTGGCGCATGGCGGCTTCATTGTCGATGATCTGCTCGATAGGGAGGAAGACTGCTTCCGCCGAGCCCATAGAGTCCAGCACGCTGTCCGGCCGGACCACGCCTAGCGCCATGGCGCCACAGATGTGATCGTGGCCGCCTACGGCGACGACAGTATGGCCCGGCAGGCCCGTGGCCGCGGCCATCTCTGGTTGGATGGTACCGAGCGCGGTGCCGCTGGCTACCAACGGCGCAAAGATCTCAGGCCGGATACCGGCTTCGGCAATGAGCTCTGTGTTCCAACGCAGGTTTGCCAGGTCCAGCGCCAGCGACCGCGAAGCCAGCGAATAGTCAGTTGCCCCCTCGCCGCACAGGCGATAGGCCATGTAATCCGCAGTATTGAGCCAGGTCACGGTGCGGTTGTAGGCTTCAGGCTCGTTGTCGCGCAGCCACATCATCTTGCAGAGACCGAAGATGGGCTGGATGGCCAGCCGGCTTGCGCGAAATATGCGTTCGGCGCCGATCTGTTCAGCCAGCCAGCGAGCTTGAAGCTCCGTACGCCGGTCGAACCAGGCGATGGCATGGTAGGTGGGCTGGCCCGCGCGGTCCACGGGGATGGCGGTTTCGCCCATACTAGTGAAGGCAATGCTGGCGATCCGCTCTGGCTGCGCCACTTTGCCGGTGGCGAGGCGCAGCGCACGCACGGTGGCGTTCCACAGTTCAGCCGGCTCATAGTGAGCCCAGCCGGGCCGTGGGTATTCGGTTGGGGTGGGTACACTGGCCGCAGCGACGGTCTGGCCAGCACAGTCGAAAAGTATTGCTTTGATGTTGGTCGTACCGATGTCCACGCCGGCCAACAGCACATCATTGGACATGAAATTAGCCCTTCACAGCGCCCAGAGTCAGGCCGCGAATGATATAGCGCTGGGCGAGCAGCGCGAGGATGGTGGGTGGCAGCATCGTCAACATCACGCGCACGCCGACATACCAGAACTGGACGCCGCGCGTATGTTCGGCGCCGGCAATGATCACCGGCATGGGGATAGCCAACTTGGTCGTCAACGAGAGCGCGAAGAGGAACTCGTTCCAGCTAAAGGCCATGCAGATAATCCATGTCGCGACCAGACCCGGCAACACCAGGGGCAACGAAACGCGCAGGAAGGCCTGGAAGATGGAAGCGCCGTCCACCAGGGCAGCTTCTTCCAACTCCCGCGGGAGCTCCCGGAACATCTGGCCGAGAATGATGACGGGAAAGGGGAGCGTGAAGGTTGCGTTGAGCAGAACGAGCGAAAGGACGTTGTCCAGGAGCCGCAGCTCGCGCATGATCAGGAAGAACGGGATCACGACGACCACGGGTGGCAGGATACGCTGCGAGAGGAACCAGGCGGTCAGCGTGCCGTTGGCAGGCCGGTCAAAACGAAACCGGGCCAGTGCGTACGCGGCCAGCGTACCCAGGAACACAGAAAGCGTGGCTGCGCCCAACGCAATGGTGGTGCTGTTGAGCAGCGCCTGGCGGGTTTCGATAATAGCCAGCTCAGAGATCCAGTGCTGGAGCGTCGGCTGGAACTGGATGAACGGAATCCACGTACCGGTGAAAGTATCAGCGGGTTTCTTGATGGAATTCAGGAATGCCCAATAGAAGGGGAACAGCACCCAAAGCACCGCCACCACAAGCACCACACCCACCAAGATTCTCTGCACTGGGGACATCCGTTGTGCGCGCATGGGTCAGCTCCCTTCCTCGAAGATGTTGCGAATCTGGCGGAACAGCAGGGCGACGATGATGCTGACAATGATCAGCAGCAGGAAGCCTTGGGCGGCGGCATAGCCGTGGTCAAAAAAGCGCAGCGCGGTGCGATAGGTAAAGAGGCTATATACCTCTGTGGCGCGACCTGGGCCTCCCAAGGTCAGGCTGGTGGGGATATCGAAGATCTTGAATGACTCGACCAGCCGCAAGAGCAGAATGAGCCACATGGTTGGCATCATGAGCGGCAGCGTAATGCCCCGGAACGATTGCCAGGGCGACGCGCCGTCAACCTCGGCCGCCTCGTAGAGATCAGCTGGCAAGCCCTGGAGTGCGGCCAGCGATACGAGAAAGACAAAGGGTGTCCACTGCCAGATATCGACGATGATAATCGCCACAAGCGCCCAAAAGGGGTTGGACAGCCAGGGTACATCGCCGAAGCCAAGCGTGCGTAGCGTGACATTGATGGGTCCGTTGACTTCGTAGAAGAGGGTGATGCCGAGATAGCCAACAGCCACCGGCGTGGCGAAGAGGGGCAGGATCATAATTGCCCGCAGCACATTTTTACCCCGCATCTCCCGGTTGAGCAGCAAGGCAAGTGCGAAGCCAACCAGCATCTCGATCACGACTGTCACGACTACAAAGACGATCGTCACGCGTAGCCCGTTGTGCAGGTTCGTGTCAGTGAACAGGCGCGCAAAGTTCGTGGCGCCTACGAATTGGTTGACGCGCCCAAATCGAAAGCTAAACATGCTCGTATAGAGCGCGTAGAGCAGGGGAAAGATGGTAAAGACCAGGATCCAGATGGCGGCTGGCAACAGAAACGCGAACTTGCTGTTGTCACTTTGCCTTTTTGGCTTGGCCTGCTCTGTCGGTTGGACGTTTGCTGTTAGTTCTGTCATTTCGTGACTCCGCCGCGCCAGCTTGGGAACGCGTCAGGTTCAAGTGGATCTCCGTACAGCCGCCACGTTTCGGGCAGAGGCCTGGATGAGGTCTCAGCTTTCGAGACCTCATCCAGGCCTGCTATCCTACGCGCGCGATAGGGGCGGTTCTGTACAGGGAATCAGAACAGCCCGAACCGGCTGCTTACTGCCCCAGACCCAGCGACTGCACGTAGATCTCTTTCTGCTGGTCGCGGCCCAGGCGATCGGTGATGGAATTGAAGTCCTCTACCGTTGCCTGCAAGGCCTCAGCCGGGTTCTTCTGGCCAGTGGCGGCCTCAGAGAGATGTACGTCCAGCGCTGTCCAATACTCAAAGGTGCCAGGAATGCGCAGGTACGGGAACTGCGACGCCGCGCCGAAGTTGTCGAAGTACGCATTGGTGTAGTCTTCGGCGTCTCTTGCGTCCCAACCGGCCGCAACATAGTCGTCAATGCTAGCGGAGCCGTTTGGTGGCAGGTAGTGGCTGAAGCGACCGGGGTCTACACCGTCCCAACCACGCTGCGCGTAGACATAGGACTTCTCTTCTGTCGCCATGAGCGCCAGCAGATAGTAGGTGCACTCAGGCGCGTCCGAGAACTTGGAGATGACGCCGGCCCACGAGCCGCCGGTGGTGTTACCGACCTTGTTCACGCCGTCGACCTGTTTCCACTCGCCCGCGGCAATGTCGTAGTACTCAGTGGTGCCGGGCATGGGGGCCGCGCCGGTCTTACCCAGGACCTGGCTGCCTTCCTGCTGCGCCAGCGCACCCAGGTCGCCCCAGGTGAAGGTCAGCGCCGCTTCGCCGCGCAGGAAGTGGTCCCAGCTCTCGCCAAGGCTCCAACCCATCATGGCCTCAGGACCGAACTGGACCAGGTCAATCAGGGTTTCCATGGCGCGCTGGTGGCCGGGGCTGTCCATGAGCGGTTCCATGGTCTCTGGATCGAACCAGTAGAGCTTGGGGTTGTCCGGGCCAATCACAAAGGGCGCGGAGAAGGACATGAAGTGGAACATGCCCTGGCCGCCTACCTTCAGGTGCATGGTCAGGCCGTCATCAGGCTGGCCGTCGCCGTTCAGGTCCTTGCCGTCGAAGTACTCGGCCACATCGCGGAACTCCTGCCATGTGTCCGGCACTTTGAGGTCATAGCCGTACGCGTCCTTGAACGCGGCCTGGTGGGCCGGATCCTCGAGCAGGTCGCGGCGGTAGTACATGACCTGGCCGTCATGGTCGTTGGCAACCATGTAGATGCTGTCGCCATAGGTCAGCAGGTCCCGCGGGCCAGGCTGTACATCTTCAATGTCCCACTTGGGGAACTTACCACTGGTATCGTTGTAGTAGTCGTTCAGGGGCAGAATGTAATCACCGCCGACCAGATCACCCAGCCACCAGGCGCCTGCAATCGACGTATCGTACTGGCCGGTTCCGGTCGTCAGGTCGGTGATCAATTTGGGGAAGTGCTCAGCAAAGGGCACTTCGACGACCTCGAGCTTGGCGCCTGTGGCGGCTTCAAATTCGTCGCGGACCTCATAGAATGGGCCGGAGATGGGGCCCTTTTCGCCCGCGGTGTTGACGATGACTGAGACGGTCTTGTCCACGCAGAAGCAGGCGTCACCCTCGCATGGCTGGGCAACTACCGGCGGTGTGAGCTCGCCAGCCTCAACGACGGTGGCCGCCTGGCCTTCCTCTACGACCGGGCCGACTTCACCAGCCGGCTGTTCTGCGGCAGGTGCCGCCGCCGGCGCAGCGCAGGCAGACAATACCATGGAGGCGATGACGAGAATGGACAGGGCTAAGAATACATACTTTCGCATAGAAGTTAGCTCCTTGGACTGTGTTCTGGGGAACGATACTGGTTAGTACTCGTTTCTTGGACTTTGACACACAGACACACTACCAATGAATCTTACGTTTGTTGCACGTGCCAGGCCTCACCTCCTTCCGTCGTCGGTTTTTGTGGCGGGCGAAACGCCCGTTGCGGAGCAAAGTATGAGCCAGGATGCCAGCTATCGAGCGGAAGTGTCACGCCGGCCAGCAAAGCACCGCCAGGCGGTACCTGCTGGCTGGCGCTGATTCCCATTCGTTATGTGCTGATTCGAACCACGTCCGCTACAAGTCGTGTTCTGGTATGGAGAGCGAATTTGGCAAGGAAAGTTTCGATCTTCTTCCCAAAACACTCTAACGAATTACGAAAATCCTGTCAACGTGCCTGCAGCACACCTGCTCCGCTTCGCATACCTGTGTGCCGGCTGCGCTTCCGTCACTTGCTTACATCAATGATGACCTTGATGACATTGTCCCGGTATGCCTCGTTCATAGCATACGCTTGCGGTGTTTCCTCCAGCGGAAAATGATGCGAAACGATGCCCGTGACATCGACGGCGCCGCTCGTCGCCAGCTTGATCGCGCGTGGATACACATGCTTCATGCGCCGTGACAGGCGTATCGTGAGCCCTTTGCGCCGGGCAGTGGAGTGTTTCATCTCGAGCCTGTCCGGGCCCGGAATGCCAACCAGCACCAGCCGCCCGCCCAAACGGGCCATCTCGGCGGCCCACTGGATCGAGTGGTCAGCCCATGCCGCTTCCATGGCGATATCGACGCCACGACCACCCGTCTGCGCCTTGATTGTCTGCACAGGATCGAGCTCTTTGAAGTTGATGGGGATGGCGCCGTACCGTGCAGCCAACTCCAGCCGCCAGGGAAACTGGTCGACGGCGTAGACTGGGTCAGCGCCCGAGAGACGGGCGAGTTGCAGGATATAGAGGCCAATGGGCCCGGCGCCCAAGATGGCGACGCTGTCGGCGACGCGTATTCTGGCCAGATCAACGGCGTGGATGGCCACACCGAGCGGCTCGAGCAACGCGGCCGCGGCATCGTCGACGGTGTCCGGCACAGGGAAACAGGTATGGGCCGGCATGATCATGTATTCACTGAGACTGCCCGGGTCGGGATAGGTGCCGCAGAAATGGAGGCGATGGCAGAGGTTGGGATGGCCTTGCTCGCACATTTCACAGCGGCCACAGGGCTGGGCCGGGTCGACTGCGACGCGCGCGCCAACCGTCAGCGGCGCAAAGTTGCCGTCCAGCGCGTCAGGACCAACTGCGGCGACGACAGCAGCAAACTCGTGTCCCAGGATGAGCGGCGTCTTCACGACCGTGTCGCCGATCCGTGCGTCTTGGTAGGTATGGAGATCGCTGCCGCAGACACCGACAGCCGTGACGCGCAGGAGCGCCTGGCCAGGGCCGGGCGCTGGCGGGCGCGGTACCCGATCGATACGGAGATCACGTGGCCCATGCAGCCGCGCGGCCAGCATGGTGCTCGGTACCTCTGTCTCTGCTGTCTGCTTCTCTTGCTTAACCTCTACTGCCATCCTCTCTCTGCCTCTCTCTGCTACGGGTGCAAAATCAATGTGACAATCGTGCGCTGGGCTGGGCCATTGCCGTTACGGTTGCAGGGTCACCTTTACCGATTCGGTTCCCGCATACACCAGCTCGATACCGGTTTCGAACTGGGCGAGGGGTAGGCTGTGGGTCATGATCTGCTCCATGGGTAGCAGCCCCTTCTGCAACATCTCGATGGCAATCGGATAACAGTAGGGACTTAGGTGCGAGCCATGGATGTTGAGCTCCTTCAGGTCCCCAATAATCGTCCAGTCGACTGTGGCTGGCTCGCGCATGACGCTGAATTCCACAAAGGTCCCCAGGCGCCGGATCATATCCAGTCCCTGTTGAACGGCTGCGGGATGGCCGGTTGCTTCGATGTACACATCGCAGCCGTACCCGCCGGTCAGCTTGAGCACCTCGTCGACGACATCGGTGGTGCGCGGGTTCAAGGTGAGGTCGGCGCCACAGCTGCGTGCGATGGAAAGGCGGGCGTCGTTCAGGTCTACGGCAATGAGGAGCCGCGGTCCTTTGAGCCGCGCCGCGGCGACCATGCCCAGGCCCAAGGGGCCAGCGCCGGCAATGACGACTACGTCGCCCAGCTGGATTTCGCCGCGCTGGACAGCATGGATGGAACATGCCAGCGGTTCGACAAAGGCCGCATGTTGCGCTGAAATGCCCTCCGGTACCAGGTAGTTGATAGCCCCCGCGGGCAGCCGTACATATTCGGCCATGGCGCCAAAAGCGCGCTGCCGGAAGCCGTACACGTCGCCATTCGGACACATCCAGTATTGGCCGCGGCGGCAGAAACGACATTCCCAACAGGGCACAATCTGTTCAGAAACCGCCAGGTCGCCCAGGGCAAGCCCATATTTCTCGGCTGCACCCTCTCCCAGTGCGACAACGCGGCCGGCAAACTCGTGGCCGGGGATGACCGGTGGTTGGCAATATCCAGAACGGCCATCCGCGCCCCAAAAGAGCGGCGCGCCCATGTAGCACTTCAGATCGCTGGCGCAGATGCCCACCGTTTCGACACGCAGTACGACTTCGCCGGGACCCGGTGTGGGCGTCTGCCATTCTTCCAACCGATAATCTTCCGGCCCTTGGCAAACCACGGCCGCCATCTTGGTGGGCAGTGGTTCGGCTGCTTGATAGCTCATGCCGGGCCTCCGGGATTGATATGAACTTTTAGGGTCGAGCCGGCCGCGAATTGCGTGAAGACGTCGACAAACTGCTCGATGGGAGCTGTGTGGCTCACCAACGGCCCCACATCGATGGCGCCACTTGCCAGCCAGTCAATCGCCGGAAGAAAGGTGTAGCAAAGGGCAAAGCTGCCAATTATCGTCCAGTCGTTGCGGAAGATATCGTACGGATTCACAGAGACGCGCACATCCTTGGGCGCGACGCCAAACTGGAGGTATTTGCCGCGGGGGCGCAGATAGGTGAACGCGCGCTCGATGACGGCCGGCACGCCCGTCGCATCGATGACAATGGCGAAGCCGTGGGGCGCTACCGCGCGCAGGTGCTCGTCCTGGTCATGTCCGGCCAACACCGTTTGCGTGGCTCCCAGCTCATAGGCCAGGTGCAGCCGCTCGGCCTGTTTCTCCACGACTACTACATGGGACGCGCCCGTGCGCTGCAGCGCCTGGACCAGCAGGAGCCCCATGGGGCCGGCGCCCAGAATGAGCACCTGGTCAGCCGGCGACACCTGGAGCCGGTTCAGCGCATGGACCACACAGGCCAAGGGTTCCACAAAGGCGGCCTGGGCATCGCTGATGGTGTCGGGAAGGAGATAACAGGCGCGGGCAGGCACCGCCGAGTACTCGGCAAAGCCGCCGGGCCGGGTTACGCCGATGCCCTGCCAGTTGAGACAGTGGTTGGCCATCTCGTTGCGGCAGAAATCGCAGTGGCCACAGTAGAGGTTCGGATCCACGGCCACACGATCCCCGACGCGCAGGCCGGTTACCTGCCTGCCCGTCTCCACAACGATTCCGCCGAACTCGTGTCCCGGCACCAAAGGAAAATCAGACATATATTCGTTGCGGTAGATGTGGAGATCGGTGCCGCAGATGCCGCAGCGAGCCACCTGAACGACCACCTCATCCGCTCCACATTCTGGGTCATTTACCCGCTCCAGCGAGATGGACTCAGGAGCGGGGAAAAGTACGGCTTTCATGTAAGGTGCTCCATTTTCAGCACGGAAGGCAGAGAGCTGCCGACTCGATCTGGACTGCCGGTCAAACGCCCGGTGCGCTCCGGACCGGCCAATATGCTGGCGCCACGGCTACCAGGCGCAGTACCCGCCGTCGATGACCATATCATGGCCCGTCATATAGTCGGACGCGGCCGACGCCAGATAGACCACAGCGCCCTGCAGATCCGTAACCTCCGCCATCCGGCCCATGGGTGTCATGCCCATCCACGTGGGCATCATGGTCTGGCCTACAGGTGTCGCGAGCAGATCGTCGACCAGCTTGGTGCGGGTATAGCCTGGACTGATGCTGTTGACACGCACCCCACGTTTGGCCCATTCAGCCGCCAGGCTACGGGTCAGATGGAGGACGCCAGCCTTGGCTGTATTGTAAGCGACCTGGTTCTGGGGTGTGTTGCTGATATGGCCCGACATAGAGGCGGTGTTGACGATCTTGCCATAGCCTGCCGACAGCATCACGCGCGCCTCGGCCTGAGCGCAGAGAAAGACGGAGTTCAGGTCCACGTCGACAATGCGCAACCAGTCCTTGTAGGGCATGTTCTCCGCGTCGGCCCACTGGCCGATACCGGCGTTGTTGACCGCGATGGTGAGCTGGCCCCACTTATCCACGATGGCGTTCACCATGGCCTGTACATCCTCAGGCTTGGTAACATCGGCCTTCACGGCCAGGGCGTCGATCTGTTTCTGGCTGAGCTCGTGCGCGACCTCCTCGGCCAGATCTAGCTTGAGATCGACGACCGCGACCGCTGCGCCAGCCTCGCCCAGAGCATGGGCAAAGGCGCGGCCGATTCCCTGGCCGGCGCCAGTGACGAGGGCCACCCGGCCATCGAGACGGAATCGTTCCAGGATCGGTTGCGCTGTCAAGACAGGATCAGACATATCCCCCTCCACATTCAATTGATGTTAGAACAGTCATACGCCGGCCAGGCTCCTGAAACCGGAGACCAGCGTGCGTCTGACCAAAATTGCCAATATCAAGCTTGGAATGGCGGCCAGGGTACCGGCTGCCGCCATTTCTCCATATTTTACTTCCAAACCCACGGCTGTCAGCGCCACCAGCGCAACGGGCAGGGTCTGGTTCACCGAGGTGAGAATAAAGGCAAAAAAGAGCTCGCCCCAGGTAAAAAGAAACGCAAGACCGCCGCAGTCGCAATCCCACTTCTTGCCAGAGGCAGGGTGACATACCAAAAGACCCCCGCGGGGCCGCACCCATCCAGAAAAGCCGCTTCGTCGATATCCCTGGGAATGCTGCGCAAGAAGCCCAGGAGCAGCCAGATGACCAGCGGAATGACCAGCGTAAGATAGGTAAAAGCGAGCGCCCAAAGGTTATCCAGCAGACGGAAGCGAGCAAAGATGGTGTAGTAAGGCAAAATCACGGCCACGGGCGGCAGCGTGTCTCACGCTGGCAGCTCTATCTGCGCCTTGACCGATGTGGGTGGCATGTTGACGGCGAAGTCAAAGGCCTCCACGCTTTCCGTGAACGCGAATCTATCCGTAATCAGTGGCTTGACGTCGAGCTTGCCGCTGGCCATGAGCGCTATCGCGCGCGGGTAGACATGGGCGTAGCGGAAGACATGCTCGATCCGCGCTTCCTTGACCATAGCAGCGGCTACGTCGTAGGCGATGGGCTGCAACGGTATGCCTACGTAGACTACGGTACCTCCCGGGCAGAGGGGTGCGAAAACACTGGCGGCCGCTCTCTCGTTGCCGCTGCATTCGAAGACACTATCGGCGCCCCAGCCGCCGGTCAGCGCATCCACCGCGCCGCGCAGATCCTCGCGCGCGACATTGACGGGTGTAATCGGACCCAGGGTAGCCGCCAGATCAAGCTTTGGCTGCTGGACGTCGGTCATGATGACGCGGCTGCAGCCGCCAGCCAGCGCGGCCAGGGCTGTTACCATGCCAATGGGCCCTGCGCCCATGACCACGGCGACGTCGCCCGGCTTGATCTTGGCCTTTGTGGCGGCGTGCATGCCCACAGCCAGCGGTTCGACCATGGCGCCCTCGGCAAAGCTCACATTGTCCGGCAGCTTGAAGGTAAAGGCAGCAGGGTGCACCACAGTGGGCCGCAGCACGCCGTGAACCGGCGGGGTGGCCCAGAAACGCACCGCGGGATCCAGGTTATACATGCCCAGGCGTGAGGCCCGGCTGTTGGGATCGGGGATGCCAGGCTCCATACAGACACGGTCACCTGGTTTCAGGTCCGTAACGGCCTCGCCAACTTCGATCACGACGCCCGACGCTTCGTGGCCAAGGATCATGGGCTCGCGGACGACGAACTGGCCGATCTTGCCGTGGGTATAGTAGTGCACGTCGCTGCCGCAGATACCGACCGTGCGCAGGGCAATGCGCACATCATGGGGCGTCAGGGTCTCGTCCACGTCGATATCACGCAGGGTCAGCTCATGGATCTTTTCTAGAACAAGCGCTTCCATAGATTCATTATCCCTTTGCTACAATCAGAATACTCAGCAACACGCTCAAAACGGTGCAGATCCAGACCGAAGGGCCTAACGGCTCGATAAAGCGCATCCAAAGCAGGCTCGCTCCGATCCATATAATGACACTGATAAAGACACGGTCAAACGTGTTGGTTTCCATGGGCAGAAAGCCGCGCCGGCCTTTGTGTTCGACGGGCGCCTGCAGCTCTTGTTTCGGTGCCATCGACAGTTCCCCCTCTACTCCTTTACCGCGCCAAAGGTAAGGCCGGTGACGATGTAGCGTTGGACAAAGACGACAAAGACGAGCGCCGGCAAGATGGAGATGGTAGCGACTGCTGCCATTTCACCCCAGTTGGTGCCGGTCACCGTCACGAACTCCGCCAGGCCGGTCGTGATGGTCCGGGCATTGACACTGGTCAGGGTCGCGGCAAACAGGTATTCGTTCCAGGCAAAGACCCAGCTCAGGATAAAGGTGATGGCCAGGCCGGGGGCCGCCAGGGGCACGATGACGCGCATGAGCACTGTGCGGCGACTTGCGCCATCCACCGCGGCCGCTTCGTCCAACTCAATGGGAATGCCGTCCATGATGCCCTTCATGAGCCAGACCGCAAAGGGGAGGTTGAAGACGCAGTAGAGCAGAATCAGCCCAGCCTGCGTGTCGAACAGCGAATTGTTCCCGATCTTGAAGACCTGTGTATAGAGCAGGAAGAGCGGCAACAGAAAGGCTGCCGGCGGCGCCATACGGTTTGTGATGGTCCAGAAGAAGATGTTGTCCGCACCCTGCAGGCGCCAGCGCGACAACGCGTAGGTAGCCAGGAGGGCGAGGATCGTCACAAAGAGGGCGTTGCCTGTCGCGACGATGATGGAATTGGTCAGGTACCGCTGAAACACCGGATCGGTCAGCGGTTTCAGGTAGTTCTGCGAAAAGAACGAGCTGATCAGCAGCGTAGGCGCGTCGAACAGCTGGACACGACTGCGCGCCGACACCACGATCATCCAATAGATGGGCAGAAGCGTAAACAGGCTGATAGCGATCCATAGCCCATAGAGGCCAACCCAGCCAAGTATCCTCCGCCAGCCAGCAATCTTCATCCTGTTACCTCACTCCCTCTGTTTGCCGATCTGTGACAGCGCCACGAAGAGCAGCCATGACATCACGATGGTGAAATAGAGCACCAATAGCGACATGGCAGACCCGTAGCCATAGTCCGTTTTGGGAAAGACCACCCGGAAGATATGGATCCCAACAAAGGTAGTCGCCGTACCCGGCCCACCGTTTGTGAGCATATAGATCTCGTCCACGATGCGGAGGGCATCCATGATTCGGATAAAGACCACGGTCAGGATCACCGGCATCATCATGGGGATGGTCAGGTACCGGAAAACCTGCCAGCGATTGGCGCCGTCTACCAATGCCTGTTCCATGGGCTCTTTGGGAATGGCGGTCAGCCCCGCGAACAGTGTCAAGGTGACAAAGGGTGTCCAGTGCCAGATGTCCATGAGCAGGGCGATGAGCCACGCATGTTCGGTAAAGGTGCCGATTCGAAACTGAAAATCAAACCATTTGTCCAGGTAGTAGGGGATGGGCCCAAAGCCGGGGATCACGAGGAGGCGCCAGGTGGCCCCCACCGCAATGGGTGCAACCACGAGGGGGAGTACATAGATGGTGCGAAAGATGGTGCGTCCCGGAAACGGCTTGATCAACGTTTGGGCCAGCAAAAATCCGAGACTCAGCTCCAGGCCGACCACTAGCACTGTAAAGAGCAGGGTGCGGCCCATGGCGTCAAGAAAGGCCTGGTCGAAGACGAGGCGGCGATAGTTGTTGGCGCCTGCCCAGATCATGCCGCGCGCCGCCGCAAAGATGTTCCAATCGTGGAAGCCAACCCAGATGACGTAGAGGAAGGGTAGGAGTCCCACGATGCCCAGAATCACGAGCGTCGGGGTCAACAAACCCCAGCCCATTCGAGTTGATCGCATGGCGTCATCGTCCTTGGTGTGAGGCAGCAGGGGAGGAAGGCTCCCCTGCTGCCATTCGATTCACGACGGACCCATAACGGAGGTGGCGTGCGTTGCTATTGGCCGTAGCCCAGGTTCACGAGCTCCGCATCGGTGGCTGCAGCCGCCTGATCCAGCGCGTCGCTGGCGCTGATCTGGCCAGCAATCGCCTGATAGACAAACGGCGCTACCACTTCACGTACCTGCGGGTGGAATGGGAAGGGCGGGGCACCAGCGAAGAGGCGACCTTCATCCTTCATCAGGGTGAAGTACCCGTTCGTCTGGGCGTCCACTTCCTTCACCTCGGGCGCATCGTAGGTTGAGTCCATGACGATGCGTGAACCAGCCACGGCCCAACCCGGCTGGACAGACTCCTGGCCGATGAATTCGAGCCAGAGCACGGCACATTGCGGGTTGTTGGACGAGATGGGGATGCCGAAGGCGCCACCAT
>JACFMY010000002.1:43595-46491 GCA_019455155.1 Caldilineaceae bacterium
GCCAAGGTAGCCGGCGCCACTCTCGGCGTCCTGCATGACGCTGTCAGCCATGAGCGGCGGCAGCGCCACGCCTACATTGCCCACGACCTTGGAGCGTTCCGGATCAGTGGCGATCCAGGCGGCATTCTCACCGTAGACCCAGCCCTGGGCAGCGCGGCCAGCGGCAAAGGAGGCCGCGACCTCGTCCCATGTGCTGCTGGTGGCCTCGGGCGGCGCATACGGCAACATGTCCAACCAGAACTGGAACGCTTCCTTGGCGGTGTCGCTGTTCATCTGGCCGCCGTTGTCCACGGTCGCCTTCCAGTTATCCATGTTGATGCCCCAGTTATAGATGCCAGCGCTGGGGAGAATGGTTTCGAAGAGCTCGTAGAAGGAAGATGGGTGGCCGGAGGCAGCTTGCACCGTGGTCCCCCACAGCTCCAGACCCTTCTCTTCGCCCCACTGGGTGAAGAACTCGGCATTGTCGCGGTACTGCTGGTAATTGGTGGCTGGCGCCAGGTCATACCCGTACTGCTCCGCGAACGCGGCCTGCGCCTCGGCATCGCCAAACAGGTCGGTGCGATAGAGGTAAATCTTGATGAAGGCCTCCATGGGCACGCCGAATACGTCGCCGTTGGCATCCTTGAAGTAGTCGATAAAGGTCGTGAACTTGCCCAGATCGAAATCGGGCGAAGCCAGGTCCGGATTCTCGGCCAGAGCCTGCGTGATATTGGTTAGATATTCGTTCGCCAGATAGCCGTAGATGATGTCCTGTTCGATGTAGACGAAGTCATAGATGCCTGTGCCGGCCTCCATGTCCTTGATGGCCTTGTCATACATCTGATCCCAAGACGTCGTTTCCAGCTCGACCTTAATGCCCGTTTCTTGCTCAAAGACTGGCGCTAGCGCATCTTTTGCATAGTTTGAGGGTGGAGTGCTTTCAGACACGCCGCGCAATGTGACCCCTTCGCAGCCTGCACTCTGGGCAGCTTGGGCCCAAAAACTCATCTCGCCAGGTGCTGCCGCTGGCGCCTCCGGAGCGGGCGCTACGGTGGCGCAAGCGCTCAAGAACATGGACAGAATGAGCACAACACTCAACAGTCCGAATAACCTGCGTGAAATACGCATAGATGGGCTCTCCTTTCAAGGTTCGCGCCGTATGTTTGGCGCAGCTCAAACTATTAAGACGAATTGGGGGAGACGTCAACCTGACTGCGGGGTATTTCCGTATCACCTCCTCTCTCTGCGACGGAGAGAAAACGACAGTCGCAGGAACCGGCCTACTTCACCCTTTGCGGTAAGCCGAGTTGGGTCCCATGCTTGATTCGTGGAACTTAATCTCGGCGGACAATACGATCTGTTGGGGGGAGCGATCGGGTTCGGCGATCCGGCGCATGAGCAGCTCGGCCGCCGACCGGCCCATTTCGTATGTCGGCTGTGCGACGACGGTGATGGCTGGCTTGATCAGAAACATCCACTCCATCTCATCGAAGGCAGCTAACGCCACGTTGTCGGGAATGCATAGCCCCAATTCATCGATCGCGCGCAGCGCGCCCACTGTCAATAGGTTATTGCCCGTAAAGATCGCCGTAGGCGGGTTCTCCAGGGCAAGCAGCTCTTTGGTCAGCGTATAGCCGATGTGGCTGCGCGGCATCCCGACGCGAACCAAGTTCTCATCGACCGGCAGGCCGTGAGCCTCCAACGCGGCTCTGTAGCCGCGGTACCGCTCGTAGCCGGTACTGGCCTGCATGACGCCGATCACCGCGCCAATGCGCCGGTGACCATTGTCAATGAGGTGTTCCACGATTCTGCGCGCCGCGGCAACATTGTCGTTGATAACCGTATCGATCTCCACGCTTTCAACGCGGCGGTCGATGGCGACGACCGGCACACCTGCTTCGAGCAGGCGCAGATACATGTCACTTTCGCTGTCGGTCGGCGATACAATAATGCCAGCTACATGCTCCGCCAACATAAGCTCGATGTACATCATCTCCTTCGCAGTGTCCTCGTCGGAGTTACAGAGCAGCACAGAGTAGCCGCTGCGTTGTGCCACATCCTCGACGGCACGCACGATGGAGGTAAAGAATGGATTCTGAATATCGGATATGATGAGCCCGATAATGCTGGAACGTTGGATGCGCAGCGACCGCGCCACGCGGCTGGGCCGGTAGTTGAGATCCTGGATTGCTGCCAGCACACGTTCGCGGAGTTCCTGGCTAACGTGTTGCTTACCGGAAAGCACGCGCGACACTGTGGCCGTGGACACACCTGCATACCGGGCCACATCTTCTATTTTTACAGCCATGAGATTGGGAACAAACTCTGAAATCGATTACATCTATTATCGTAACGGATTTCACCTGGGTTGTCAAGCGATCCCGAAAGCATTGCAAAACCGATTTCCGCCCCTACGTTACATAAACGTGCATCATTTATGTGGTTTGTGATGCAGCTACATCTATCCTGTGGTATGGTTATTTCACAAGATTCTTTTCATCCAATGAAGCATGAAGGAGGTCTGCAATGTCGCAGAGAGTCGTGATTTTGGGCGCCGCTGGCCGCGATTTCCACAACTTCAATGTCTTCTTCCGCGACAACGCCAACTATACCGTTGTCGCGTTTACAGCCACACAGATCCCATATCTCGAGAACCGCCGCTATCCGCCGGAGTTGGCCGGATCGCTCTATCCAAACGGCATCCCGATCCTGAGTGAAGATCAGCTGGAGGATCTCATCGCGCGCGAGCAGATCGACATCGCGCTCTTTGGCTACAGCGATGTCACTTACGAGCACGTGATGCACATGGGGGCGCGCGTGATGGCTGCCGGCGCCAGCTACATGATGCTGGGGCCGCGGCAGACCATGCTCAGCTCCACCAGGCCCGTCATCGCTGTCTGCGCTTCCAGGACGGGCG
>JACFMY010000417.1 GCA_019455155.1 Caldilineaceae bacterium
ACTCCCCCAAACGGCTGTGTCCAGGCCATTGAGCCCGCGATGGCACGCAGCCTGTGCGAGCACCAAAATGCACTTCCCTGGTCCTGAAAAATTCACCGTTATTTTTCGCGTATAGCAACGTCATCATGCTTAAGGGACGTTCGTACAGTAGCCGAACCAATGTTGCCATGTCGCTCTCCGAGGCGAACGAGGAAGATCTGCTGGCCGCAGCCATGCAGTATAACGAAGCTGCCCTTGGCGAGCTGTACGACCGGTACGAGGCCAAGATTTACAGCTATATCTATCGGCGCACTGGCGAACAGAGCCTGGCCGAAGATTTGACCGCGCAGGTTTTTCTGAAAATGCTCGAGTCAATTCGTGACCGTAAGGCGTGGCACAGCTCCTTTTCAGGATGGCTGTACCGGATCGCCCACAATCTGGTCATCGACTTCTATCGACGCAGAGGGAGGCATGGTGCCGTGGACATTGACGAAGCGCCGCCAACACCGTCAGAAACCCAGGACCCAGTCAGGGCTGTGGAGCAGTTGCTCGATGCTGAGCGCCTGCGCGCCGCTATCCGCCGGCTTACCGACGAACAGGCCGAGGTCGTCAGCCTGCGCTTTTTGGAAGGGTATAGCATCAGCGAAGTGGCCGAAATGACCAACCGGACCGAAGGCGCGGTCAAGGCGCTGCAATACCGGGCGGTTGCCACTTTGCGTACACTCCTGTACGATCAGATGCGCTGAAAGAGTGCACATGCAGATGGAAGACATTTTTGCCGAGGCAGTCGAGAGACTCCAGGCAGGCGAACCGGTTGAGACAATCCTGGCCAGCTATCCGCCCGATGTAAGTGAGGAATTGGGCGACCTGCTGGCTGTGGTCGAGCTAGCCGAGCAGCTCGCCACCTTGCCTGTACCACAACCGGTGCCCACACAACGGGTGGCAGCGCGTGCCGCTTTCATGGAGCGCGCGGCCTCCTTGCGCGCTGAGCTCGAAGTCGCCCACCTGCCCGGCCTGGCACAGGAACCAGCACGACCCCAAACCTCACGCTGGCGCGCCTTCATCCAAACGCTGCAGGCCGGCTGGGGAGCCTATTCCGGCACGCCGCTGCTTCGCCTGGCGCCCCTTGTGTTGCTCCTGGTCGTCGTCTACGTACTGACCTCCGCGGTCGTCGTCGTCGCCCAAGATTCCCTACCTGGTGACGCCATCTATCCGCTCAAGGTGTGGATACGCGACCAGGGGGTCGCGCTGACTCCTCTCGAAGAGCGCGCCGAAGCGCGCGCCAAAGCCGACCAGGAAACGGCAGCCGAGATCAAGGCCAGCGCCGAGCGTCTGGAAATCCAGCTAAGCGAAGTGGCGCCAAAGGTCACCAGCACCTTCCAATATCGCGGTCAAAACGGGCTGCTCTATCGGGTCGGTGACCTCTTGGTCGCCCCCAATTTCCAGCCCCAGCTCAGCGTCGAATCCTTCGAACCGATGGAAATTGTTGGCGAGCTGCTGCCAGGCGCCACGGTGGAGCTGCAATACCAAATCCTGCCCGGCAATCCCAACGTGGTGCAGGGCATCCGCATGGTCGTGGTGGCGCCGCCATTGCCAACGCCAAGCCCAACACCCACCCCAACCGTGGCGCCAGCGCAGACTGGTTGCGCACGCAGCTTCCCACAGGGTTGGGCGCCCTATCCAGTGCAACGCGGTGACACGCTCTCATCACTTGCCGAGCGCAGCCATGCTACGGTGCACGAGATCAAACGCGTCAACTGCCTGACAAGCGACGTGATTCGCGTCGGTGAAACCCTTATGCTACCCGGTAATATCTATTTGGGCGCCACGACTACCCCCACGCCCGTGTCGACGCGGCAGGTGCCACCATCTGCCACGCCGACTATCGTGCCGACCTTCACCGCCACACCGCTGCCCACCAATACGCTGACGCCGCCGACGACAGCGCCAACCGTGCCCCCGGCAACGGACACACAAGTGCCACCGGATGTGGAGCCGGGTGAAGGCCAGTCCAATACACCTACCGCCACCGCAGAAGTGCCGCCAACGCTGCCGGCCACGTCGCCTCCAGTGGGAACACCTGTACGGACGCCCGAGCCAGCGACGCCAGCGTCCACCGCGACGGCTACCGAGGACACAACACCCAGCGCGACGCCGGCGGAACCGGACAGCACGGCGCTTCCAGCGACGCCAACAGCAACGTCGCCCGCGACGCCTACTGGCACTCCACCCAGCGAGACACCAGAACCCGCGGTATCACCAACCGTGACCACGGCGCCAGCCACGGCTACGGCCACCCCAGCAGAAACGGGACTGGCCAGCGCCACTCCGCAGGAACCGGCGGCAACAACGGCAGCTACCGCGACGCCGCTGCCACCCACCGTGACCTCGGCGCCCCCAACCGCCACGGTAGCGGCTACTTCGCCGCCGGCGAGCCCCGCTGCCGCGTCTCCATCGCCAACCCAGCAAGGAACGGGCGGCGCCGGCGGCGCCAGCACAGCCCCGGCCCCGTCGCCCACATCTACACCCGTGCCGCCTACGGCCACGTCCGTGCCGGCTACCGCCACATCGGCACCGCCCACGGTGACATCAGTTTCGCCCACAGCCACATCAGCACCGCCTACGCCAACGCCGGTGCCACCCACAGCGACATCAGCGCCACCGACGCCAACGCCGGTACCGCCCACTCCGACTCGTGTACCGCCAACGCCAACGCCGGTTCCCCCTACCCCGACTCCTGTACCGCCTACCGCGACGCCCATTCCGGCCAGCGACGAGAGCGGTAGCTGAGCAGCGAGCGCAGGCTGTTTTGGCCCTCGCGACCGAGGGTAGACGCCCGCTCGCCTGATCGAGTACTGCCATTTGAGATGCCCGTGCCACGGCAGCGCATCTCATAGCTGCTTGACTGCCTGCTGTTTTGACCGTTGCCTGGAAAACCGTTACAATATGGTGTGCTTTGCGCCCGAAAGGACTGCGTGGACCTGGAGCGATCCTGTGGGCGCATCATTTTTGCATGTTGACGAACAGGGAACGCCGCTGTGTTCGAGAGTTTGACCGACAAACTACAAGGCGTCTTTGACAAGCTGGCAACCAAAGGCAAGTTGACAGAGAACGATGTCAACGCGGCCATGCGCGAGGTGCGTCTGGCGCTGCTGGAAGCGGATGTCAACTACAAGGTCGTTAAGCTATTCGTTGAGAAGGTCAAGGTGCGTGCTGTTGGCACCGAGGTCATGCAGAGCCTCACGCCAGCCCAGCAAGTCGTCAAGATCGTCAACGAAGAGCTAATCGAGCTCTTGGGCAAGCCCGCGCCGCTCAACACATCTGGCGCACCGCCCCACGTCATTATGCTGGTCGGCCTGCAGGGCGCAGGCAAAACGACGATGGCGGCCAAGTTGGCGCTACGCCTCAAGAAGAATGGCCAGCGCCCACTGCTCGTGGCTGCAGATATCTATCGCCCCGCTGCCATCAAACAGCTCGAAGTACTGGGCAAACAGGTCGATGTGCCGGTCTATAGCGAGGGTACCAATACGCCGGCCTCCACCATTGCCAAGAACGCCGTCAAACAGGCGCGTGAAAAGGCGTACACGACCGTGCTCGTTGATACAGCCGGCCGGCTCCAGATCGACGATGCGCTCATGCAGGAGCTGGAGCAGGTGCGCATGGTGACGCGGCCGGCAGACATTCTGCTGGTGGTAGATGCCATGACCGGTCAAGAAGCGGTCAATGTGGCCGAGGGCTTCAACTCGCGCGTGCCGCTGACCGGCCTCATCATGACGAAGATCGACGGCGACGCCCGCGGCGGCGCGGCCCTAAGCGTGCGCGAAGTCACCGGCGTGCCCATCAAGTTCTTGGGTACGGGCGAAAAGCTGCCGGACCTGGAACCCTTTGATCCGGAACGGTTGGCCGGACGCATCCTGGGCATGGGCGACGTGCTCACATTAATTGAGCGTGCCCAGGAGCATATCAATGAAGCCGACGCGCTTGCCATGGAGCGACGGCTGTCCGAAGGGCAGTTTGACTTTGAGGACTTTCTCGACCAGTTGAAACAGATCAAACGGTTGGGTCCGATCACCGATATTCTCGGCATGATTCCAGGCGTTAACCGCATGGTCAAGGATGTGGATCCGACGATGGCCCAGGACAGCCTCAAAAAGACCGAGGCCATCATTAACAGCATGACCATTACGGAACGGCGCAACCCGGACGTGTTGAACGCGAGCCGGAGACGCCGCATTGCCGCGGGTAGCGGGACGACCGTGCAAGACGTCAATAGTCTTGTCAAACAGTTTCGCGATATGCAGCGCATGATGAAGCAGCTCGGCATCATGGGCGGAAACAAGAAGAAGAAGCAAAAGGGACGTACGGCGATGCCGGGCCGCGGGAGCAGGCTGCCCCAGAACTTCATGGACCTGTTCGGGGGCGGCAACTGACGGTACGCTCCTACAGTGCCGCGGTTTATGCCGGTCCTATCTGGACTTGTTAGGAAACTGTCGAAGCCACGCAGAGGCCGAATGTGCGCCGCCCGTCCTTGGCGCTTCCTCCATTCGACGCCAACGCCAGCCGCCGGCGGTTACTACTATAGACTCTACCGTTGTCGTATGGTAGCGGAGTAACAACTAAGGAGAGATCGAACCGTGGTTCGTATTCGTCTGCGCCGCATGGGCGCAAAAAAGTCCCCCTTCTACCGCATCGTTGTGGCCGACAAGCGTTCGCCGCGCGACGGTCGCTTTATTGAGACGATCGGCACCTATGATCCCAACACCCAGCCTGAAACCGTCGATCTGAAGATGGATCGCGCGGCACACTGGCTGAGCGTGGGCGCACAGCCTTCAGATGGTGTCGTTCGTATCCTGCGCCGCGCCAACCTCATCGATGAGAAGGGCAAAGCGCTCCCCTACGAACCGGCTGCTGAAAGCAGCGCCGCGTAACGGGGTTCGGGCTCAGATATGGAAGAGCTGATTCGTTTCCTGGCGCAGTCCCTGGTCGAAGAACCAGATCGCGTGCGGGTCTATACAAAGGATACCCGCCGCGAGACCATCATCAAGCTGCGGGTAGCTCAGCGGGATGTGGGACGCGTGGTGGGACGCGGTGGCCGGGTAGCCAATGCCATGCGGGCTGTGCTGGAAGTGACCGCGCGCAACCATCGCAAACCGGTTGTGCTCGAGATCGACTGAAGCCCGGTGCAGCTGCGATATGTCCTGGGCCACAGCGGCGTCCGATTGCCGCGGCAGCCTGGCCCATACCAGCATGATTGGCGTGCCTGACCAGCGGCTAGAGCCAATCGATATCGCGCCCGCCTCTATGGAACGAGATGCGGCATGAGGGTTGCCCGCGGGCAGCCCTCTTTCTTATTCTTACGAGAGTATTTAGATCATGCCCGATCACAGTAGCGCCGGCCGTGCACGTCGCGGCCCAGGGCGGCCTCGCCGCCCTGGCCAGACCTATCACATCCGTAACCAGGCAGTCTTCGTACCCGAT
>JACFMY010000418.1 GCA_019455155.1 Caldilineaceae bacterium
TGATCTATGTGCTGTTTGTTCCCGCAGTGTAATGGCTGCACGGCGCTCTTTGGGGGCCGGCACCGTCCCGGCCCTTAACCTGATAGATAACGCCACTGTGATCATCTCCAACAATGGGAAGCATGGCAGCTGAAGCATGGCAGCTGAGGAGAGGTTGCACTAGCGTGTGCTCTGCCCGGCATAGCTTCATCTGTGAGCACCACCGTTAGGTCTCCCCATGCGAGCACAGAAGTGGCTGCACCGTTGAGTTACCGGAATCACACCGGCCCGTCCGGAGATGTTCCCGATGAACTGACCGCAACCCCTGGCGATGCGTCACAGCGCCAGGGGTTGTTCTACGTCCTGCTGGCCGTTCTCTTCTTTAGCACCAGCCCGATCTTCATTCGTTGGGCGGCGAGTAGCCTGAGTGTCTACGAAGTGGCTGCTGGTCGCCTCTTGATCGCGGGGATCGTTGTGCTGGGTGCGGCGCTGCTCCGGAGGGAACGGATGCCGGTACCCCGAGAATGGCCCCGTTTCGCCTTGTTCGGCCTGGTGGCCGCCT
Source organism: Caldilineaceae bacterium (assembly GCA_019455155.1). Taxonomy (GTDB): domain Bacteria; phylum Chloroflexota; class Anaerolineae; order Caldilineales; family Caldilineaceae; genus JACFMY01. The sequence goes on from JACFMY010000418.1 coordinate 542, forward strand.
TGCATTTCGGCTTCTATATTGCCTCGCTCGCCTATACGTCCATTGCCCACAGCCTGGCACTGATCTATACCGCGCCCATCTTTGCCGCGCTGTTGTCGTGGCGCTGGCTGGGCGAGCCATTGGGCCGGCGCCAGTGGTTGGGCGTCGTGATCGCGGTAGTTGGCGTCGCGGTTATGGCCGGATTTGAGCCCCAGGCCACCGCCCAGATGTTGTTTGGCGATCTGCTGGCTGTACTGAGCGCCATCGCCTTCGCCGTCTACAGCGTAATCGGGCGCAGCCAACGGCACCGCTACTCGCTGTTGGCCTATGCAGGGACTGTCTATCTTTTTGCGGGACTGTGGCTGGCGCCGCTCGCCGCCAGTACGTTTTCTGCCAGCGGCTACACATGGCTTGCGGTGGTGAGTGTCCTGGCGCTTGCCTTGCTGCCCCTGGGCGTGGGGCACACGCTCTACAATGCTGCATTGCGCCGGACGAGCGCCACGCTGGTCAACCTGGTCGCCACGCAGGAGGTGACGGGCGGTATCATCCTGGGCATCTTGCTGTTGGGCGAGCTTCCCGGCCTGGTTGCGATCATCGGTGTTGCCATCACCCTGGCGGGCATTGCTCTCGTCATCGTCCAACCGCCTACCTTTTCCAAACGAAACTAAGAGTTACCCATGGCTACCAACGACCTACTTGAAAAGCGCCTGGCACTGTTTCCGGTAACGACTACTTATAGCGGTGCCGCCGGTAGTGCGACGCTGCGCATTGGCGGCTGTGACCTTCAGGCCTTGGCGGACCGTTATGGCACGCCGCTCTATCTTTTCGACGGGGCGACGTTGGACGCGGCGGCGGCTGCCTACCAGGAAGCGCTGCAGCGCCACTATCCCGGCGCCAGCGGTATTACCTACGCGGGCAAGGCCTTCATGTGTAAGGCGATCGCACAATGGGCCCAGCGGCAGGGCTTCTGGATCGACTGTACGGGCGCGGGTGAGATCGGTGTCGCGGTGGCCGCGGGCCTCCCGCGTGACCGGATCCTGGTCCACGGTGTCAACAAGAGCAAAGAGGATCTGGAGGCGGCGGTTGCCCATGCGGGCACGATCGTGGTGGACAATCTTCCGGAACTATATCGTCTGGCTGGACTGCTGCGCACAGGGTCGACCACACCCCAGCTCTGGATTCGCGTCCGGCCCGGTCTGGCCGTCGATACGCACATCTATCGCCAGACTGGACAGGAGGAAAGCAAGTTCGGCATGGCGCCCGCCGAAGTTGTGGCCGCGGTCCAATTCTGCCAGACTGAGGGGCTCCACCTCACCGGTCTACACTTTCATCAGGGATCACATTTTCATGACCCAGCGCCCGTTGGTCCGGCGCTAGACACGGTGCTCGATCTCTTGGTGGAGCTGCGTGGGCAGACCGGCTGGTATCCGGAGATACTTTGCCCAGGCGGCGGCTGGGGAGTAGCCTACCATGAGGAGGAGCTGCCGCATCCCTCGATTGACAGATACGTGGAGTTTGTCGCCCAGCGACTGGTGGCAGGCTGCCAGGCGCGCGCGTTGCCGCTGCCCACCCTGCGGCTGGAGCCAGGCCGTAGTCTGGTCGCTCAGGCCGGCGTCGCGGTCTACCGGGTTGACACGGTGAAGCGGACGGGCGCCCGGCGCTGGCTGCTCATCGACGGGGGCATGGCTGACAATCCGCGACCGGCTCTCTACGGCGCCCGTTACAGTGCGCTGCCCGTCACTGCGCCTGACCGGCCCGTGGCAGGGATGACCTGGATCGCCGGGCCATACTGTGAGAGTGGTGACGTCTTGATCGAGGGCCTGGTGCTGCCCGCGCTGGAGGCCGGCGAGCTGCTGGCTGTGCCGGTCAGCGGCGCGTATCATCTGGCGATGGGTAGCAACTACAACGGCGCCCGCAAGCCAGCCGTGCTCTGGTTACGCGAGGGGTGCGCCTACACCATACTTCGCCGCGAGACTGTGGAAGATCTCCTGCTCAGGGAAACAGAGTTACCCCCTGACGCGTAGGTCGTGCCAGGTGTGACGGGTCTGCAGCCCTGCGCCTTCCGCTAAAGGGTGGCTTGGGGGGCGCTGCCGCGTGGGGTCCATCCATATACCCAACCCATATCAAAACCGTTTGTTCAGATTGAGGGCACCAATAGCAGGCCGCATGCGGGCTGCCGCCTGTACCTGGAGTGTGGATGCCGGTGGCCTAGCGCCGCATCGGCGTGCGTTCGTCGAGCAGGCGCAGTAACTCGCGGACTACGTCGTCAATGCGCCGCTTGTAGCGCAACATATCGCGGCGACACTCAACTTCAGCGGGCGATTCGGCTTTGAACGCGCGTAAAGCTTCTTCGAGTTCATGGTCGACGACAAGACGGGCGCGGTTTACAGGATTGCCCCGCAGAAACTCGCGCAGCTCCTTGGAAATGGTCGTGTCATAGTGCGTCAGATCGTTATGCAGATCCACCAACCGGTCGGACGCGATAGCAGGCATCGGCATCGACCTCAATGTCTCCCAGGCTCGATTGAGTTTACGTCGGTACACGGCTTTTCTGTCCAGTTTGTCTTGCACAGGTGGAAGTAAGCAAGAGGGGAAGTTCGTTCGGTGGTAACGAAGTAGCTGCTCTCAGCGACGATACTTGGCCCGTGCCGTTGCGTCGATTATAAGCCCCACTAATCGAGATGCAAAAAATGTGCAGGCTTGAAGTGCACACTTCGCGCTGGCGCAGCCCAAAGCGGAGCACACCACGTTGGAAGCAGCATGCTGGAAGCTATCCGCTCCCAAAAAACGCAGGTTGACGACTTAGAACATTTGTGCTAAACTAGCCTCGTGTTGCACAGTTGTGTGACCTCCCTATTGAAGCAAACGACCGCAGACGGCGTAACCCCAAGGAGAAAGGACTGCCACGTGGCGCGCTCGCGCAAGAGTGACAAAACGGAGATTACTATGGAGAGCGGTAAAGGGAAAGCGTTGGACACGACGCTTGCTAACCTGAACAAGAAATACGGCGAGGGCATCGTCATGAAGCTGGGAGAGGCGACCAAGCTCAACATTGAGTCGATCCCCAGTGGCAGTTTGAGCCTGGACATTGCGCTGGGTGTGGGCGGCTATCCCAAGGGGCGCATCGTAGAGATCTACGGCCCGGAAAGCTCGGGTAAGACGACGCTCTGTCTCCACGTCATTGCGGAAGCCCAGCGCTCGGGCGGTATCTGTGGCTTTGTCGACGTGGAGCATGCATTGGATCCCTCCTACGCAACCCGGGTTGGTGTGGACGTTGACAATCTGTATGTGAGCCAGCCAGATACCGGCGAACAGGCGCTGGAGATTGCCGAAGCCCTGGTGCGCTCCAACGCCATGGATGTGGTCGTGGTAGACAGCGTGGCTGCACTGGTGCCGCGCGCGGAGATTGAAGGGGAGATGGGTGACAGCCACGTCGGCCTCCAGGCGCGGCTCATGAGCCAGGCGCTACGTAAACTCACGGGCGTCATTAAATCCAGCAATACCTGTATGATCTTCACCAACCAGTTACGCCAGAAGATCGGCATCATGTTCGGCAATCCCGAGACCACGACGGGCGGGATGGCGCTCAAGTTCTACGCCAGTGTCCGGCTGGACGTGCGGCGGATTGAGTCCATCAAGCAGGGCGACGGGGTTGTGGGCAATCGCACCCGGGTCACGGTTAAGAAGAACAAGGTAGCGCCTCCCTTCCGCCAGGCTGAGTTTGACATCATGTACAACGAGGGCATCAGCAGCGTCGGCGATCTGCTGGATTTGGCTGTGAGCGAAGAGATCGTCACCAAGCGCGGCGCCTTCTACAGCTACGGTGATATTCGCCTGGGGCAAGGCCGTGAGAATGCCAAGTCGTTTCTGGCAGAGAATCCCGACCTGGTCAAGGAGATCAACCAGCTTGTGCGCAGCCATTATGGTCTGCCTGTGGTCCTGGAACCCAAGGCGTTGGCCAATGCGACGCCGGCAAGCGACCAGGCTGATGAAGAGGAAGATGAGGCCCTGGCTGCAGCCGCATAGGGTGGCAGCGACCTCCTTAAGAGACAGCTTCAGAAACAGGTAGTCGAGCGAGACGACAATTTGTGTGTTGTTCTAGGGGTGCGCGAACCCGCGCACCCCTTTTTGTTTGTCACAGCCGCCAGCCAGCGCGGACATGCATTGGCGGCCAATCTATGGTAGATTGCTGATGGCAGCCGTTGCTGTTACCGTCGTGATTCCGATTCCCCAAGATCTGTAATACCTGCTGGCATCAATCCCCTTGGCAATGCGCCTTGGGAATCATCCAACCCTGAATCTGCTATCAACGCCGAGCCAAGAAGCTATGACCGTACACCATTTCCAACCGACCCACTACCACCATGTTCTAGCAACCGTCGCGCCCGTCCTGACCGTGCGACCTGGCGATACTGTCCAGACCACGACTGTCGATGCCGCGGGCGCCGATCTGCACGGCGACCAGGTGACTTCGCGCGGCAATCCGATGACGGGTCCCTTCTATGTACAGGGCGCCGAGCCCGGCGACACGCTTGTCGTACATCTTGACCAGATCGTCCCGAACCGCGATGTTGGTTGGAGCAACACGATGCTGGCGCCCAATGTGGTCGATCCAGACTTCGTACGCGAGCTCCCCTGGCCGCCGGCGGGTGAACGCCACACCGGACGCTGGCGCGTCGACGTAGCTGCCGGGAAGGCGACCCTCCTTGTGCCGCAGCCGTCATTTGGCGCGGTCGAGGTGCCGCTAGCGCCCATGTTGGGCTGTTTTGGCGTTGCGCCAGCTGGCGACGAGGCCATATCAACGGCTACCTCCGGACCTCATGGGGGCAACATGGACTATCGGGGTTTTGTGGCCGGCGTCACGGTCTATTTCCCAGTCTCTACGCCTGGCGCCCTCTTTTTCTTGGGAGATGGCCATGCAGTCCAGGGCG
>JACFMY010000419.1 GCA_019455155.1 Caldilineaceae bacterium
GCGCCGCCCGCCGGACTCACTTACCGGCGCAAAAGTCCGGCCAGTTCTCCGGATAGTAATCACACACATTGTCGGCGCTGATGAAGACATGATCCACGAAGACCGAAGGCGGTACAGGCCGGCACTCGAGGAGGTCGAGCATGGCCGGAATGATCTTATCGCCATAGCGCTCAGGGAAGTAGGCTGTGGCGCCCAGGTAGCGGCTGTTTTCCTTGATCATCTCCTCCTGGCCCGAAGGATCGGCGTTCTGGCCCACGACAATAACCTGGTCGGCGCGGCCCGCAGCCTCCGCGGCAGCAACGACGCCGAGACCTGTGCCGTCATTGATGGTGACGGCTACGATATGGGTGGCGTCAGGGATGGAGGGGAGAATGTCGGAGGTAACCTTGAACGACTCTTCCTGTGTGTTCTTGCTGTCGAGATGGAAGACCTTGTCGTCGGGCACCGGATTGGCCAGCCCCTCTTGGAGCTTGTCCACCATACCCTGCATACGTGCGGCCGGCACAGGGCCCGACTGCGGCAGCTCGAGCATCAGAATGGCGTCGACCTGGCCTCCCCAGTTCTCATTGACCCAGTTCGCCGCGGCTTCGCCGGCAAGCTGGCCCGCCAGATAGTTGTCGGCGCCGAAGAAGGTAGCGCCTGGCATGGGAATGTCAATGGCAATGACCGGAATGTTCGAAGCGCGGAACTTGCTCATGATGACGTTGCCGAACGCTTCATCGGTCTGGAATTCGATGACCCCATGGACACCCTGGGAGATGAAGTTCTCCGCGTTGGCCAGCGCGGTCGCGCCATCCAACTTGTTGTCGGCAAAGACGAGCTCGATGTTGCCCGCTTCCGCGGCCGCGGACTCGATGCCTTCGCGCACGAGCTTGGTAAAGACAATGTCTTCCGTCAGGTTGGCGAATCCAATCTTGTAGCTATCTCTCTGTGTCGGACACGCCGCCGCGGCAGGCTGCGCCGCGCCGGCAGGGGCTGGTTGCGCGCCCGGCGCCACCGCCGTACATGCCGACAGGACAAGTGCAAACAACGTAAGGACGGCCAATATGCGCCAGTGCTTCATACCTCTCTCCTTGTAGCTAAGTATTGATTCGAACGCGAAAACGGGAACCTCGCTGATCCTGGGGAGCACACAAACGCCGGCTGGCAGCAGATGGCGCGGCAAGGGTAAACTGCCGTGCGCAACTGCTGCGGGTAACTGTATGGCGAGCCTGCACCAAACTGGTGATCTGCCTGACCTGCTTTGCGAATTTTGTTGAAATCTATTGATTTTTGTTGGAATTTAGCGATAATATAGCAAACTCCGCGCGGCGTGTCAATAGCCTACGGCACGGCTGATGAAATTGGAGGATGGTTCATGATTGCATTTGAGCGTCGCCAGCATATTCTGCGCCTGCTGCAAGAACAGCCCGGGATCCGGGTGAGCGAGCTGGCCACGATCTTGGATGTCTCCGAGGGCACGGTACGCAACGATCTCGATGTGCTCGAGCAGGAAGATCGCGTGCGCCGCGTGCGCGGGGGCGCGGTGCTCAACGAGCCACACCGGATCCAGAATGGCCAGCGCCCCTTCGTGCCCGAATACAACAACAAGGCCATCAAGTACATTGCCCGTTGGGCCGCCGACATGGTGGAAACTGGCGACACCATCCTGCTGGACGCCAGCGAGATCGCCCACGCCATGGTGCCCCACCTGCAGGAGCAGCGGGGGTTGACGATCGTCACCAACGGGCTCAACATTGCGCGGCTGCTGGCCGCGGATCTTTCCAACACCGTCATCCTGGTCGGCGGCGTTCTGCGCGGTGACGGCCAGGCCACAGCCGGCACCATCGGCGCGTCCATGCTCGCCGGCCTCCACATCCGCACTGCCTTCGTCTCCGGCGCCGGCTTCTCCGTGGATCGGGGCCTGATGGCGGGCAATCTGCAGGAAGCCGAGCTCAAGCGGCAGATGCTCGCGTCGGCCAGCAACGTAGTCGCCCTGGTCGAGGCCCAGTCCATGGTCAAACAAGGGCTGACCGTCTTCGCGCCGCCAGAACGCATCGACCACCTTTTCACCGACACTGGTGTCGATCCCGCGGTGCTGGAGCAGCTGCGCCAGCTTGACTGCCAGCTCACCATTTGCGGGGAAAATACAGTCACCACCTTTGCTCCCCGCCGCGCGCAGACGACCTACAAGCTGGGTTTCGCCAATCTCAGCGAGGAAATTCCCTTTGCCGTGGATGTGCGCCGCGGGCTGGAGCGAGCCGTGAAGCAGCGCAGCAACATCGATCTGGTCATGGCCGACAATCGCCTGAGCGGCGACCGCGCCCTCCAGATCGCCGACAATTTCATCGCCAAAGGGGTCAATCTGGTGATCGAATACCAGATCGACGCGCGCATGGGCACGCTGCTCATGAACAAGTACCAGCAGGCCGGCATCCCGGTCGTCGCCGTCGATATCCCCATGGTGGGCGCGACCTATTTTGGGGTCAACAACTTTCACTCCGGTCACCTGGCGGGCGTCGCTTTGGGGCGCTGGATCCAGCAGCACTGGGACGGTCACTTCGACCGGCTCCTGATCCTGGAAGAGCCGCGCGCGGGCGCACTGCCTGAGGCGCGCATGCAAGGCCAACTGCGCGGGCTGGAGGAGATCCTTGGCCCGGTTGGGGACGATAAGAAGGTGATTCTGAACAGCGGCAACACCAGCTCAACTAGCGAGGCTGCTGTCTACCGCGCCCTGCTGGAGCTGCCAGAGGTACACTGCCTGGCAGTCATCTGCTTCAACGATGACGCTGCCCTGGGCGCGCTGCGGGCCGCGCGGCGCCTGAACCGCGAGGAAGATCTGGCCATCGTGGGCCAGGGCGCGGACCGGCTCGTTCGCGAGGAGATCCGCACCGGGCGCTCGCGCATCATCGGCTCCACCGCCTTCATGCCCGAGCGCTACGGCGATATGTTGCTGGAGCTTGCCGCGCGTATCCTCAACGCCGACTCGGTGCCGCCCGCAGTCTATATGGACCACGTCTTCATCGACCAGTCCAACATTGAGATCTATTACCCGGCGGCCTAAAGTGTGGCCAGCTGGCTATACTGTGCCGCCCGCGTCGCGCGTCATGCACTCCGTTCTTGACGGTGACCGTAGCGGCGGCGCAGTTCCGGTGGAATCCGCTTGAGCTCGCCAAGGGGTATGTCGGCCAGCAACGACCATGCCAGGCCCAGAGTGTCTTCGATGGAGCGCCGCGCCCCACCCTGGTGGATGAACTCACGTTCGAAGCGCTCGGCAAAGGCCAAAACACGGCGATCCGCGGGCGTCAGGCCCGTCTCCCCAATGATGGCGACCAGCCGGCGCAGGTCACGCCCCTCCGCGTACAGCGCATAGAGCTGGTCAGCCACCGCGCGGTGATCCTCGCGTGTCTTGCCCTTGCCGATGCCCGCGTTCATAAGCCGTGATAGACTCGGCAGCACATCGATGGGCGGGTTGATACCTTGCCGGTGGAGGTCGCGGCTGAGCACAATCTGGCCTTCGGTGATGTAGCCTGTGAGATCGGGGATTGGATGGGAGATGTCGTCGTCGGGCATGGTCAGGATAAGGAGCTGGGTAATCGAGCCCCGGTGGCCTTTGAGCCGGCCCGCGCGTTCGTAGAGGGTGGCCAGATCAGTGTAAAGGTAACCAGGGTAGCCGCGGCGGCCAGGCACCTCTTCGCGGGCCGTGCCGATCTCGCGCAGGGCTTCGGCGTAGTTGGTCATGTCCGTCATGATCACCAGCACATGGCGATCGTGCTCAAAGGCGAGATATTCAGCCGCGGTCAACGCTGCCCTTGGCGTGAGCAGCCGCTCCACCGTCGGATCGTCGGCCAGATTCAAAAAGAGGATCGTGCGCTCCATGGCGCCTGTGGCCGCAAATTGCTCCTGGAAATAGCGCGCCTCCCGGAAGGTGATGCCGATGGCGGCAAAGACCACTACGAAGTCGTCGCCCTCTGCCGCGCCGCTCCCGGCACTGCCGCGCACAGCGGACTGGGCGGCGATCTGGGCGGCTAGCTCGTTCGCCGGCAGGCCAAACCCCGAGAAGATGGGCAATTTTTGGCCGCGCGTCAAGGTGTTGAGCCCATCGATCGCGCTGATGCCGGTCTGGATGAATTCCGAAGGATGGTCGCGGGCGCATGGATTCATGGGCGAGCCGTTGATGTCTAGCCGGTGCTCCGGGATCAGGCGCGGCTTGCCGTCTAGCGGCTCGCCGAGGCCGTTCAGCGTCCTGCCCAGCATATCCAGCGAAACAGGCAGGCGGGCCACATCGCCGCTGAAGCGCACGCCCGCATTGGCCAGCCCCAGACCTCGCGTGCCGGTGAAGACCTGGATCGTCGCGCGGTCACCGTCGATTTCCAGGACCTGTCCCTGGCGCAGCTCGCCATCATCGGTGACGATGTTGACAAGCTCGCCGTAGCCGACGCCCGTCACCCGTTCCACCAGGGCCAGCGGGCCGGATAGGGAGGAGACAGTTCGAAACGTCTTGGTGTATAGGGGGATGCGCGGCGCGGCCAGGCCTACGCCGGCATCTGTTTCATCTGGCTGAGCTCGTCCCATTGCGGATTCTCCAACCACTCTTCCAGCGACTCTCCCCGTTCCAATGCTTCCTGCAGCGCGCGGCCGAAAGCAAGAATGGACTCCAACATGGCATGGGTCTTGGAGAGCGGGCAGAAAGCATCGACGGGGTCGAACGCGGACTGCTGCAGGAAATCTTCTCGCAGCCGCCGCGCGATGGCCAGCAGGCCACGTTGGCTCGCAGGCAGCGTGTCCGCGCCCACCATCTGTACGATCTCCAGCAGCGCTTCCTCTTCCTGCAACAGCGCCTTGGCCTCGGCTGTGAGGCTGGGCCAATCCGCGGCCACCTCATTTTCGAACCATGCCCTAAGCTCATAGAGGGAATAGCTGGTGCGCCAGTCGATGGCCGGGAAATGGCGCCGTCGCGCCAGCCCCGTATCCAGCCCCCAAAAGACGCCCGTGACCCGCAGCGATGCCTGCGTCATGGGCTCAGAGAAATCGCCGCCCGGCGGGGAGATGGCGCCGACGACCGTCACGGAGCCCTCCCGCGCCGGATCGCCCAGGGTCGTGACGCGGCCGGCCCGCTCGTAGGTATTGGCCAGGCGAGTGCCCAGATAGGCGGGGTAGCCCTCTTCACCGGGCATCTCTTCCAGCCGGCCCGAAATCTCGCGCAGGGCTTCTCCCCAGCGGGAGGTGGAGTCTGCCAGCAACGCCACATCGTAGCCCATATCGCGGAAATATTCCGCCATGGTGATGCCCATGTAGATGCTGGCCTCGCGCGCGGCCACCGGCATGTTGGAGGTGTTGGCGACGAGCACGGTGCGCTGCATGAGCCGCTCGCCCGTGCGCGGGTCGTCCAGCTGGGGTAGCTCAGCCAGCACTTCGGTCATTTCGTTGCCGCGCTCGCCACAGCCGATGTAGATCACGATG
>JACFMY010000420.1 GCA_019455155.1 Caldilineaceae bacterium
GGCCTTGATGGCGGCCCGCTTGCACACCATCTTCACGAGCCGCGCCTCTAGTTCTTCGCCCACTAGATTGCGCCGCTCGCCCAACGCGCCCACGATCTCCACCAGGGCCCGTGCAGGATCCTCACCAGCTAGAATGGCCGGTACCGCACGCACCAAGAAGGTGTCGCCGCCAAATGGCTCTACTGTAAAGCCGACCTGCGCCAGAGCCTCCAGGTGTGCGGCTACCTGGCCCGCCGCCTGGCTGCCCACATGTAAGGTCAATGGCTCCAGCAACTGCTGTTGGGCGACGGCGCCGCCCTCCGTGCCATAGCGCTGAGCCATGAACTTCTCGTAGAGGATGCGTTCATGGGCAGCATGTTGATCGATGAGGAAGAGGCCTTCCGGGCCCTCGGCCACAATGTACATGGCGCCTACCTGCCCCACGACGCGCAGGGGCGGCAACTGCCGTGCTTGCTGCTGGAGGGCTGGAGCAGTTGGAGGATGTGTGCTGCTCACGCTGCTGGCGGCAGTCGGGGCCGCCTGCCCTGGCGCAGCATCCTGGGGCTCCGGCTGCGTGCGCTGGGATGGGACAAACATGTCGAGGCTATGCTGCCGCCCGGCGTTGATAATGTTGTCGCGGCGCGCTGCCCATCCCGATGGTACCGCGCTGCCTGTGTGCTCCGGAGAGACCAGCCGGCCGTCATCGTCCACGCCCATATCTGGCACGGGTGACGCTTCGATTACGGCCCGGCGCACAGCCTGCTGTACAGCTGAGAAGATGCGCCGCTCTTCCAGAAAACGTACCTGTGTCTTCTGAGGATGGACGTTTACATCGACCTGGGCTGGGTCAACCTCCAAGAAGATGATAGCGACCGGAAAACGTCCCACTGGCAGCAACGTGTGATAAGCCTGGACCACGGCATGGGTGAGGCTGCGATCCTCAATATAGCGACGGTTGACGAAAATATCGATGTTGCTCCGATTGGCACGGGTCAGTGAGGGTAAGCTTACGAAGCCGTTGACCTCCGCCCTGGCGCTCGGTCTGGCCGCCGGATTGCTGTCTCTGTCCGTCCCGGACATGAAATCGACATCCAACGCCATGCTGTCCAGAGCAGACGTATCTCGTGGGGACCCCGGGCGTCGCTCTGGCCCAATGTCGACGAACTGGCGGGCATTCTCCAAACCATAGATTTTAACGAGCACATCAAAGACATCGCCCGTGCCTGTGGATTGGAAAAGCAGCCGGCCGTCATTGATAAAGCTGAAACGCCGCTCCGGGTGGGCGAGGGCGTAACGTTGCACCACAGACGCGATCTGGCCGGCCTCGGTGGCTGGAGAGCGAAGGAACTTCTGGCGAGCCGGCACATTGAAGAAGAGATGTTCGACAGTGACGGCTGTGCCGACAGGCAAACCGGCCCGTCCCGTGTCACGCACCGTACCGCCTTCCAGGTGAATGGTGGTGCCATAAGGCTCATCGCGATGGCGGCTGCTCAGGGTAAGCTGGCTAACCGCGGCAATGCTGTAAAGCGCTTCCCCCCGAAAACCAAAGGTGACGATCCGGTTCAGATCCTCGACGGTGGTGAGCTTGCTGGTCGCGTGGCGCTCAAAAGCAAGCGGCACCTCTTCGCTTGCGATCCCGTGGCCATTGTCGGCCACACGCAACAGGCGTTGGCCGCCTTCGCGCACTTCAACGCGGATTTCCGTGGCGCCGGCGTCGATGCTGTTTTCCAACAGCTCTTTTGCCACGTTGGCGGGCCGTTCTACGACCTCTCCGGCGGCGATTTTGGCAGCGGTTTCGGGTGGCAGGATGTGAATTGGCATGGCTGCATTATACCAGATAGTTGATGCGTTACTTTTAGGTACCTAACCCCGTCATCGTATGTAACAGTTCCTATCATTCTCCCCCGTCCGCGCCGTTCACCGTACGCTCGAAATTCCTGTTGAGGAGGCATCATGGACAAGCCCCAAGCGTACCTGATTCTGCGCCGGTTTGGTTTTGCCGCAATCTTTATCCTGTTGCTGCTGTTGACCAGCATCGCGCTGCTCCCGCGTGCAGGAGTAGCGGTTGAACCGGCCGGCGCCACCCTGCCAAGCGGCACCGTGCCGCCACCCTTGCTGGCTACCATAACAGTGATCCACGCTGCGCCCTTCTCCAGTACAGTTGCGGCCACAGCTGTGGATTTCTGCGACGAAACCGGCGACGTGATTACCGAATTGGCCGGCCTGGTGTACAGAGACGACGTCACAGTGACCGTGGCGCCGGGCACCTATGATTGGCAGATAACAGAGGCAGGCAGCAACTGCACGGTACAGTACGTTGACCTGCCGGCTTTTACGGTCCCCAATGGGGGGATCAGGTCGGTGGTCTTCATCGGTGACGGCACCAACCAGCCGCTGGAGGGCCTGGTAATCACCTCCGTGCTGGGAGGCGTCGATCTCTATATGCCATTGGTGAGCAGTATGGGCGACAGCCCGTAATGGCTTGCACAGCGGTGCAGCTTTACGACTCTGGCGCCGGGTCCGCGCCTGACGCCGCGGATGCCAGACCTGATCCGAAGCGGTTGGCATAGGCCTGTGTAAACTCCGCGCCAATAAAAAAGATCTGCGCGGAATAATACATCCACAAGAGGAATGCCAGGACAGAGCCCGTCGCACCGTAGGCCGTCGCAGTGCGTCCGAGATAGAAGCTGATCAGCGTTTCCCCGGCGGTAAAGAGCACCGCGGTCACGGTCGCGCCGACCCATACGTCACCCCAGGCGACGTCAGCCTCGGGCAGTACCTTGAAGACGATGGCAAAGAGCGGAGTCAGGACCAGGGCAGTGACCGTGAAGCTAGCCAGCTGCCACGAGAAGGGCAACCACGCGAACGTGCTGGCCACGGATGTGTAGGCTGCGCTCACAGCCGTGCTGAACAGGAGCGAGAGCAACAGCAATACTGACATGGCCAGCACCAATACAAAGGCCAGGAAGCGTTCTCTCACAATGCGGGCAAGCCCTCTCTGTTCTGTCTGAACGTTCCACACCCTGTTGAGCGCGTTCTGCAGCTGGGCAAAGACGTTCGTGGAGCCCCAGATGAGTGTACCCAGGCTGATGATGCCGGCGATGGTGGAGATACTGGGCGTTTCGGCGCCGCTCACAACCAGGCGGGCAAAGGTAGCTACCTCCTTGCCGAAGAGGGCGCCCACCTGTTCAAACAACTGGCTACGCGCCACTTCGGTGCTGCCCCAAACCAGGCCGGCCGCCATACTTGCAAAGACGATCAAGGGAGCTACAGAGACGGACGTATAGTAGGCAAGCGCGGCCGCCAGCTGGGGGACGTCATCGGCGCGCCAGTGTGCGTAGGTGTCTTTGAGCAGGAAGCCAACCTTGCGCATACTCAGTCTTCTGTCTCCGTCGTCTGGATGCTTGCCGAAGCCCCGAGTCCGAAGGGAGCTTACTGGACCCGGCGCCTCGCTGCACGATCCTTCCTCACGTATTGTAACAGTGGAGCGTTTCTCCCCAAACAGCCTGCTTTCTCTCCGGCGCCGGCCATGGCACGCGTCCAGGCCGCCACGAAAATCACAGCCTGTATAATTTTCGTATAACAAATGGATAATCAATCACGTTGCTGGCGGCGGGGAAGGTCTACGATCAAGTTGTTTCTTCCTCCTCCTTTGTGTGCAGGACGTGATGCGGGTGCCCGCATCACGTCCTGTGCTATTTAGACCAGACGGATTAGACCAGACGGATTAGAGCGGACGGAAGCGCCATGGCTGCCAAGGGCCCTTCCAAAAAGGGCGTTTGCGCCTGGCGCGCAGACGGCTATAATTGTGGCTGCGTAGCCGGGGTCGCGCCGGCAACGCCCCCTGGTCACCAATTCGACCCCCTTTCACCGTAGAATATGAGCCAACGAAAGAAAGCAATCGACACGTACCACGAGCTCTGTGCCACCGGTACATTGGCACAGGATAGCTGGGATTACCTGCTGCCCGGCCTGCGCGCCCGCGGCCTGATCTTTGGCGACCGGCCCCTGACCACGGTGTTGCGGCCGCTCTTGTACACGGGTATGGACTGGCACTATGTGCGCTGGCGGAGCACAGTCATTCTGGGCGTATTCCGCAAGCTGGCAGACGCCATGTTAGGCGATCCCGATCTGCGCGCCCAGGTCTATTTGACAGAGGACGAAGAAGAGCTGGTGCAGATACCGGCGGGCTTTCGCACCATTCTGCCCACTGCCCGCCTGGACAGCTTTTTCACCATCCTTGACGACGGTCGCTATCACCTCAACTACGTAGAGCTTAACGGCGAAAGCCCGGCAAGCATGGCGTACAGCGATGTGCTCACCGAGCTATTCAGCGAGACACCGCTCATGCAGGCGTTCAGCGAGCACTACCACGTGGACACATTGGCGACCGGCCGGCGCAACGCCGTAGATGCGTTGCTGCGTGTTTATTTCCAATGGCGCGGCAACCGCAACAAGCTGCCTGACATGGTGATCGTGGACTGGGAAGGTGTGCCGACGACTACCGAATTCCACCTGTTCGTCGCCTATTTTGCCCGCTACGGTATCCATGTCACCATCTGTGACCCCAACGACATGGAGTTCCGCGAGGGCATGCTCTATGCCGGCGGCCGTGCCGTAGACCTTGTTTACAAGCGGGTGCTGACGACGGAGCTTCTGCAGCGCTTTGGCCTCGACCATCCGATCATTCACGCCCTGCGCGCAGGCGCCATCTGCATGGCCAATCCCTTTGCCTGCAAAATGGTGCACAAGAAAGCCAGCTTTGCCGTGGCCTCGGATGAACGAAACGCCTATCTCTTCACGCCGGAAGAACAGGAGGCCGTGCGGCAGCACATCCCCTGGACCCGGATGATAGAAGAGCGCAGAACCATCGACCCCACTGGCCAACCGATTGAGCTGCTGCCCTGGGCCAGCGAAAACCGGGAGCAGCTAGTGCTCAAGCCCAATGACGAGTACGGTGGCAAGGGTGTGCTCATTGGCTGGGAGACGGAGCAAGATGTCTGGGATCATGCCCTGCAGGAAGCGCTAACGGAACCGTCCATTGTGCAAGCCCGGGCTGTCATCGCGTACGAAGATTTCCCCTCCATGGCGCCGAATGGGACAGTAGACATCAGCCGGCGGCTGGTCGACTCCGACCCCTTTATCTTCAACGGAGATATGGTGGACGGCTGTCTGGTACGGCTGAGCAAAGTCACACTCCTCAATGTGACGGCCGGCGGTGGCTCTGTGATTCCCGCGTTTATCGTGGACCCGCGGTAAGAGGGCGATGGGGCGGTAGCAGGGCCGCTGGGTAGACGGTGTCGATTGTGTCGTGACGGGGGGGAGAACACTTTCCTCTCCGCGTGTAGACCGATTCGCCGTCACTCAATGACCAGATTACGCCAGCTTGGTAGGAGCACACATGTACCATCCTTCCTTTAACATTGGCATCGAAGAAGAATATCAGGTCATCGATCCCG
>JACFMY010000421.1:0-456 GCA_019455155.1 Caldilineaceae bacterium
CGAGGGTCTCGCCTGGTTTGGATTGGATAAGCTGCCGCCCAACATGCATGGGGGCTGCCGGCGCCGCATTGGGGAGTACCTGAGCGGACGCGGGCCCTTTCAGGAGCCGTGGTAGCCATGCCCGGCCAGCCAGGCTTGCCTGCCCTGACCGGGTTCCTAGTCACTATCAACCATTGCAGTTGGAGATGGAATTCATGCCCCTCGAGCTCTTCTTCAAAGGTCTAGTATTGGGGTTTGCGATTGCTGCGCCGGTGGGGCCGATCGGGTTGCTCTGCATTCAGCGCACGCTCAGCTTTGGCCAGCTTACGGGCCTCGTTTCTGGGTTGGGGGCCGCAACAGCCGACGCGGTCTATGGCTTCATCGCCGCGTTTGGGCTCTCGCTGGTGACCTCCTTTCTGGTAGACCAGCAGACATGGCTGGCGCTCGTAGGCGGCGCATTTCTGTGTTATCTGGGCG
>JACFMY010000421.1:466-2684 GCA_019455155.1 Caldilineaceae bacterium
GCTGGCCAGTGCGTACGGCTCTACCTTTGTGCTGACGCTGACCAACCCCGTGACTATCCTGGCCTTTGCGGCCATCTTTGCGGGCGCGGGCCTGGTCACGGCCGGCGGCAGCACGGCGGCCGCGGCCATGATGGTACTCGGTGTCTTTTGCGGTTCGGCGACGTGGTGGCTGTTGCTCTCGGGCGGTATATCCCTGCTGCGCCAGCGCATGAATGCAGCCATCCTGGGCTGGGTGAACCGGCTAGCCGGTGTGGTCATTCTGACCTTTGGCCTCGTTGCCATCGTCCGCGCCTTTGGCATCTAGCCATGCAGGACAGCGAAACCAGGTAGATTTCATAGATGGAAGGAAACGTGCAAAGCAGCTACCGGATTGCCATCATCCCCGGTGACGGGATTGGAAAAGAAGTGGTGCCTGCAGCGCAGCAGGTATTGGCCGCGCTGCCCTTGTCGATTACCTTTGTGCCCCTGCAGGCAGGGTGGGAGATTTTCGAGCAAACCGGCAGCGCCTTGCCCCACAGCACCGCGTCCGTGATCCGCGGCTGTGACGGCGCGCTCTTTGGAGCGACCCAGTCGCCGAGCCATCTTGTGGAGGGCTACAGCAGCCCGATCCTAGCGCTACGGAAACAGCTCGACCTCTATGCCAACCTGCGACCAGTCATGTCGATGCCGGTACCGGGCAGCCGGCCCAACATTGACCTCCTCATTGTGCGCGAGAACACCGAATGCCTGTATGTGCGCCAGGAGCGGCTTGAGGACGATGGCAAGACCGCGGTAGCGCAGCGTGTAATCACGCGGCGCGCCAGCGAACGGATCGCGCGCAAGGCCTTCGACCAGGCATGCGCCCGTAGCACGGCACGCACCGCGCAGCGGCCGCCGCTGGTAACCATTGTGCACAAGGCCAACGTCCTTAGCATCACGGACGGGCTCTTTCGCACAGCGTGCCTGGACGTTGCCCGGGATTTCCCCGACGTGCAGGTAGAGGAACAGCTGGTTGATTCCATGGTCTACCGCCTCATCCGCGAGCCGGAGCGCTATGATGTCGTGGTAGCGCCCAACCTATACGGTGACATCATTAGCGACGCGGCGGCCGCACTCGTAGGCGGGCTGGGGCTTGCCTCGAGCGCGAATGCCAGCGACAACTTCGTGCTGGCCGAACCTGTGCACGGCAGCGCTCCGGACATTGCCGGGAAAGGTATCGCCAATCCGGTGGCCGCGATCCTGGCCGCGGCACAGCTGTTGGAGGCGTTGGGAGAAACGAACGCCGCCGGCCGCATTCGTCAGGCGGTTCACCACACCCTGGCGGCCGGAGTGCTGGGGCCGGACCTGGGCGGCACGGCCGGCACCCAGGAGATCACGGAGCGCGTCATTACACAATTACAGACAGAGAAAACGGATTGATGGGGCTTGCATCGATGAAGCTGGCAAGAGCGTGCTCGCCGAAAGTGAGGCCACGCCAATCAGCTCAACCAATGCGACTGGCCATCCAGCTAACAGAGCACTAGTGGTCTGTCAATCATCAAACTTGAGTTCGGTAGTGGCGATTTTAGTCGCTGTGGACAGGTGGAGAACGAATAAATTCGTTACTACCGAATGGCTAAAGAATCACGCTTGACAGAGCACTAGCCAGATTCGCAGTCAGATTCATCTTAGTCAGATTCACAATAGGGAGAACAACAATGGCTCTTAAGACTGTTTCAGGGACCACTGAGTGCCCCGAATGCTTTGCCGAGATTGAAGTGAAGGACGTCATGGAGAACGAAATCATCCAGTGTCCGGAATGCGGCGTCGATCTGGAAGTGGTCAGCATCGATCCGTTGGAGGTGGCGCCGGCGCCCGAAGAAGAAGAAGACTGGGGAGAGTAGGCGATACTATGAGAATCGGTATTCTCTATTCCCGCGTGCGCGCGGAGGAAAAGCTACTGTTCACTGAGTTTCAGCGGCGCGGCGTGGACATGGAGCTGATCGACGACGGTGCGCTTATCTTCGATCTGGGCCAGGGGCCGCGCTTTGAGCAGTTTCGCAACTATGACGTGGTGGTGGAACGCTGTATCAGCCATGGCCGGGCCCTATACAGTCTGCGCATGCTCAACGACCGGGGCATCCGTACGGTCAACACGGCTCAGGTGGCCGACAACTGCGGCAACAAGCTTCAGACCACCAGCGCGCTGACCGCGGCTGGAGTGCCCCAACCCCGGTGCCTGGTGGCCTTTACACCAGAG
>JACFMY010000421.1:2694-5402 GCA_019455155.1 Caldilineaceae bacterium
AGAGCGCGCTGGCAGCCATCGAGGAGCTGGGTTATCCTGTGGTGCTCAAGCCCGCGGTCGGTTCATGGGGCCGGCTGCTGAGCAAGATCAACGACCGGGAAGCGGCTGAGGCCATCCTGGAGCACAAAGAGGTGTTGGGCAGCTACCATCACAGCATCTTCTATATCCAGGAGTATGTGAACAAGCCCATGCGCGACATTCGCGCCTTTGTCATCGGCGGCGAAACAGTCTGTGCAATCTACCGGCGCTCGGAACACTGGATTACCAATACAGCCCGCGGGGGGCAAGCCAGCAACTGCCCGGTGACACCGGAGCTCAACGACCTGTGCGTAGCCGCCGCCAAAGCCGTCGGTGGCGGCGTCGTGGCCATCGATGTCTTCGAAGACCCAGATCGAGGCCTGCTGGTAAACGAAGTAAACTACACGATGGAGTTTCGCAACAGCATTGCGCCGACTGGCGTCGACATCCCCGCCAAGTACGTGGACTTCTGCCTGCACGTGGCGCAGGACGGTTGGTCTGCAGCCAATGGCTGGACCAATGGCGCGCCAGATTACCAGCCCGTGTCGCTTACGTCGGGCGCCAGCACATAGGACAGGGAAGCGGAGAACCGGGATCTTGGAGAGTTGGCGCGGCCGCGGTGAACGAGGAGCCAGCCCTTAAGGGTGCTTGCCCCATTGTCCCGCCGCGACCAGCAACGCTCCGGACTAGGCTTAGCATATGACCACCACCATTTCTGTATCGATTGTCGGCGCGTCGGGTTACACCGGCGGCGAGCTCCTGCGGCTCCTGCTGGATCACCCGCACGTGACCGTAAAGCAGGTAACCAGTGAACGGAACGCGGGTTCCTTTGTCCATTTCACCCATCCCAACCTGCGCGGGCGCACGCGGCTACAGTTTGTCAGCGCGGCTGAGATAGAGCCCTGCGATCTGCTCTTCCTTTGCCTACCCCACGGCGGCGCTATGGAGCGGATCGACCATTACGCAGGCATGGCCGAACGGATTATCGACCTGAGCGCAGATTTCCGCCTGCGCCAGGCGGATGATTATGTCACGTGGTATGGCCGGCCCCACGCCAATCCACCCTGGCTAGCACGCTTCGTCTACGGGCTGCCGGAATTACACCGGGAAGCGATGCGGGGCGCGCGCTACATCAGTGGCGTGGGCTGCAACGCCACCGCGACGAACCTGGCCATCTACCCGCTCTTTGCCCACAAGCTGGTGGACGAAAGCCGGGGGGTGATCTGTGAAGTCAAGGTGGGTAGCAGCGAAGGCGGCAACAAATCCAGCGAAGCGACGCACCATCCGGAACGGGCCGGCGTGATCCGCAGCTTTGCGCCGACAGGTCACCGTCACACTGCCGAGGTGCTACAGGCGCTGGGCAAAGTGGACACGCAGCCAGCGGTGCACCTGAGCGCCACGGCCGTCGACAACGTGCGCGGGGTGTTGGCCACGGCCCATGTCTTTGCCAAGGACGGGGTGACAGAGAAGGATCTCTTCAAAGCGTTCCGGCAGACGTACCGGGATGAACCCTTTGTGCGCATTGTCAAGGAGCGCACGGGCATCTACCGGTACCCAGAACCTAAGATCCTGGCCGGGAGCAACTTCGCCGACGTTGGCTTCGAGTATGACCAGGAGACGGGCCGCGTTGTGGCCATGTGTGCCATCGATAACCTGATGAAGGGCGCAGCAGGCACGGCAGTGCAGGCCATGAACATTATGTACGGCTGGGACGAGACGACCGGACTGACCTTCCCGGGGTTACACCCGGTATAGGCACACTCTTTCTGGCGCCGACCGTCACTGCGGAATTGCTGGCTGTGCACCGGGCATTCCATCTCCATATGGGCAGCTTTGCAGCGTACAACAATGCCCACTATGTGCCTGGCCGGTGGGTACCCCATTGCACCGTGGCGGAGGGACTTGGCCGCGACCAGTTGGCGCAGGCCGTTCGCCTGTGTATGGAGGATGGCCGTCTGCCACTCACTGGCTCGGTACGAACGGTGGGGCTGATCCGCATCGAAACAGCCGGGCCGCGGGTGCGGCGTCGAGCGGAGTTTGCCTGAGGCGAGGAACAGCGATGATGGGAGGTGCACTATGAGCGACGGACAGCAACGCCAGACACCCGCCGAACAGAGGACACGCGAAGATGCGCTCGTCGGTCCAGCCACAGGATGGTTCGACCTGGTATACGAGCAGGCGGCCGGCAACGAAAAGGCCGTGCCATGGTTCGCCGGCGTGCGGCCCGCCTTTGCCCAGTGGCTGGGCACAAAGCGGTTGCAGGGGACGGGGCAGCGCGCGGCGGTGGTCGGCTGCGGGTTGGGCGATGATGCCGAGGCGCTGGCCGCGCGCGGCTTTGCCGTCACAGCCTTCGACGTCGCCGCGACGGCCATTGATTGGTGCCGCCGCCGCTTTCCCAACAGTGCCGTGGACTATGTCGTCGCCGATCTGTTCGACCTACCGCCGGCCTGGCGGCACGCGTATGATTTCGTGCTGGAGATCTTTACGATTCAATCGTTGCCCGTCAAGCTGCGGCAACGTACGGTAACGGCCATTGGCGACCTGGTTGCGCCGGGCGGTGAGTTGCTGGTGATCTGCGTCGGCTGCGAGGAGGGTGCGCGGGTGACTGGCCCGCCATGGCCGCTGCGCAGGAGCGAGCTCGGTCTGTTTCGCCATGCCGGCCTGGTCCAACGCGAGTATGACGAATTCCA
>JACFMY010000422.1 GCA_019455155.1 Caldilineaceae bacterium
GGTGCTAGCCTTTTTACCCAGCACCGGCACCGATTTGAGCAACCCTTCTGTATAGGGATGGAGTGGGTTGTGGAAGATATCGCGCACCGCGCCATACTCCACCACCTTTCCCAGGTACATAACAGCCACATGATCCGCCATCTGTGAGACGACGCCCAGGTTGTGCGTAATCAGTATGATGGAGGATTGAAAATCAGCCTGCAGCTCGCGCATGAGCTCCAGGATCTGCGCCTGCACAGTCACATCCAGCGCAGTGGTGGGCTCGTCGGCGATCAAGATAGCGGGGTTGCACGAGAGCGCCATTGCGATCATGATGCGCTGGCGCATACCACCGCTCAGCTGGTGTGGATATTGCTTGAGCCGGCGCTTTGGCTCGCTGATCTGGACCCTCTCCATCATCTCCAGCGCTCGATCCAGGGCTTCCCTGCCGTCTACATCCTGATGCAGCCTCACGACCTCGGCGATCTGGCTGCCCACGGTGTACAGCGGGTTAAGAGAAGTCATGGGCTCCTGGAAAATAACGGCAATCTCACCGCCCCGGATGGCCCGCATCCGGGCGCCAGCAGGATCCAGCTTGACAATGTCCAAAGGCGCTTTCCCCTCGCTACGGTAGAAGAGAATCTCGCCGTCTACAATGCGGCCAGGTGGCGACTTGATGAGCTGCATCACCGACATGGCCGTGATACTTTTCCCGCAGCCGCTTTCACCCACGATGCCCAACACGGACTGCCGGTCCAGGTGCAGGTTCACGCCGCGCACCGCGCGCACGACACCGCTGTCCAGAAAGAAGTAGGTGTGTAGGTTCTTGATTTCGAGAATGCGGTTTGCGCCGTTCGCGCGTGCTGGCTGGGATGCCATTCCTACCATTTGAGGCTCTGCAGTCATAGGCGAACTCACTGATCAAGAGGGGGGCGCGGTCTCTGCGGCGCCGTTTTCGCAGCCGGTTGCCGGACCACCGCCGCGAGGGTGGCCGCCAATTCTTGGGGCGATACCGGTTTGATGAGATAGGCCGCAGCGCCCATCTCTGCGCCCTGGCGCCGTGCATCCAGTGTGCTGCATACGATGATCGGCAGCGTGTTGCTGGCTTCCAAGGAGCGGATGCGGTCAACAAAGCCCCATCGTTCGTCGTTCAGGGCGGTTGGCTCGAGCACGAGCACGTCCACCTGGCGCCCACGCATGATCTCCCACGCGGCGCGCTCCGAAGTACAGGTCAACACCTGGTAACGGCGCCCCAACTCACGGGAATAGAGCTCAAGCGTCGCCTCGTCGGTGTCGTCCTTGCGGAACCCATAGCATGCCTGCCATCTCGTCCATCTTTGAACCCGCGACCAAAGTGCCCGAATAGAACTGTGCTGTGTCCAGCACGTACCGCCTGTGTCCACAACGGAGCGGACGCGTCAGGGGCAAGCATCTGTTGGCCGCGCAAACTCAAGGCACAGGGAATTACATGCCTTCGCCGCAGGGGAAAACGATCAAACGATATTGACGCGGGTTTGAGTTGTCAGGAAAAACGCATCAATTAGGAAGCTATCTACAAGATAGCGGGGTTGTTGCGGCCTGTCTTGGAGAAATCCGACCCAAAATTGAACGATTCCGTCCTAGATTGCACTTTTGCGGTCTGCACCTTTGCGATATTGGTGCGGCGTTCTGCCCGTCTCGCGGTGAAAGACACGGACGAAATAGGCCGGATCGTTGAAACCCACCTGACATCCGATCTCGGTTACCGTGCGCTCGTTCGAGAGGAGCAGCTTCTGTGCCTGCATGATCCGGTAGCGATTGAGGAATTGCCAGGGCGATAGACCCGTCTCTTTGCGAAAGACCCGCGAGACATAGTCCGGGCTCACCTGCAGTGCGGCGGCAATGTCGTCGCGCGAGAACGAGGAGGCATAGTTGTCGCAGATATAGGCAGCAATCTGCTGGGAAAGCGCTGACGCGTTGGCGATGATGTTGTCGATAATCTTCTCCGACGCTGCTGGGCCGGACACGATCCTCGCGGCGGGTTCCGGTGCAAGGTGTGGGGCCCCAGCCATCTGCAAGGGCAACCTGACATGGCAGAT
Organism: Caldilineaceae bacterium; assembly: GCA_019455155.1. Lineage (GTDB taxonomy): Bacteria > Chloroflexota > Anaerolineae > Caldilineales > Caldilineaceae > JACFMY01. Next base: position 2,058 of record JACFMY010000422.1, read on the forward strand.
GGTGCCGTGGCCCAGCTGGCTTTCCAGATGTAGCTGGCCATTGTGCAGACGCACGATATACTGCACAACACTGAGTCCCAAACCCATTCCCGTTCGTTGCCGGCCAACATCCTGCGTCACCATTTCCCATTTCTGCAAGGCAGCGTTGATGCGGTCGCGCAGCTCGGGGAGCATGCCCGCGCCGGTATCTTCTACCCAGATGCGTAGCCAGGGTTGCTCGACCACTGCTCCCAGCGTGATGTGGCCCCTGGCCGTGAACTTCTCGGCATTGCCCAACAAATTATGCAAGACCTGGCGTAGACGCACCGGGTCAACCCAGATCGTGGGCAGCTGTAGCCGCCATTCGACCTCGCCATGCGTGCTGCTGCCGGCCATGCTGTGAAAGACATCCGACAACAGGGGCCCCACCGCGACCTGTTCGGGCACGATCTCCAGCGCGCCGATTTCAGCCTGGGAAAGGCTCAGGAGATCGTCGACGAGATGCACCAGGTGCTGGCCGCTATGCTCGACATGCTGCAGATCAGACAGCAGCTCGGCTGGAAGCAGGGGGTCATAGCCATCAGCCATGGCCAGCACAGCCTGGCTGTAGCCCAAAATGATATTGAGGGGGGTCCGCAGCTCGTGGCTCACATTCGCCAGCAGCCGGGTCTTGAGATGGTTGGCCCGTTCCGCCTCACGCTTGGCTTCCAGGGCTGCAGAGTACATTTGAGCGTTGTGAAACGCCACGCCTAGCTGGTCACCCAGCGACTGCAGCGCGTCAAGGTCGATCTGGGTGCGCAGCACGCGATGCTGGCTGTGCAAGTCCAGGATCCCAAGGATTCGCCCACCCACATGGACGGGCACGATCACCCGCGAGTGGGTCATGGGCCAGCGGGGGTCGGGCGAAAAGCGCTGGCTGTTGTGCGTATCGGGTATGTAGATCGGTCCATTGCGGAGCAATGCCTGCCCCAGGGGCCCTGATTCGGCCAGCGCCAGGCAGGTGCGGTCAGCTATCGCCTTGCCCGGCTCATCGAGGCGCAGACAGCGATCTTCCTCAGACCAGAGATAAAACTGGACATGGTCATATTCGTAGCGGCTACGGATGATCTCAGCCAGCTCCCGCATCAGCTCCTCCCACTCCAGGATTGAGCCGACACGGCGGTTGAGCTCCAGGCTCGTTTGCAGCTGGACCACGCGCTGCTGTTCCTGGCGCCGGTTGACGTCGACGAGCCGGCTGGGCAGCTCGGCAATCGCCACCAGCTTGCGCGCCGCTACCTGGGCCACATTCTCCCGTGTGACCAGCTCCATGGAGTAGGGAAACGTCTGCGGCAGCGGGCATCCCTGCGCGGCCAGCACGCTATACTCAACCAGGTTACGCCCCAGGTCCTGGGGCGAGGTATCCACGGTGGCGTGCATGGTGCCGTCCACAATGGCAGCGATGGCCAGGGGGTCGCCGTTGACGCCGGCAATAAGCGTATGGTCGTCTACAAAGCCCAGGCGGCGCCCCACGTCGCGCGCAGCCAGCGCCAGCGAATCGGAGAGGCCAAAGAGGGCATCCACTGGCCGGCCGCCAAAGCAGGGTAGCCACTCGTCCTGCTCATCCATGATCTGCTCGTACGCTTCTTCGTATCGCCACCAGGTGCGGATGAGTGTGTGCTGGATCTCCGGACAGCTTTGCAAAATGTCGGATATGCCCTGAAGACGTGTCCGTGTCGTCTTTGCGTTGGACTGGAGACCGCCCACAATGAGCATGTGGCCGCGACCGTGCATGCCCTCAACGAGGAAGCGCCCGGCCAGGATGGCCGCATCGTAAAGGCTGGCCGGGCTCACCAGGCGCGGATGCACCACATCGGTATCGTCAGCGCTGACTACGGCAATGCCCGATGCTAGAATCGGCCGTGCCTGTCCTTCGGTCTGTGAATGGGCAATCAGCGCGTCTAGCTCCTGCGCGCGCAGATCGTCCAGGAAGCCAAGTTGAATATCGGCAGCCGGACTCCCGTAAGGGACATGCACTGGGACCAGGACCACACCAAGTTCCTGGGCCCGTTGGCGCGCCGCCTCGCGCACCTGGACCCAGAAGGGATCTGCTGGCGCCAGGGCCATACCAATGCGGATGGAACGCTTCATGGGCGAATTGACATGGCAAAACGCAACAAACTACAATCAGATGGGGTAAAACTTCGCGGCTTCATCATAAAACCTTTTTTCCATGCTCGCCAGTCACACAATTCAACAGACGCATTCCAGGATCGGCAACAAAAAGGAGCGAATCATGACTGAATCTAGCTTACGTGGCGTATTTGCGCCTGTGCTAACACCAATGCAGGCCGACCTGAGTCCCGACGTGCCCAAGTGGATCGCCTTCTGCAAGCAGCTGCTGGCCAATGGCTGCACCGGGCTAGCCCCCTTTGGCACAACCAGCGAGGCCAACTCCTTCGGCCTTGACGAACGCATGGAGATGCTGGACCAGCTGGTGGCCGAGGGTGTGCCCGCGGCCGCGCTCATGCCCGGCGTGGGCACCTGCGCCATCCCCGATACGGTCAAGCTGTCCGCCCAGGCGGCCAAGTTGGGCTGCGGCGGTGTCTTGATGCTGCCGCCCTTCTATTACAAAGGCGTGAGTGACGACGGTATCTTCGCCGCCATCGCGGAGGTGATTGAGCGGGTGGGCGACGAGCGGCTGCGGGTCTATCTCTATCACATCCCGCCCATTGCCCAGGTGGGCTTCAGCCTGAAGAATATCGAGCGCCTGATCAAGGCCTACCCGCAGAGCGTCGTCGGCATGAAAGACAGCTCCGGCGACTGGAACAACCTGCGCGGGGTGCTGACCAGCTTCCCAGGCTTTGGCACCTTTACCGGTTCAGAACGCTTCTTGCTGCAGACCCTACGCCTCGGCGGTGCCGGCACCATCAGCGCCATGGCCAACGTGATCCCGGACCGGATCCGCCAGCTCTACGAACATTACCAAGATGGGAACGCAGAGAGTCTCCAGGCTGATCTGGATCGCTATCGCGAGACGACGCGCGACTATGCGGCCATTCCAGCCTTGAAGCAGGTCATGGCAGATCGCACCGGTGATGAGGGGTGGCTCAACATCCGGCCGCCGCTCACACGGCTGGCCGTGGAGCAGGTCGAGGATCTGCGCGCACGCTGGCGCGCGGCTGTCCAACAGGGCGCGGCAGTCTCGCCAGCGGCGGATGATTGAACTGCTCTTGCTAGGCTGCAACGAGCGTACCGATTGTACGCGACATCTGAACACGCGGGATACACGAAGGGCAATGGAGCACAGACCCTTTGTGTATCCCTTTTTTTATGCTCCTGGCCAGGGCGATTGATGAAAGTTAAGAAATCAATATGGTAATAGGCCG
>JACFMY010000423.1 GCA_019455155.1 Caldilineaceae bacterium
GACGCAAGCGTTCAATACGCCGTCGCCGCCGGCCGTCCACTTCTTGTTCCAACAGGTGGAGCAGAAAGCTCTCCAACGACCACGATTCCCGTTCCGCCTGGGCGATGGTTTCGCCAGCCACCTCCCCAACGGTGGGGAGACGCAGGGCTTTACAATGCAGCCGGATAACCTCATGTGGATTCATGCGCCACCTCCCGGCTGGGGACAACTGACAACAGCTGGTCGTATTGGCCCAGTTCAATCGGACCGCAGGCGATTTGGGGGAACCCCCTGGGCTCCATTCCCGGGTCTACCGCAGATTGTTAGGCAACATCCTGCTCATCCCAAGGCTGACCTCGGGCAACGAGCATGGTCAGCGCTGCTGCCACATCACTCTCCAGGGTGCGAGCTGCCAGGTGTAACACGCGTAGATAGATGAGATCGGCGCGGCGCGGTGGATGCCACTCATTCAGCTGCTCCCAAGCACGACGAAAGATGAGTTGGGGAAAGAGATCATCCCGAAAGCGATAACGGCGGAAGCCGCCGGGTTTGCGCAACAACGTGTCAATCAGGTGGCGATAGTTGACCTGATGGGTTTTCTGTCCAATTAGTCGGGGCAGCGTATCCACCAGTTGTCCGGCATAGTAGACATCCAAAGACCATTCATGCACATAGATGGTCACCTCTTTGCCTATGAGCGACGTAGGCACCGAGTAAGTCTTGTGCAGCGCCTGAATCAGGCTTCCGCTGCTGACCCGCACTTTGTGTTTCACGCTGGTGGCCAGTGGGGTAGCTTTCAGCGGCTTCATCACGGCTATTTCTTCGGCCAACCGTTCCTGTCGTGTGCGGTTGCGCTTGTCCATGATCCCCCAGACAAAGGTCTCATAGCTCTCGATGGTATCGAACTCACGACTGCCACGCAACAACTCCTGTTTGAGTGCACGCAGCAAGGTGCCGTGGCTGGACTCCACGTCCGCGTTCTCATTGGGGTTGGCCACATGGATGGTCTGCGCTTCCATCCCATAATGGTCCAACAGATGCAGATAGTCGAGCGTGTAGGCGCGGTGGGGAGAACTCTCTGGATACCCGTGGGCCCCACCCTCCCTCCCTTCCTGGATCCCCAGGCGCCGCGTGGCCGCCGAACTGTTGTCTGTCTGCACAACCCGAGGCACATAGCCCAACTTCGCCAAACTGCTCTGCAACCCCAGCCGAACAGCGCCCAGCGATTCCGACTGGACCACCCGTCCCCACTCCCAATTCGAGTAGGAGAGCACACAGTGGATGAGCATATGCTTGAAGGGCTGGCCCGCAATCGTCACATCCAACTCGGTCAACCACACTCCATCCAACTCCATGAGCTCGCCTGGTTCGTGAATCTGCTCCAGGGTCGCAACCTGCGGCTGATTCAGTCCCCGCCACACGGCAACCCGCCGCTGGAACGTGCGCAACTGGCTGGCATGATACCGCTCCGGCTCCTGTGTACACAGCCACTCAAATAGCGCCTTCGCCTCCAACTCTGGCGCATCTCGCAACATCTGCTCGATACGCGGCCAGTCCGCTGCAAACTCATCCGGCCGCGTCCGGTAGCGCCGAGGCTGTCTCAACTGACTGGGCAATTGCCCTAGCGCCTCATATTTTCTCACCGTGTTGCGGCTGCTCAAGTTGGCCTTGGCCGCCGCTTGTTCCTGCGTTCGTCCCTTACGTCGTTCGCGCATCAGTATCCTCACCTGTGTATCGGTTGCTGTCATTCCTCTCTCCTCTCAGTTGTAGAAGAGAGTCTACTGACAGAAAACACGGTACCTAAATGCGCATTTTTAGTTGTCGTCAGCGCACAGTTCTAATTGTCGTTGAGGGCCAGCGGGTTGCGGAGCTCGAGCGGGTGGTCGGGCGCTTGACGTTGGAGCTAGAGATGGCAAAAAAGCCTCACTCTTGCTGAACTCTCCACGGAGCAGCGGCAAGCCATGGTAACGACGCTGCATGAGAACCACACTTATCCCGTCGCCGCGCTGTGCCGCTTGCTTGCGGTGCCGCGCAGCCGCTACTACTATGCGTCCGAAGCGACGACGGCGTCGCCAGTCCGCCAGGCTGTACAAGCCGTGGCCGCGGAGTTTCCCACCTATGGCAGCCGGCGTATTGCCGCCCAACTGCGACGCGCCCCCTACGCGCTCCGGGTCAATCGCAAGCAGGTGCAACGGCTTATGCGCGAGCTGGGTCTCTTGCGGCCGGTCAAGCGCCGTGTGCGTCCGACGACCAACAGTCAACATCCGTGGCCGCGCTATCCGCATCTGGTGCTGAACCGCCAAGTCACGCTGCCGGATGAGGTGTGGGTGGCCGACATCACCTACGTGAAGCTGAGAAGCGAATTTATCTACCTGGCTGTGGTCATGGATGTCTTCACCCGCACCAGCCGCGGCTGGCAACTGAGCCGCTGGCTGGACCAAAGCTTGACCCTGGCGGCGCTGCAACGTGCCCTCGCGCAGCATGGACCGCCGCAGATTCACCACAGCGATCAGGGTGTTCAGTATGCGGCCCGTGCCTACGTCGAACAACTGCAAGCCTTTCAGATAAAAATCAGTATGGCTGAAGTCGGCGCTGCTTGGCAGAACGGCTATGCAGAACGCATTATCCGAACCATCAAGGAAGAAGAAATCGACCTCGCCGACTATCAAGACTTCGCCGATGCCTACGCCCAGATCGGGCATTTCGTCGAGCAGGTCTACCAGCATAAGCGCATCCATTCGGCACTGGGCTATCTCACCCCAGCCGAATTCGCGGCCGATTGGCGGCAGCAGCATCAGCCGCCTTCACTAACAATCGTGTGAATTCTGTCCAACTTCATGGGTCCACTACAGATCAACCTCGGAGGAGGGTATAGCACTGTATAGAAGTTGGGAAAGAACGTTTGGACTCACCTGGATGAAGCTGGATTCATCTAGCGCAACGGTGAGGACGGCGAGGACACAGATTCGCGCATCCCACGCTTCTTGACGTACGTGTTTAGCCCGATGTGGTTGCTATATCCCAGCAGGCGCGCGATTTTGCGCACCGATAGGCCCAGACTGAGAAGTTCCTCGATGCGCTCTCGGTCCCTGTCGAACTTGCTGGCCTGGACCGTGCCCTTCGGTTTCCCCAGCATCACCCCTTGCGCCTTCTTGGCGGCTAACGCCTCCTTGGTACGCATGCTAATCAAATCACGCTCCAGTTCGGCGAAAAGCGAGAAGAGCGTGATCATCACCTTCGATGTCATGTCGTGATTGTGGCGGATGTCGAGATTCTGCTTGATAACAATCACGCGAATGCCGCGCTGCACGAGATCATTCACGAGCGCGATTACTTCGGAGGTACTACGTCCGAGTCGGCTGAGTTCGGTCACAATCAGTGTATCGGAACCCTCGAGCTTCTGCAAGAGCTCATCGATTCGCCGTTGTTTCGTGGTCTTGCGTGAAGAGACCGTGATCGCGACGAAGTCGTCGACCTTCATGTCCCGCTGTCGCGCGAATTCGAGGATTTCCAGTTTCTGATTGTTCAGATCCTGTTTGTCGGTGGATGCCCGCAGATAGGCGATGGTGTTGCCCATATATCGATGTGGTAACAGATAACCTAGAAACGCCCGGTAAACTATCCAAGCTGTATAGTCTTTATCAAGTGTAACATGTATACAACCTGGCTTGTCAATAACGACCGTTAAGTGCTTCCGATCTATCCGTTTCTGTTGCGAAGGGCCATTCTCATAAGTAAATATGGACAACTAAATGGCCGAGGCAAAGACGAACACAGGCTGCAAAGTCGTTGTCATAGACAAAGATGAACGCACCCAACTGCAGGTCGTTGGAACGCGTTCGGTATTAATATAACCCCATGACGTCGTCGTAGTGATCTGTTATACCAAAGTCCCTTGCGGTCGCCTCGAACCGCTGGCGACCAAGGGCATAATAGCGCCGGGCTTTTGCCTCCGATGTGGGTCACAACGACGCACTACACCACATCGCCTTCCTGATAGGTGGGCACGGTGGCGCTGCCGCGGCGCTCAGCGAACCGCAACGCGCCCAAGAAGGAGTGTTTGACGATCGCACACTTTGCTGGACTGAGCTACTCAAATCCTTCGTTTGCCCACCGTTCGCGCATCCGATTCTGTTGGATCTGCTGTTCCAACTCGTCATCTCGTTGCCGCGCCCAGTCGGCCACTGCCGGATCCGCATCCGTAAGGAACGGATGTAACAAGGCCCGTCTGCGGACCAGAATGTCGGCCAGTGAGACGCTCCAGGAGGTCGGCACCAGGGGTGAAAGCAGTCTAGTGAGAACAGTGACACGATCAGGGGCCAAGCAAAGGAGTTCCAGCGCCGCAGGAGTCCAGGTGGGATCCGTCCCGTCGTCGTGGTCTATGAAAGGAGTGATCACAGATGCCAATATTGGGAAACGAGCGGAAGGGTTTGCTTGCGCCCATGTAATATGGATCTCTGTTTGCACGGCGTCGAGCGGGTTCTCGCGCACGTGGTGTGACGACCGCCACCTGGTGAGGAGCCGATTATTGATTGCCGGGCCTCCGAAGAACTCATCGAGTGCAACTGTCGGGTGCGTGCGAAACAGTTGAGTGAGCAACTCCGGATAATCCGAGATGTATGTAGGGTAACCATTTAATTCGTCTGCTAGACGACGGCAGACGAGGGCAAACGCCGGTATCGCCTCAGGTTGCGCAAAGCAGGCCTTGACGATTTCGGCCAAGTGATAAGCGAGCCGATGGTTCTTTATTGCCACGGACCAGATGGCTAGAAGTTCTTGGCCACACTGTACGAGTTCATCGTCTATCAGTTCCCCATCGCTTTTGGCGGCGAATACGCGGGCTGCCAGTATCTCGCTGGCAATCTCATACCCTTCTGGCAGTGAAGCAATGGCGAGAACAATACGCCGCAACCGTGCCGATGGAATGGAGTCCGTAACACGTCCATACGCTAGATATCCGTAGGCCCCAGGACGTGCTAGGGACAATTGGAGCGCCGCTTCTAATCGTGCGGCGTCGCGCTCCCCGATTTCAACGGCTGTCTGCAAAACCGGAAACGAGGGGCCAAGAAGCGGGTCGCTTATAGCCTCATCCAGGAGACGAGCCGTCGTTGCGGGGTCCCGCGTGGACGCGCCGCGCAAGTAACCTCGGAGTACGAGAGGATTGCGCGCTCGTTCAGGCTTGGCCGCAAATGCGCCGACGAGTTGCTGCCAAAGTGTTACAAGATCGCTTGCGCCCGTTGCAAGTCCCTTTCCGAAAGCCATGCCGTAGTGCTTGACTTCATGGCCCAACAGGTCTGGCAGCAGAGCCTCTAGCGCGTCATGATCGCCGGCAGTCGTTTGGCCAAGTGCCGCTGTAATTTCCTCGGCCCTCTGGAGCGCTGATAACGCGTTATCAGCCTCGTCGGGAGCCTCATTATCCATG
>JACFMY010000424.1 GCA_019455155.1 Caldilineaceae bacterium
TGGCCACATTGCCACAGTCGCTCATCGCACACCAGCGGCGACTGCGGTTCTTGCTGCGGTCCAAAAAGAGCCACCCACACTGGTCGCCTTCGCACTCGTGCACGCGATCGAGCTCACCAGAGGTGAGTAGCTCCGTCGCGGACAGGATGACCGGCCAGAGCACAAAGTCCAGATCGTCGGACCTTACCCGCCAACGCCACGAATAGTTCTCTTCGCCCGGCACCAGCTGCCGGCGCGGCAACACGCTGGCCAGCATCTCGTTTAAGAACGCCATCTGCGCAGCGGGCGGCGTCATGCCGGCAATTTGGCTGGCGAAAATGCTGTATAGCGCGGCGCGCAGCCTCAATGCCTGCTGTAGCACCTCTGTTGCCCGCTCCTCATGGGCAGCTGCCTCGGTCCGCAATCGTGACGCCCTGCTGGCATCGACGACGCCAGCGCGCTCCGCCCACTGGACCAAATCTTCGTAACTCAATAGATATTCGCGCGGCGCTTCGCTGTGACGGTTACTCACCGTATTGGTGAAATCCAGACACACTTCCCCGCCCACTGTGCTGATCTCTGCGACTTCGCGCAGTTCGTCCTGTTTTGTCATGTTCTACCAGCATAGCCGATCTTGCTGTAACTATCAAAAACCGGTTGACAAGTTACTAGTTTTCTGCTATATTGTAACCGGTAAAACAGAATATTGCAAGTTACATTTTATGTATACAGTGTAGCCAGAGAAGACATGGCCGGTAGTCAGGCCTGTAAATCTCAGCAGTTTTCGGGTCGACTGGGTGTTTGATGGCTGGTAAGCTCGCTAGAGCAGAGGCCAGGTGGTAGGGGGAACGACAATATGATGGACTGGGATGTGAACTTCGAGCGATACAAGGAGTATTTGCGCCAGGCAGAGCGGGATCAGCTGGCGCGCGAGGTGATGAAGGGGCGCAGAGCAGCCCCACGTACTATGAAGGCAGTACGCTACGCTATCCTAGCGCGCCTCGGTAAGCTGCTGGTGGCTGCCGGTCGTCGCCTGGACACAGGGCCGGTATCGGCTCCGTAAACGCTACGGCAGGACCGGCAATCAACAGGTACAAGGAGGAGGCATGGTTGAGTTCTGGTTCTTGATCGCGATGCTGGCAGCTCTGTTGTTGCTCGACGTGGCGGCCTGGTTTGGAGCCGCTGATAGCAGAGAGCCTCTCGACAGTCCAGAGTGGGAGCGCAGACGAAGCTGGCGGCAATAGAGTGGTTACATTCTCGCCCGGGGTGGCAACAGTCTCACCGGGCGAGAGCTACATTGGCGGGCCAATCGGTGCGCGATATCCTCCCCTAGCGCCCTGGTTGGCTCTGCTCGAAGGATTCCTAGTTGGTCACCTTAAGTCTCGTACCATAGGCGACCGTCAGATCGTGGCGTATGTGATCAACCGTTCGCAATAGGCGCAGTTTTCTTCGTTGACCTCTAGGCCCATGATTTCGCAGAGCGATTCTGGCGTAATGGCTTCCCCAAGCTCCCGGGCCGCAGTGACTAGCTTGTAGGTGATGCTCGCTTCGTACCGGTAGATGAGGTCGTCTGCCGTGAGAACAGTGGGATCGAGCCGCATGAGCCGTTCGCGCATCGGCCGGTCTGGTTGGTTGCGTTCCAGCTGAAAGATCCTGGATTGCCAGAGAATGGCATGATATTTAGAGAGAAGCGATAACGACATAGAGAGCGACTCATCTTCTTCCAGGATCTTCTCGAAGACGTCGCCCGGCGTAAAGGGAAGTCCGGTCCCCATAGTTTCAAAGAGTTCTTGTAGAACCTGGCGCCGGATGGTGGGATCGGGCTCGAAGCGGTAATTGCGCAGTCCGGCCCGGGAAATCAGCAACTCGCGGCGTGCCCTGGGATCGCTTGAAGCGACGACTGGGCCTGTAGCGTTCTTGGCGTCTGAGGGCCGCACCGTGACGTCGCCACCCGTAGGATCGAATACAACCTGCACGACGTCGGGCATAGCCAGTAGCAGGTCGGTCATGCGCGAGAAGCCGTATTCGCTTTCATCAAAGGTTACAGAGAGGCGACGCCTGAGCAAGGGCTTGATGAGCGCGCCCTTGAGCCCATTGGGACGCTCGCTCACAATGCGCCGCAGCGTTTCACGCACGAGATCGAGACCATGATTGACTGGCACGCTGGTAACGGACGCCACGCTCTCCGCGCCATAGGTGCTGGCCAGCGCGCCGTAGCGGATGAAGCGGTCACACAGGGCCGCAAAGTCATCGCTCACCGACGCGGCAGGCGACACACCGATGATGGTCTTGCCGTAGCGACGCAGCGTCTTGAGCACATGGATGAAGTCGCGGTCGCCCGAGACGATGACAAACACGTCCACGTGGGGCAGTTTCCAGATCGTCTCGATGGCATCTACGGCCATCTTCACATCGACGGCGTTCTTGTAGCGCGCGAGCTGTTTCTTGGCGAAGACGTGAATGAGCTCAACGCCTAGCCGGTAGAGATCCGTTTGGAATTGGTTTACTTCGCGAAAGCGCCAGTCAGCATAGGCGTTGGCCAACACGACCTGGCCATATTCTTCTGAAAGGCGAAACAAAAGCTCGGGGTCGACTTCTTCGGTATAGGCGTCACCGTGGATATCCTGCAAGCCGTAGACAAGATTCTCAAAATCAATGAGAAGCGCGACCTGTGCACGTGCTGGGTCTGTCATGGTCAAATCTCGGAGGTAGATAAGTCCCAAATGCCTCAATTGTACGATCCGCGCGCCGCGGATATTGCTTCGTTGCAATGCGACTCTAACATATATTACGCTTTCGTTGCAAGGATTTGCAGCTACGTTTTCAAGGTTTCGATCGTCCTCCTGAGACCGCTATGTATTGATTCTTGAAGGGTCAAATTCGCGAGATTCTCTGATTGCCGCTCCTTGTCGTGAGGCTCTGCCCCGGTTCGCAGCGAATAGGCCCGCCTACTTGTTGTGCCGTTCCATCAGAAAATGGGTGCCGGTCTCGCCGTACACGCGGAAGCCGAGCCGTTCGTACAACGCCCGTGCCCGATTCTCGCGTAGGACCTGGAGTCGCACTGGCAGGCCCAGGACATCGGCGTGCCGAAACTCCCGCTGTAGCAGCTCGGTGCCAATCCCCCGTCCCTGGAACGCTGGCAGCAGCTGAATCTCAACGATGCGAACTTCTGCCGTTGTCCTGGAAACGGACAGGGCTCCGATCCGTTGTCCTGCCTGTTCGACGATCTCATATTTCTGCGGATCCCATTTCTTCTCGAAATAGGATCGTTGCCACGCGTCGTCCCATGCACCGAATTGCCTCCGCACCAGGTCTGTATAGGCAGCGCGGTTGAGGGCATACAGGAATTCTTTGTCATCAGCAGTGGCTTGTCTCGTTGTCCAATTTTCCATCCGATCCTCCTCGGCAGATACCGGGATTCTCGCGAATACCCAACCCTCACCCCTACGCGCGCATCCAATGGACCCCAAGGCACCACCAACGCGCCCACCCCGCGCGCGTACACGCGCCCGGCCATGAAAGCGAGGCGAGACCCACCGTAGGGCAGGTATGGTACCTGCCGCCGCGTGATCCACCCCAAGGCACCACCAACGCGCCCACCCCACGCGCGCGCACACGCCCGGCCATGAAAGCGAGGCAAGATCCACCGTAGGGCAGGTATGGTACCTGCCGCCGCGTGATCCATCCCAAGGCACCACCAACGCGACAACCCCACGCGCGCGCACACGCCAACGGGCGGCCGCAAGGGCCGCGCCCTACAGCCTGCGTCAGGGCGCCACGGCAAGACCGGCGCCCACCGCGTAGGGGCGAAAAATCTTTCGCCCCTACGCGCATCCAATGGACCCCAAGGCGCCACCAACGCGACAACCCCACGCGCGCGCACACGCCAACGGGCGGCCGCGAGGGCCGCGCCCTACAGCCTGCGTCAGGGCGCGCCACGGCAAGACCGGCGCCCACCGCGTAGGGGCGAAAAATCTTTCGCCCCTACGCGCATCCAATGGACCCCAAGGCACCACCAACGCGACAACCCCACGCGCGCGCACACGCCACCGGGCGGCCGCAAGGGCCGCGCCCTACGGTATGGGTGCGCGTGGCATTGGAAATGCAATTGATTATGGGGCGCGGCGGCAGGCACGATACCTACCCTACACGATTTCCCCTTTCGGGCGGGCATCGATGTTGGCTGGCCGGTCGCTGTGTGCGCCCGCGGCCAGCTCCCTGCCCAGGGCGTCCACGGCCTCAAGACCGCGCGTTGACGCGGCCGCCTTGACCAGCGCGGAGCCCACGATTACCCCGTCGGCGATCGCGGCCACGGCGGCGGCCTGCGCACCCGTGCTGATGCCAAAGCCTACCGCCAGCGGCAGATCCGTGTAACGGCGCACACGCGCCACGAAGGCTGCCAGGTCAGGCGGTAACTCGCTGCGCGCGCCGGTGATGCCCGTGACGCTGACCAGGTAGACAAAGCCGGTACAGTGCGCGGTCACATACTTGATCCGGTCATCCGTGCTCGTGGGCGCCAGCAGATAGACGGTCGCCAGACCCGCGCGGCGACAGGCTCCCTCCAGCTCCTCTGCCTCCTCGGGTGGCAAGTCCGGTACGATCAGACCGTCGATCCCGGCCGCAGCGCCATCCTCCACAAAACGCTCGACGCCATAGCTCAGAAGTGGATTGATGTACGTCATGGCACAGAACGGCTGCTCCATGCCCCCATCGCGCAGCTCCCGCACCATGCTCAAGCATTCCTTGACCGTCGTGCCCTGGGTGAGCGCGGTCCAGGTAGCCGTCTGGATGGTGGGGCCATCGGCCAACGGGTCGCTGTGGGGAATGCCTATCTCAAAAAGCTCGGCGCCCCCCTGCCCCAGCGTCCGGATAATCTCCAGCGTGTGCGCCCGGTCGGGAAAGCCCATGGCATGGTACGGCATAAAGACCGCGCGGCCCTCCGCACGGGCACGGGCGAAAACCGATTCGATGCGAGTGATGCCGCTCATGCGCTGCTCCGATCTCCACTGGTCATTCACAGTTCCCCCAGCTCCTTCATGATCGTCCCCAAATCCTTGTCTCCGCGCCCGCTCAGGTTCACCAACACAACCTCGTCCTTGCCTAGCTGCGGCGCCAGTTTGAGCAGGTGTGCGACCGCGTGGGCGCTCTCCAGGGCAGGAATGATGCCTTCCAAGCGGCTGAGCAGCCTCACCCCTTCCATCGCCTCATCATCCGTGGCAAAGGTGTATTCCGTGCGGCCCAGGTCGCGCAGCCACGCGTGCTCCGGCCCCACGCTGGCATAATCGAGGCCGGCGCTGATGCTGTGGGTGAGCGCGATCTGCCCATCGTCGTCCTGGAGCACAAAGCTCTTCGTGCCCTGGAGTACACCGATGCGACCCAGCCTGGGATCTGCAAAGCGCGCGGCGTGCTCGCCG
>JACFMY010000425.1 GCA_019455155.1 Caldilineaceae bacterium
GCGCTCGCCACAGCCGATGTAGATCACGATGTCCGCGTCGATCCATTTGGCCAACGACTGCTCCATCACAGTCTTGCCGGTGCCAAAGCCGCCCGGAATGATGGCCGTTCCCCCGCGCACGATGGGAAAGAACGCGTCGATGACTCGCTGGCCGGTAATGAGCGGAATGGCCGGCTCCAGCTTGGCGCGATAGGGCCGCGGCTGGCGCACCGGCCAGCGCTGCACCAGCGTCACCGTATGATCGGTTCCGTGATCATCCTTGATCTGGGCCACGGGTGACTCCACCGTAAAGTCGCCGGCCTCGATCGCGGTCACCGTGCCGGCAACGTGAGGCGGCACCAGGATCCGGTGCTCAAATGCAGCTGTTTCCTGGACTGTGCCCAACAGATCTCCCGCGTGGACCTCCTGGCCTACCTGGGCCCGAGGATGAAAGGACCAGCGCTGCGCACGGGAGAGCGCCGGGGCAGAGAGACCCCGCGCCAGCCACGCTCCCTGCTGTTCGTAGATCAGGGGCAGTGGGCGCTGCAGGCCATCGAAGATGCCGCCCAGCAGCCCGGGACCGAGCTCCGCAATGAGCGGGTGCCCAAGGCTGGTCACCGGATCGCCCACGCGCAGGCCGTTGGTGTCTTCATAGACCTGTACTGTGGCTGTGTCGCTGCCCAGGCGGATGGCCTCGCCTACCAGGCGTTGGTGGCCCACCTGCACAACATCATACATGCGCGCGGCAGGCAGATCGGCCACAGTCACAACAGGCCCGGCGATCCGCACGATGTTGCCGCTCACTCTTCGCCCCCTCTGAATGAGATACGGACCCCAATGGCACGGCGAATCAACTCGGCCAGTTGCAGCCGCCGCGCGGCAGCATCGCCGCCAGCCTTGCCCATGGGAATGCCAATGACAACGGGCCGGTAGATGCGTTCGATACGCCGCTGCGTCTGGCTGTCGAGCGCCTCCAGGAAGCCCTGGTCCATCGCGATGAGGCCCGCCTCTTCATCGTCCAACAACGCCTGTAGCTGGCGCTGCGCTTCCTCAGGCGAGGAAGCGCTGTACGTCTCGACGCCGGCCAATCGGAAGCCCGCCGCCAGATCGGGGTGGGTAATCACAATCAGTTGCGCCATGCGTTCCACTCCATGCGCACGATCTCGCGCGCCAGCTCGCCGGCCACGGCATAGGCGATAAGCCGCAGATTCGTCACCTCGCTGACCTTGGCCCACATATAGCCGATAGCCATAGAGATGCTCAACGGATCGCCGTACCACATGTTTACGCCTTGTGTCGTCAGGTGGCGTTCCAGCAGCCGGTAGATATCCGTCGCGCCGTTGCGCAGGCCGCTGTCAACAATGCGGCCATAGGCTGTGGCCTGAAGCGTTTTGACAATCGTATCCACGCTGTCGGCGACCAGGAGCCGTTTCCAGCGCCGCTCGCCCACTGTGCCACCCGCGATCAGCCAGCTTTTGGAGTCAGCCATCTGTTCCAGCGTGCGTTGGCTCTCGCGCCAGAGGCGCAAATAGACGGAGAGATTCAGCGTATCGATCTCTGCATCGACCATTAGGCGTACCAGATCAGCGTGCTGGGAACCGCCCTCCAACGCTTCCAGGATGGATGCGTAGTGATAGCGCGTGAGGGCCAGCTCGAGCGCGGCCAGATCCTCGCGGCCACGATAGCTATGCAGGGCGATTGCCAGCGGATGGGCATAGGGCAGTTGCTGGGTGAGCATCAGCCCCGCCATAGCCTGCAGGCCGGGCTGCTTCGCCAGCGTCTCCAGCGCAAGCATATCCAGTTGGCCCGCCGGTACAACGCTCTCCAGCACATCGGCAGCGGGAATCTGGGCGATCTGGCCTCGAATCACGGTCTTGAGGTTGAACAAGTCCCAGCGGCTGAGCAAGATCTGGATCAGCCGTTGCTGCTCGGCCGCATCGAAAAAGCCACGCACCTTCTGAAAGGTACGCGCGGTATTGAGCCGCAGGGCCGCGGCCACGCACTGTACGCCGGTGGCGTGTAACACAGCCGACTCGACATCTTCCTTGTACTCCGTGGTCGAGAGTACAGCAATGACTGCTTCCACGTTTTCTCGGGCCAACAGACGCTCGTAGTCAGCCGTGGTGAGCAGGCGGCCCCACATGGCGCGCAGCCGCGCATTGGCGTATCCGTAATCATCCGCCATGGAGCGCCTCGTCCTCCAGCAGGGCAACGATTTCGCCGCGAAACTGTTCCTGTACTCTGGCAAACCGCGCCTCAAGCGTGTTATCGACGGTAATCAGGCCATCCAGGCTATGGCCAATGACGCCGCCCCACGTCTCGAAAGCGTTCTCCACCACGATATCGTCATTGCGTCCGTCCACCAGCCGGACCACCAACGCCAGATCCCGCTTATCAATTTCCAGCCGGGCTGGCGTTCCCAGTTCAGCCAGGACCTCTTCGACCAGGACGGACAGCACCTCGCCATAGTGAGGCCGCGGGCGCGCCTGCTTCAACTGGCCGCGCGCAGCGTCGAAGACCGCTTCGACCAGCGCGCTTTTCATCTCCAGCAAGGTACGCTGTGCGTCCATGCGCGCCGCATTGATGCGCCGGCTTTGTTCCGCCTGAATACGGGGCTGGATGGCGTCTAGCTGCTGTTGCCGGATGCGGTCGGCATCTGCCTCAGCTTGTTGCAGCAGCTGCTCAACCTCGGCCGCGGCCTCGGCTTCCACAGCCTTCGCCTGTGCTTCGAATTCTTCTTCCAGCACCGCGAGGATGTGCTCTAAAGGCATTAGCCCCTCAGCAAGAGAATCATCATCGCCGCAATGGCAAAGCCGAGAATGACCATCGTCTCCGGCAGCGCCAGCAACACCAGGATGTTTCCGAACAGCTCCGGTCGCTCAGCCAGTGCACCCGCCCCAGCCGATCCGATCTTGCTCTGGGCATAGCCGGTAGCCGCCGCGGCCAGCCCCACCGCCAAGCCTGCGCCAATGGCGATCAGCCCAAGTTCCATGAACAGCCTTCCTTTCGTTTATGCATCCCGTCCTGTGTAATCTGCCTGTTTGAATGGATGGAAGGGTTTTCCGCCCCCTTCGAAGAACTTGCCAAAGAACTCCACATAGTGGAGCCTCAATGCCTGAATGGTCGGGCTCACGATGCCCAAGGCAACGTTGAGAACATGAAAAAGGCTGGCGACAATGACGCCGAGCACCAGATTGCCACTCAGGCCGGCCATCTCGTTGGCCACCTCGGCCAGATAGACGGAGGCAAGGCCCACTGCAGCGATACGCAGATACGAAAGCATGTTGCCCAACGTGCCCAAGAATTCCAGCGGTCCCAGGAGCACGCCGATCAGCCCCCTGGGTATGCTCAGCAGCACGACACCCACCAGCATGATGACAAGCGTGGGTGTATAGAAGCTGTCCGGCAACAGGCCCGCGACAACCGCTACCAGCGCAAAGAGGGCAATGATGCTCACCAGCGTGCCAGCCTTCTCACTAAGGTGCCCCAGATGACGGTCACAGATCGCTCTCCATAGCCCAAGCAGCAGCCCCAGCACGATCTGGATCACCCCAACGGCGATGGCCGTCGCGAAGAGCGGCACAAAGGCCTCGGCCCGGTTGAAGATGGGATGTAGGCCCAGGGCTTCGCCCAGCGTGCCCAGAAACTCCCCGTAGAGGAAGCCGAACACGATGGACCAGACCGCGCCCATCATCAGCACCCTGCCCAGATCGCGCACGGTGCCCCGGTAGCGACGCTGTAGCCAGAACGCGATGGCGAAGACCGCGACGCCATAGGCGATGTCCCCCAGAATCATGCCAAACATCAGGGGCATAAAGAGCGCCATGAGCGCAGAGGGATCGACTGTGGCATAGCGGGGCATTGCCATGAGGCGGATCAGCGTCTCGAAGGGCCGCACCACGGCAGGATTTTGCAGGATCACA
The DNA here is from genome assembly GCA_019455155.1 of Caldilineaceae bacterium. Classification (GTDB taxonomy): domain Bacteria; phylum Chloroflexota; class Anaerolineae; order Caldilineales; family Caldilineaceae; genus JACFMY01. The sequence goes on from JACFMY010000425.1 coordinate 3,903, forward strand.
GGCACCTGTTCGCGCTCTGCCGCCAGCACCGGCAGCTCAGAGACAATCACCTCATTGCCGATCTGATCCCCCAATGTACGCTGCAACAAGGGCACATCTTGTTGCGCGATCCAGCCCGTTATCACAAATGTATGATCGGTGGCGGCCAAAAACGCGCGCGCGTTGAGCGCCGAGACCCGATCCTGTACGATCGCGCGCCACACCACGAGCCTGCTGTACCAGATTACCGCCACGCGCCGCAGCGCGGCCTGAATCTCGTTGATCTCGCTGGCAATGGCTTCCAGGCGATCCTGCAGCGCCGAGAGTGTCCGGTCAAGGGAGACGTCGACCAGCTCCGCCGGCAGCCGGATCTGGTTGATGTGCTCATGGCCCAACAGCTCGTTTACGCTGGCGGAATATTGCTTGGGGAAAACGAGGATTGCACCAATGGTCTGGTCGTCAACATGCCGGGAGATGATTTCAATCTGCTGCTCGGTCAGGGTGACCAGCTCGACGCGCAGCGTATCTAGTACATGTTCGAAATGACGATCGATGAGCAGCGCCACAGTTTCGCAGCGATCCAGTTGCGGGATCTCCGCCGCCAGCGGCATGAGGCGGCGGATGGTCACGGCGTAGCGCGGCAGAGACTGCTGTTCAGCGATCAGCTGTTCCCGGCGCTGCGTCAGCGTCTGAACTTCCGCCGCCACCGTATCCAGGCCTGTGCGTATTTCGGCGACCACGGCTTCGAACGACCGGCCAGCTTCGGGCACGCCCGTGGCCGCTGCGCTCTTTGGTCGTGGCGCCAGCGCGGCCAGCACCGAATCGAGGCGCACCAACAGATAGCTCAGTAGCTCACGCTGATTTTCAACTTGGATATCGCGCGGCAGGCGTCCAAGCCCCTGGGCAGTGACCATGGCATCTTCCAACTGCACCACGCCCAGACGTTGCAGCGCTGCCAAGGTGGCTTCAAGCTGGCGATGTGTGCTGATGACTTGGACCTTCGACATTGGAACTTGCATGCAGCTTCTGCTCCATTCCCATCACCCGGCTCAGCACACGTACGTCCGTAGATCGGTCACCGGTTCAGACGATGCAAGCCCATACCACCACCGCTACTCGGAACCTTTCATAGAGGAGCGGGGTAAGACCGGCGCCGCTGTCTCCTCCCCTCCGGGCGACCGCTCGCGCACAGGGAGCACCCATCTGACCACAATGCTGGCTACGCGACCGATGCGCTCCTCCCTCAGCTGCCAGAGCTCTGTCGCAGACTCTTTTGCCTGGTCGCGGATAGCCTGCGCCTGCTCTTCCGCCGCCGCGATGGCCGCCTTCAGCCGGGCCTGGGCCGTGGCGACTCCTTCGTCGCGGGCCGCCCGCCGCCGCCGGTCCGCCTCCGCGCGCGCGTCGGCGCGGGCCGCATCGGCCTGCTGGCGTATTGCATCTAGCCGTCGCGCAAGCTCCCGCTCGCGGCTCTTTATGGCTTCAAGGGGCGATTCCATTGGTCCGGTCTGCAT
>JACFMY010000426.1 GCA_019455155.1 Caldilineaceae bacterium
TCACGGGGGACCGAACCCTTGGTTTGGGTAATGGTCGCTACGGCCACGGTGTGGCCCTGGTCAAGCAGAGATTTGAGTTCGCGATAGAATGACATAATCTTCGGTCACGGTCCTGTAGAACGTCGAATTGGAACAGGGCAAAGAGCCTGCAGTCACAATGCATTGTGGTCCACACGGTCTCTATGCCGGCGCTACCATACCCTGCAGCGTCCGCAGCACGGGCCCGTCCATGCAGAGCACGTGGCCCTCATGTTCACAGGCGCCGCAGATGCCAATGGCGCAGCGCATGTACGCCTCCCAACTCAGCTGGCACGGAACGCCGTGTTCTGTTCCCAGCCGTTCCAGCGCGGCGAGCATACCGTGGGGACCACAGGCGTAGACGCCATCAATTTGTCTGCTGGCCAGCAATGGTTCCAGCGCATCTGTGACCACGCCGCGTGTGCCTGCAGTGCCATCTTCAGTGGTGATGTGCAAGGTGACAGGGGGGACTTGTCGCGCAAAGCGCTCCGCGTACAGCACATCTCGCTTCGTGCGGGCGCCAATGACTACGTGAATCGCGGCGGCCTTTGCCGCCTGCTGCTGGGCCAGCCAATAGAGCGGGGCGACCCCATAGCCACCGCCAACCAGCGCCTGGCGCTGCTGGTCCGAGGCGACATCGAAGCCGCGGCCAAAGGGACCCCGAATCCAGAGACGATCGCCCACCGCCAGCTGATGCACAAGGGTGGTAAAGGGTCCCACCGCCGTAATCATGAGCGTCACGGGGTCGGCGCTTACCAGCGAAAAGGGTTTCTCATCAAAACGGGGCAGCCACGCCATCACGAATTGGCCGGGCAAGGCGTCCAGGCGCGCGTCGAGCACAAACGTTTTGGTGCGATAGTTGTCGATCTCGATAGCCGCGATGCGGGTAGCAGTGGGCAACGTCAAGCGATCCATAGCCCGATTATGCCCGAATCACGTCTTTTCCGCCACAAAGATGATGGTCAGTGGCACATGGCGCAGGGGAGAAAGGGGATCGTCCTCCGGCCAGATCGCGTCAAGCACCTCTTTGGGGGGACAGGGTTCTAGCAGGCGCGCCAGACGAAAGCCGGCGTTTGACAGCAGCTCAAGCCATTGTGCGATGGTGTGGTGGTAGGACTGCAGGCGCACGCCCGTGGTGTCAAAGACCCACTGCACAGGCCGGTCGTCGAAGTAGCTGCGCGCGGGATAGATAGTGACCTCGTCCTCTTCTTCGTCCAGAAAACAATCGCGGAAAGGATGATCCAGACTAAAGACGAGCCGGCCCCCTGGGCGGAGCACGCGAGCACACTCGCCCAGACAGCGCCCAATGTTCTCCACATAGTGAAACGCATAGGTGCTAAACACGACATCCCACGCGGCGGTAGCAAAGGCACTCAGATCCTCAGCCGTCCCCTGGAAGAAATCGACCTCGACCTGTTCTGCTTTGGCTAACCGCCGCGCATAGTCGAGCTGGGCGTCACTGAGGTCGATGCCGGCGGCGTGAGCGCCCTGTTTGGCGAAGGCGATGGTGCACTGGCCGCCGCCGCAGCCTAGCTCCAGAATGTGCAAACCCTGCACATCACCCAGGATACGCAGCTCGTTCTCTGGCGGCGCCCAGGGGCCGTAATGGGCGCTGTCGGTAGGAAGGTCGTGCCTTCCCTGGTAGGCGGCGCTGAGCCGGTTCCAGGCTGCGCGCATGTCGAAAGCAGACACTGGCTGGCACTCTTACAGAAGGGCCGGGCGCATTGCTTTTTGCGCCCGGTTCTTCGGACAAATGTGTGGACCGCTCAAAATGAGCCAGCGCCGGACGCAGCGATTGCCATGATGTAGCAGAAACAGCTGAGACCGAAGGACACGAGGCCCAGGATGAGGAATAAGTTGGCTGCCGAGCGATCTTCCTGGATCGGCTTGCTGCGATATACGAAGAAGAGTACGATGCCGACGATTGGCACAAGGAACGAAAGTATATAGAAGACAATCTTGAGGCCGGATGAGAGCTCAGGCTGCCCAGCCATACCAGAAACGGCGTAGCCGCCGGGTGCAGGAGCGGCGGCATAGCCGCCCGCGGGGTTTTGCGGCGGTGGCATGGGCGGCGTTTGGGGAGCTTGCGGGGCCTGGGCGGTGGGTGGGTTTGCCGGCATCCAGTTACCGCTCGCGGCGTCATAGTAGTTCCAGGCGCCGCTTTCACGCGCCTTCGCCCACCAGCGACCCTGGTCATCCTGGACCATCAAGGCCTTGAGCTCCTCGTCGAACTGTTCGGCGCTGAGCGTGCCGGCCTGAAATTGTTGTTTGAGCTCGGCGTAACGCCGATCGACCTCGCCAAAGTTCATGGATGACGTCCTTTCGGTTGCGAAGAGTACGCTTGATATGCGTCCTGTACACAGTACAGCGGACGCTCGACACGGTGGCTCCGCTCTGGCCAACTATTCGCCGGGCAGATTGGAAGGTTTGTTGGATTTGGTGGTAGGCGATCGGCTCTCTGGCAGATCCGGGGGACGCGTTTCTGGCCCCTGTGTGCTGGTTGGCAGCGAGGGCGGGCGGCTTGGCGCCGGCGCGGACGGCGCGCCGCTAGGCAGCACCGCCGGACGCGGCGGCAACCCAAGAACTCGCCTTGCCTGGTTGTATATCTCCAGCGCATTCTTGTAATTCGGCGCTTCGCGCAAAATTGCCTCGCCCGATCGCAACACATCGTGCCACTGTGCTTTGGCCGCGCAGCTGACCATCCGGCCGTAGATGTCGGTCAGCCGCTTTTCCACTTTGCTGCGCTGCCATAGGGTGACGATATCCTTGTAGCCCGGTGCACGCTTGTTGATCCGGTCGAATAGCCGGTCGGCTTCGGCCCAACGCTCCTGCTGCATGGCCGTGGAGGCCTGGAGATACATTTCTTCGACTTCATCCACCGCAGCGCCTCCAGACGCGCTGCTCCGGGCGACTCGTTCAATGAGCGGCGACAACCGTTCCATGAGGTTGCGCGAGCCTTTGGCGATGATGCTTTTCAGTTGGGCCAGATCCAGATCGAGGTTCTCCACGGTGGAGGAATAGACCTCTTGCTGGAGCTGGGCTGTTTTAGTATCGCGGGCCTGGACCTGACCCAGGTCGAAGATCTGGCCGTCGGGTGAGCGCATGAAGAGGACGGGCGTGGCCCATTCGGCGCTATCGTCGAATCCAGCCCAAACATTGCGTCGTGCGCTGGTAACGGCCGCGTCTACTGGCAGGCCCACGGCAATTGCGCTGTAGAAATCACTGGCAAACTGGACGGCGATGTGATCCGAGATGGTGAATTGCATAGCCACCACCGCGGGGACACCCTGCTGGAGCAAGCTGGTGGCGACACCGTTCGCCGGATTCGCCATGTCTCCAATGGCTCCCTCACAGGCGTTGATAAGCGCCAGCCGCACCGTGCGCCGGAAAGCCTGGCCCAGGCGTTCCGCGCTGACGGGTACCGCCCCATGCTCGGCGTCTTCGAACATGAGATAGCCTTGGGACCCTTGTTCGTCATCCAGGACGGCTCCATGGCCCATGAAGTGGAAGATATGGTAATCCCTCCGGTCCAGCATGGAGGTCACGGCCGCGAATGAATTCTCCTGCGCCCAGTCGATCTCAACCATCTTTGCGTCGAGCAGCTTGCGCACACTTTGTTCCAGCTGCTGGCGCTCAGCCGCCGTGTCGAGCGCCTCCAGATCCTTGGGGCTACAGGCCACGGCCAGGATTCGCAAGGGCAGCTCGACCTGGAGACTGCGCACCGGCTCCTGAACCTGGACATACCGTACCATACTCAGGTTTGGATCCAGGGAAAGAAAGAAGCCTCGTGGATGGTACAGATATTCCCACGGCAGCCCTGCCAGTTCAGGCGCGCCGGTAATGTCGATGCGAATGCGAATGCCTTCTTGCTGGTCGCTGGCTTTGTCGAGGGTGCTGTTGAGCCGTTCCAGCGCTTCGCCGGCAAAGAGCGTAGCAAAGAGCGCCTCGCCCACCTGGCGTGCCGCTACGTCGGGCGTCGCGGCGGAGCGCCGCGTTGGCTGCGGTCCTCTGGTAAGGTTGGCAATATATAGCTCGAGCTCGTACTCTTTGAAAGGATAGCTGAAGGTTGTGCGCACGCGCCGTCCGTCCGGCGTGCGCATGCTGGCTGCGAAGCCTTGATCGAGCCGGGTAATGGTGATCTCGAAGTCGCGCAAAGTTCGGAACAGCATAGTTGGAAGTGGACGCGGCTCACTGCCGGCGCGCCGGCCTGCCGCGTATGCTATCTAGCGAGCACCGGACGCGCTTAAAAGGCGCAGCTAGCACACTCTGTCGTAATCTGTCGTAACGGGCTGCTGCGTCCTGGATTATAGCAGGTCCATAGAGGCATGTAAACCGTTCAGCATATGGGCCCCGTGCCGGCGGCAGCGATTATAGCGCCGGCACCGGGGGGAGGTGTCAAGATTTACGCCGTCCGGGGCCGGCTACAAAGCGGGCCGGGTTTGCGCCCGGATGCTCGCCGTTTTCCAGGACACGCACGCCATTTACCCACACGTCACGCACGCCCGTGGAGAGCTGGTGGGGTTCTTCGAAGGTGGCGCGGTCGGCAACGGTGGCTGGGTCGAAGAGCACGACATCGGCGTAGGTGCCTTCTTTGAGCAGACCGCGGTCGCGCAGCCCCAAGCGGGCGGCCACCGACCAGGTCATTTTACGAATGGCATCCTCCAGCGTGAGTACCTTTTCCTCCCGCACATACTTCCCGAGCACGCGGGTATAGGTGCCATAGGAGCGGGGATGAACGGGACCCAACGGTAGGGCCCATTCGGGGTCGTAGCCGCCGGCATCCGTCGAGATCTTGATCCATGGCAGCTGTAGCTGGTGACGCACATTTGCCTCGCTCATGGAGAAGTAGATGGTACCGATGCGCTGCTCTTCGGAAAGCAAAAGGTCGAAGACCGTGTCTACCCAGTCCTGGCCGCGGGCCGCAGCGATTTCCGTCAGCCGTTGGCCCACATATTGCTTGTTCTCTTCCTTCTGAAAGCCGATGGGCATCACACTCGACGGGTCGCGACTGCCCATGGCCTCCCAATCACCTGACGGCTCCAACATCTCCTGTTTGATCCGGGCGCGCATCTCGGGATCGCGCAGATTTTCGAAGAGCTTGTCGTCGGCCTGAGCCCATGGCGGCACCACTGCGGTCAAGCCAGTGCCGGACGCGGCATAGGGATACATGTCGGCTGTGATGTCGATGCCCTGGGCGCGTGCTTGTTCAATGCGGGCAATCGCAGGCTCCATGAGCGGCCAGTTGGGCTTGCCCGCGGCCTTGAGATGGTAGACCTCCACCGCCACGTTGGCGCGCCGGCCAATCTCGATGGCTTCTTCCATGGCCTCGACCAGCCGCTCTGCCTCAGACCGGATATGGGTGATATAGACGCC
>JACFMY010000427.1:0-3599 GCA_019455155.1 Caldilineaceae bacterium
TGCCGTGCTTGAACGAAACCTGTACCGCGTCCACGGGTGGATGAAGGCCTTCGGCAGAAACGAGCGCGCCGGACCTGGCCAACTCCTCATTATATTTCGTCATCCTTTCGACCGCTTCGACAGGTGGGGCGAAATCCGTGCTGGCGTTCTTGCCTTCCTCACCCTGGTAGACTTTGGGAATCATGAACATCATGAAACGCATGGTTGTGTCTCCTTCTGCATGGCTTATGCTTGATTTGCTGCTACAACACTTAGTCGATTGGCGGAACCAAAAATCGACATCGTTGTGACCCGTTCCGGCAGAACTTTGCGTTCGATTTCCGGGTTCAATGAATAGTCGAACGGCGAGAGCGAGAATCGACAAGGGGATACGGCGATGGTTACGGCAAACTATGCAACTGGCGCTCCAGGAACCTCCGCTCCGGTCCCTGTTGGCAGAGGGCGAGCGCGCGTGCGTACGCAGCTTTTGCTTCCGCTGTCTTGCCCAGGCGGCGACACAGCTCTGCGCGGGCCGCATGCGCGGGCAGATAGTCGGCCAGGTCCCCGCGCGCGATGATGGCGTCGATAAGATCCAGGCCTGCCTGGGGCTCGTCGCGCATGGCAATTGCTACCGCACGGTTCAACTCGATCACCGGGGACGGTTCGGCGCGCAGCAACAGATCGTAGAGCGCAACGATCTGGGCCCAGTCCGTTGCGCGGGCAGTGGGCGCTTCGGCGTGCACGGCGGCAATGGCAGCCTGGAGTGTATAGGGCCCGATCCGGCTTGACGCAAGCGCCTCTTCTACCAGCGAGATTCCTTCCCTGATCTGACCCTTATTCCAAAGCGAGCGATCCTGATCTTCGAGCAAGATCAGATCGCCGCCGGCCGTCGTACGGGCTGCCCGCCGCGATTCGTGGAGCAGCATTAGCGCTAACAGCCCCAGGACCTCTGGCTCTGGCAGCAACTGCCTCAGGAGGCGGCACAGACGTATGGCCTCTCCGGAGAGATCGGGACGGGTGAGGGATTCTCCGCCGGTTGCGGAGTAGCCCTCATTGAAGACGAGATAGATCACATGCAGCACCGCGTCCAGGCGCGCCGGCAACTCTGACTGATCTGGAACCTCGTAAGGAATTTGCGCGTCGCGGATCTTCGCCTTGGCACGGACGATGCGTTGGGCCAGCGTCGGCGGAGAGGTCAGAAAGGCGCGCGCGATCTCTTCAGTGGTGAGGCCACAGATCTCGCGCAGCGTCAAGGCTATGCGGGCCTCTGGTGACAGCGCAGGATGGCAGCAAGTAAATATGAGGCGTAACTGGTCGTCCTCAACTGCCTCGTCGATCTTTTCCATGGGATCGGGAGGCTCGCTTTCCAGCTGGTCTGCAAGCTGGCCCAACAGGGCATCGAATCTGGCCCGGCGACGCATTCCGTCAATCGCTTTGAAGCGGCCGGTGGAGATCAGCCACGCGCGGGGATTGTGGCCGTGGCGAAGGCGTCGTGGAGCGCGTCCTCGGCAATGTCGAAGTCGCCAAGCAGACGAATCAGCGTAGCCAGAATGCGGCGCGACTCTGTATTGTAGAGGTTGTCGAGAACCTCGCTGATGCGTGCTGGGGTTTTATCGACCATACGCGTGCCCGCAACCGTCTACAGACCCATTCTGTATCCGCAACAGCGACCATTATGATACAGATCCGCGGCCGGGGCGAAAAATCTTTCGCCCCTACCACATTCCCGGCGATCTTAACGATCTCACCCCGTTATTGGGTCCCCTGGCGCACGCGTCCAACACGCGTCGGCAACCGTAGGCGGCTTTCGTCCAGTCATCGTTCGCCCACGCGGGCTACGAGAGCCACCTTGCCAGGCGGGCTAGCCCACTTGTGAGTCTAGTGGGTCACAAAGCGTGCGCCAGGCGATGATTGAGGTGGATGGCCACGGCAAACAGAACCATCGCTGTAGCCTGGTGCAGCAGCGCCAGCCAGATGGGTACACCGAACAGAATCACGCCGATGCCGAGTAGAATCTGCAACAGGACGACGGCCACCAACCACGCGGCGCCGGTACGGACCTGTCTGGACGCGGCGCTTTTGCCAGCGGGTTGGCGGAAAAGGAGCCACAGCGCGGCCGCCAGCACCACAAAGGCCAGCCAGCGATGGATGAAGTGCACGGTGACCGAGGCGGCCACGATGCTCAACAGCCACGAATCCATTACCTCCAGCATGCCAGCCGGCGCCAGGACGCCGAACATTAACGGCCAGGTGTTGGAGATATGGCCGGCCTTCAGGCCCGCCACCAACCCGCCGTAGGCGATCTGAACCACGATTATGGCAAGCGTGAGCAGCCCAATGCCGGACCAGTGCCGCCAGTTGACGCCCGATTGGCCATACAGGCGGTTGAACGCCAACCAGAGCGTCATGGCCAACAGCAGCAATGCGGCCAGCAGGTGGATGGTCAGACGAAAGTGGCTTACCTGCGGCGCGGCCACCAGACCGCTGGAGACCATGTACCAACCCAGGTACCCCTGTAATCCGAACAGGGCGGCAACGAGCAGGTAGGGGACCGAAGCGCGCCACGGAATCGTTCGCTTCCACAGGAAAAAGGCAAGCGGCAGGACCACGATCAGGCCGGCGAGGCGGGCAATCAGGCGATGCGCCCACTCCAGGTAGTAGATGCGCTGGTAGCCATCCAGCGTCATATCGCGGTTGACCATCTTGAATTCCGGCGTCTGCTGGTACTTGGCAAACTCCTGCTGCCAGGCTGCCTCGCTCAGCGGGGGCACCACGCCAGTCACCGGATTCCACTCGACAATCGACAGTCCTGACCGCGTGAGCCGCACGTACCCACCCACGACGACCATCACCGCAATCAATACGGCCACGACCAACAGCCAGATCGTGACGGCTTTCCCGCTCTTTTCACTCATTGGGTCACTCCATAAGGAATATCAATGATTTTGTAACAATGTCGATCAGTCCCCTATGGGGGCTAGATACGCCCCGTCAATCACCGCACGTACCTGTCCAGGGATCTCCCACGCCACGGCCAGGTTGTCCTTTTGGTCGGCTTCCTTGTGCAATACTTCGATGTAGTAGGAGCGGCCCGCCTCCAGGCGAATGGGGAAAGATTGCTGCTCTGCGTATTTGTCCCACTGGCGGATGCTCGTCCAGGCGGGGACGCTCGCAATGAGACGTGCCCTGGCCGGCGACGTGTCGACGCTCAACCACAGCTCCGCGCTGTCGTCAGCCGCGATCCAGAAGGTGTAGACGCCTGTGACCGGCGGCACGATGTAGCCGCGGATGCGCTCGCCGAAGTCGTTGGCAAAGAGGTTGGGCGCCTCGAGCCGGGGCAACAGCTCATAACCGGCCGGCGCACCCTGGTAGGCCTCGCTCTTTACCAGGTCCGCCACCTCCTTGCCGCCAATACCGGTCCAGTACTCACGCAGGATATGGCCCGTCGAGCTGTTCGCGGGCGGGACGGCAGACGCTGGCCCCGCGCTCTCCGCGCGGTCCTCGGGGACTTGGCTGGCTTCTGCCGCGGCGGACGCGCTCGCCTCCGTCTCGCCCTCGCCCAGCTCATCCGGCGCCGCTGCTTGCTCCGCTGCGTCCACGTTTTCAGCCCCATTGAACCG
>JACFMY010000427.1:3609-5374 GCA_019455155.1 Caldilineaceae bacterium
GCCACCAGGGTCATCGGGCTATCTCCCACCTCGAGGCTACGGCTCAGCTCCTGGACGCCGTCACTCCACCCAGCAAAGGTCAGGCCCGAACCGGCGCCGGGTACGACCGCCACCGTGCGCCGCGCGCCGGCGTAGGTGACCACCTGGTACGGCGCTGGGCGCACCGCACCTTCATAGCTGATGGGTAGGCCAGGGGGATCGCTTTCCAGGGTCACTGTGGTCTCCTGGGCATACAGGTCGCGGCAGGCGCGGCCTTCCTCGCCGCCTGCGGTTGCCTTGGCGATCAGGCAGAGCTCCACATAGCTGTTGTCCCCGTGATCGTCATAGGTAAAAGTGCCGGTGGGTCCGGCGTGGTGATAGGTATCGTAGTGGACGTGGTCGTTGTGGTGCAGCACAGCTTCCCAGCGCAGCCCATCGGGTGGGACAGCCGCCCCGCCGGCATCCACCGCGCTGCCCGCCAGCGTGACCTGATCGCCCAGGCGATAGCGGGCGCCGGCGTCAGGGCTGTCGATGGTGACGGTGGGCGCAGTTTCGCTGGGGCTGGCAGCAGCTACTGCCGGGGCGTTCGCGGGCTCTCGGCTCGCGCCGCCGGCATAGCGGATGCGCACGAGCGCACCCGATGCAATGAGGAGTACGTAGAGGCTGCCATCGGCGCCCACGCGCATCTGGACCGGCGCCACCGCGTGCTCGGCAAAGGTCGCTGAGGTGGCGGTCCCGTTGGCGTCCACGACCAGGTAGTCGATGGTGCTGGCGTTGAAGTCACCGTAGAAGAAGGCATTGTGGTACCGGGCGGGAAAGGTGGCGCCGGTGTAGAACGCGCCGCCGATCACGGCGCCGCGGCCATTCCCGTGCGGATAGGCGTAGAGCGGCTTGACATTTGCCTTGCCGGTGTACAGCCCGCCGCAGGTGGGCGAGATGCCAGTCGCTTCGGGTCCTTCGAAACAGGGCCAGCCCAGGTTATCGCCCGCCGCGGCGAGGGTGATCTCTTCCCAGCCATTGTTGCCCACATCGGCGACGAGGAGCCGGCCGGTAACGGGGTGGAAAGCAAAGCGGAAGGGGTTGCGCATGCCGTAGACAAAGACTTTGGAGCGATTGGCGCTCGGGTCCCCGTCGTAGAAGGGGTTGTTCGCATAGCCATCGCCAATCAGCGGATCGATGCGCAGGATTTTGCCCGCAAGGCTTTCCAGGGTCTGGGCGCGCATGCTGCCCGAAAAGTCCACGATGCCATCGCCGTTGGCCGCATAGAGGGCGCCGTCCGGCCCAAAGACCAGCGCGCCGATGGTGTGGGCCATGCCGTCCGCGGGCAGGCAGTCGGGGTAGGGCGTACGGTCGGGGTCCTCACAGCTCCAGGGCCTGGTGTCATGTTTATCGGGGTTCCCAATGGCCGCAAAGCCACCCTCTGCGCCAGCGAGCACCACCGCGCTGCCGGCCGCGGCGACGTTGCCCGCGGCGGTGACGCGCACGATACGGGCGGTGCGCGAGCCTTCCTGGCTGTAGCCTGCCGCTTCGGGCGGCTCATAGGTGTAGGCGAGGTAAAGGTAAGGCGTGGCCGGGAAGTCTGGATGCAGCGCTAGCCCCAGCAGCCCGCGGTCGAACATGCTGTTCACCTCGTTGCTCAGATCGATGAAAGGCGTGCGCAGCCGTTGCCCGTTCTGGACGACCCAAACGCGGCCTGCCTTTTCCGCCACGAAGATGCGGCCGTCGCGGGCAAAGGCAAAGTCCGTGGGCAGGGTGAAGCCGCTCTGGATGGTCTCCACCACAAAGC
>JACFMY010000428.1:0-2927 GCA_019455155.1 Caldilineaceae bacterium
GGACAACATTGTCGGCGGGCCGGAGCATTCCACGCTGTCAAACGACGCCTTTCCGTCGCGCGAGTTTGACTTCATGCTCAGCAACCCACCCTACGGCAAGAGCTGGAAGAGTGATTTGGAACGCATGGGTGGCAAATCCGGTGTGAAAGATCCGCGCTTTGTCGTGCAACACCGGGGTGAGGAGCTTTCGCTCTTGACTCGCTCCAGTGATGGCCAGCTGCTCTTTCTGGCCAATATGCTGAGCAAGATGAAGCAGCATACGAAGCTAGGCAGCCGTATTGCTGAGGTGCATAACGGCAGCTCGCTTTTCACTGGGGACGCGGGCCAGGGCGAGAGCAACATTCGTCGCTGGATCATTGAAAACGACTGGCTCGAAGCCATCGTCGCCCTGCCCCTCAATATGTTCTATAACACTGGCATCGCCACATACATCTGGGTCCTCACCAACCGTAAGCCCGAACATCGCAAGGGCAAGGTACAACTGATCGATGCTACGCAATGGTACCAGCCGCTGCGCAAGAACCTGGGCAAGAAGAACTGTGCACTGTCGGATGAAGACATCCAGCGCATCTGCGACACCTTCCTTGCATTCCAGGAAACGAACGAGTCAAAGATTTTGCCCAATGCGGCGTTCGGTTACTGGAAGGTGATTGTGGAGCGACCGCTGCGCTTGGAAGGCATCGACCCCCAGCGCGCCTACAGTGCTAAGGAAATTAAAACACTCAAGGATACAGCTGATCGTTCAGAGGATGCACCGCCCTTAATCAAGAAGATTCACAACAAAAGCATGACTGCCGACCCACTACGCGGGTTGTTTGAAACTATGATAAATGGCAAGCCGGTCGTGGTCGAGTATGAGCCGGACGGCGATCTGCGCGGCACCGAACAGGTGCCGATGCTTGAGGTAGGCGGGGTCGAGGCATTTCTTGAGCGTGAGGTGCTGCCCTATGCTTCCGACGCGTGGTACAACCCTGAGGAAGTCAAGGTTGGCTACGAAATCAACTTCAATCGGTATTTCTATAAGCCGAAGCCTCTCCGCAGTCTGGAAGCTATTCGCGCTGACCTCTTGGCCGTGGAACGAGAAGCTGAGGGGCTACTAGCAGAGATCGTGGGAAGAAGCGAGCCATGAAAGCCACCGAGGCCAAGTTACTCGAATTCCTGAAAAAATCGCCCCAATTTATCGTCCCTATCTACCAGCGCACTTACTCATGGACCGATCGAGAGTGTCGGCAACTATGGGAGGATATCGTTCGCACAGGTTCAGACCAAAATATCGCGGCTCATTTCATGGGTTCCATTGTGTACATTGAAAAGGGCCTGTACCAAGTCACAAGTCAATCACCACTGCTAGTTATAGATGGCCAACAACGCCTAACGACGGTTTCCCTATTGCTCGAAGCACTTGCTCGCCATTTGGGCGATGCTGAACCTGTAGATGGGTTCTCCGCAACTAAGATCCGCAGCTATTACTTGCTCAATCCCCTTGAGGACGGCCTACGCCACTACAAGCTACTTCTCACACAAACAGACAGGGAAAGTCTGCTTGCCCTAGTACAGCAGAAACCGATGCCGGCAGAGGATTCCGTGCGCATTATGAAGAATTTTGATTTCTTCAGCAGACAGGTTTCCGATCTCAGCGATGATCTTGTTCCCCTCTGTTCGGGACTGGCGAAACTGGTAATCGTCGACATCGCACTGAGCCGTGATCAGGACAACCCTCAACTCATTTTCGAGAGCATGAACTCCACAGGCCGCGAACTTACCCAAGCCGATTTGATACGTAACTTTATCCTAATGGGTCTAGAACCTGCCCACCAAACCGCCCTCTATCAGGATCATTGGCGCCCCATGGAGGTCGCGTTCGGTCAGGAGGCATATGGTAGCCACTTCGACAGTTTCATGCGCCACTATCTGACGCTTAACACCGGGGATATTCCCAATGTTCGTGGCGTCTATGAGGCTTTCAAAGCCCACGCGCGGAATCCGCAGGTGGCCCAAATCGGGGTCGATGCGCTGGTGGCGGACATCCATGCCTTTGCTGGTTACTACTGCGCAATGGCACTCGGCCGAGAAGAGGATAAGGATCTTGCTGCTGCATTCCGAGACTTGCGCGAACTCAAGGTCGACGTAGCCTACCCGTTTCTATTAGAACTCTACCATGACTACGTTCAGGGCGTGCTTCCCAAAGCTGATTTCGTACGAGCAGTGCGTCTGGTCGAGGCCTATGTCTTTCGCAGGGCTGTGTGCGCGATCCCCACCAACTCGCTTAACAAGACTTTCGCCACCTTTGGCCGATCTCTGAAGAAAGACAACTACCTGGAGAGTATTCAAGCACTTATTCACCTCCTGCCGTCGTATCGGCGCTTCCCCAGCAATGCCGAATTCATGCGCGAACTCAAAACGCGAGATCTGTACAGTTTCCGCAGCCGCTCCTATTTGCTCCGGCGACTGGAGAATCACGGGCGGAAGGAACAAGTGCCAGTAGACGAATACACTATTGAGCATATCATGCCGCAGAATGCCAACCTGTCAAAGGTGTGGCGTGACGCCCTTGGCCCCAACTGGCAGCATATCCAGGAAACATATCTACACACTCTCGGTAACTTGACGCTGACTGGCTACAACGCTGAGTACAGCGACAGGCCATTCGTAGAGAAGCGTGATATGCAGGGCGGCTTCCGGTATAGTCCACTGCGGCTAAATCAGGGGCTGTCCGAAGTCAATATTTGGAACGAGGTTGCTATACAGAACCGCGCTGAGCGACTAGCGCAACTTGCTCTCGAGGTATGGCCTGCTCCGAGCCTACCACCATTGGCAGTGCTCGAACCATATCGTCACGGGAGCACGCGTGAGGCAGGCTACTCCATCGACGACCACCCGAATCTCTCTGCTGGGCCAACGCGAGAGCTTTTCGAAGAATTTCGTAA
>JACFMY010000428.1:2937-5358 GCA_019455155.1 Caldilineaceae bacterium
GATTGAGGAGTTCCTCAGATTTTACATTGCCTACAAGGCCGAGACTAACTTCGTTGACGTAGTGGCACAGAAGAGCCGCCTACGACTCACGCTTAATATGGGATTCCACGAGATACAGGACCCGCGAGGTCTTTGCAAGGACGTAACAAACCTTGGCCGATGGGGTAACGGTGACGTAGAAGTGGGTTTAAGTAGGTTCGAGGATCTATCCTATGTTATTGGATTGGTGCGTCAGGCATTTGAGAAACAGATGGGGAATGGCGACGTCGGGATATGATTCACACCTTGAAACCCTACCCCGTTTACCGGCACGCCAACGTGGATTGGCTAAGTCAGGTGCCGGCCCATTGGGAGGTGATGAGGCTGCAGCACGTTGCTCGGTTGAATCCCAGCAAATCCGAAGCGAAGAGTTTTGGAGATGGTGCAATCGCTGTTTTCCTTCCAATGGAACGGGTTGGCACGGACGGTCGCTGTGACTGTAGTGATATTCGAACCGTAAACGAGCTTTGGCATGGTTATACTTATTTCCGGCGGGGAGACGTCATCGTTGCCAAAATCACCCCATGTTTCGAGAATGGCAAGGGCGCCTGTTTGACTGATCTAGTGACAGAAATAGGCTTTGGTTCTACCGAGTTTCATGTGCTGCGACCGCTGGGAAAGATCACTTCCAGATTTCTCTATCGAATCACTACACTGCCCGAGTTTAGGAGGCGTGGAGAAGACGCTATGACTGGCGCAGCCGGACAACAACGGATACCAGCATCCTTCATCGGGCGATTTCAAGCTGGCCTTCCTCCGGTTGCCGAACAAATCGCCATCGTCCGTTTCCTGGATTGGACAGACCGTCGCATCCGCCGGCTGATCCGCGCTCGGCAGAGACGCATTAAGCTGCTGGAGGAGTACAAGCAGGCCCTCATCCACCAGGCTGTCACCGGCCAGATTGATGTGCGCACCGGCCAGCCTTACCCTGTTTACAAGGACTCCGGCGTGGAATGGCTTGGCGAGGTGCCTGCACACTGGGAGATCAGGCGAATTGGTCAGATTGCGAAAGTTGGCAACGGTTCTACGCCGTCTCGAGCAAATGCTGCCTACTGGATTGGAGGTAGCTTCCCGTGGCTCAACAGTTCGAGCGTCCATGAAGGGAGAATTATGGCCTCGGACCAATATGTAACCGAAGTGGCCCTAGCGGAATGTCACTTGCCAATTGTGCGTCCTGGAAGTGTTTTGGTAGCAATCACTGGGCAAGGCAAAACGCGTGGGACAGCGGCATTACTTGATGTTAAAGCAACGATTAATCAGCACTTGGCATTCATTACGCCGATGACCCTCGATGTCTCGCCAGACTACCTGGTGATGTTTCTTAACGCGGCATATCCCGAATTGAGGCGCTTAAGTGACGGTGCTGGAGGAACTAAAGGTGCTCTCACGTGTGAGGACCTCAGGCATTTTAAGGTACTGATTCCGCCGATTTGTGAGCAGCACCAGGTGGTCAATGCTGTTATAGAGCAGGTCCATAGCGCCGAACTTATGATAAGCCACACACGACGCGAGATCGACCTCATCAGAGAGTTGCGCACTCGACTTTTCGGCGACGTAGTCACCGGCAAGCTCGATGTGCGCGAGATTGCCGCACACCTGCCTGATGAGCAACACGAGGACGATGCCGAGCTGATTGACGAGGCTGAAGCTGCTGACGTCACTGACAGTATCAACGAAGACGAGCTGGAGATCGTCTCCGCGGAGGACGACTTATGAAGCAGACCGATACCAGTGAAGCCGGGCTGGAGCGGCTGATCTGCCAGGCCCTTACCGGTACCGATTGCGAGCCGCGCCCGGCCGGCGCACCGGCGGTTGTGGCTGAGCCTGGCGCACCGTACGGTGGCGCTGGTTATTTCCCTGGCGACCCGGCCGACTATGACCGGGAGTATTGTGTCGATCTGGTCCAGCTCACAGCATTTCTGTTCGCCACCCAACCTGATGTGGCGGAGACGCTCGACCTAACCGTGGATAGCCCAACGCGGCGTAAGTTCCTGGCCCGGCTGCAGGGCGAGATCAGCAAGCGCGGCACCATCGATATCTTGCGCCACGGAATTAAGCACGGCCCGCACCACATCGACCTGTTCTACGGCACGCCATCACCTGGTAATGTCAAGGCACAGGTTCGCTACAACGCAAACCGTTTCAGCGTCGCCCGCCAGCTTCGCTACAGCCGCGACGAGACCCAACTTGCTCTCGATCTTGGCATCTTCATCAATGGCTTGCCTGTCATCACCTTCGAACTCAAGAACAGCCTGACTAAACAGACGGTCGATGATGCGGTCCAGCAATATCAGCGCGATCGTGACCCCCGCGATAAGCTCTTCGAAATGGGACGCTGCGTGGTGCACTTTGCCGTGGATGACCACGAAGTGCGTTTCTGCA
>JACFMY010000429.1 GCA_019455155.1 Caldilineaceae bacterium
ATCGGTCAATATCGCCTGGTCGAAACCGGCCGGCACGACGACGGCAGCAATGCGATCGCCAGCCCCGACGCGGCGGTCGGCTTCTTCCCGGCTTGGCACGATCTCGACTTCCAGCGTCGGCTCGTCCTCCAGCGCATCGACCACCTGGCGGCTCAGCCGCGTGCCATCCTCGTCGACCAGATAGACGGCCACCGTGGGCGCGCCCCCGCCGCCAAAGACGGCGCCCATGACGGCAATGAAAATGATGGGCGCCAGAAACACCAGCAGCCATTCACTCGGGCGCTGTGCCGCCACCTTTATCTCTTTCCAGGTCATGGCCCAAATCTGTCGTAACATGGTGCACTCCCTCTTTGGGGGTGATTCGCTTACTCTTCCCAGTCAAACCTGCGTACCGCCAGCACGAAGAACACCGCGGCAATCCCTACCAGCACACCCGTCTCTGGCAGAATATCGGCAAAGCCAAGCCCGCGCGTGATGATGTCCTGGTAGCCCTGCATGGCCCATGTTTGGGGCAGTACCAGGTTGACGGTGCGCAAGAATGAGGGCAACCAGTCTACGGGAAAGGCACAGCCGGCCAGCAGCGCAGCCACAATCAGCGGAAGTGTAATGCCCCGCTCCACGCGGTACGCGGCGGCAGCCAATCCGATGCACACGGCGGACAATACCACGGCCACGGTCAGGATCAGGAGCGCGGTGAGATCGTTGCCCAGCTTTAGACCAAAGACCACGGCGCCAATGGCAAAGAGGACCGCTACTTGCAATACGCCGATGAGCAGCGTGGCAAGCGTCTTGCCGCCCAACACCGCAGACCGCGTCGCCGGCGTTGCCAGCAGCCGGCGCAGCATGCCGCTATTCCGCTCCATCCTGACTGACGCTGCCACCGTGCCAATGAGAAAATAAACGAACATCACTGTATATCCCGGAATCGTCTGTTGCAGCGTGTTCGGGCTTTGCATCAATGCGGAGTTGGCAGGCTTCACCGAGACCACGGAGATGGCGGCCCCCCGTGTCTCTGTCGTCTCACCAGTCGTAGCGTCCGCCTCTGCCTCCTCCGCCGTGCGGCTGATCTCGTCCTGCAGCGCATCGGGCGCGATCTCGATCAGATCCCGGAACTGGCCCAGGCCCTGTGCAATCTGATTCTCGATGGAGAGCCGCATGGTGCTGCCGCTGATTACACCCTCAAACCTCTGCCGCTCCGTTGGGTCGCTTGCTGGGTTGTAGAGAAGCGTAACCGAAATATTCTGGCCTGCATCTACATCCGCGCTGAGCCCGGCTGGAATGACCACTGCCACTGCCCGGCTATCCCGCAGCACCAGGCCACGCCCCACAGCCTCATCGCATGTGGGGCCCGGCGCCGCACATTCCGGCAGGTCGCCCAACTCATATTGCCCCACCTCTTCCGGCGTCAGGGCCGTCTCCAGCTCATAGCTCTCGGCCAGGGTATCGAGCAGCGCCTGGGCATGTTCGCCCGGTACGCCGTCCACCAGATCATAGGTGGCGACTGGCAGACGTGGCTTCTGGTCCGCATTGAGATTGTAGCCATCTTCGGGAAAGGCCAGGCAGATGGGGATGATAAAAGCCAGAGGCGTGAGAAAGAGAGAGACCATTTCCCCTCTGTCTCGCAACATTATTTTCAGATCTTTCAGAAAAGTCGTCAAGACTTGCATGGCCGCACTCCTTCCGTGGCGCGTGGATCTCAGTCACGCAGATTCTTGCCAGTGAGGTGCAAGAAGACAGTCTCCAGGTTGGGCTCCAACAGGTCGAGCGACAGCACATCGATATCGTGTTCGTTGACGTAATGGAGCACCTGCAGTAGAGCGTCGTTGCCATGGACGGCCTCGATTTTGAGGAGAGCGCGGTTCGGGCTCGCTCCCGTGCCGCCGTTCATCTCGACACCCTCAGCTGAAGGCGGCGCCACAAAGCTGGCCGTACTGACCGCGGGCAGCGCCTGAACGCCGGCGCACAGCGCTTCATCTTCCACAGCCACCCCCATCTGGATGATGCCCCCGCCCAACTGGGCAACCAGATTGCGTGGCGTGTCCAGGGCAATGAGCCGGCCCCGATCGATGATCCCCACGCGATGGCACAACCGCTCCGCTTCCTCCATGTAGTGTGTCGTATAGAGGATGGCCATGCCCTGCTCACGGTTTAGGCGTTCCACACTCTCAAATATGTGGTTGCGGCTCTGCGGGTCCACACCAACTGTGGGCTCGTCGAGAAAGAGCAGGCGCGGCCGGTTGATGAGCCCCACAGCCAGGTTGATGCGCCGCTTCATGCCCCCCGAATAGGTCTTTACCGGATCCTTTGCCCGCTCCTGCATGCCGACATAACCCAAGACCTCGCTGGCGCGCTCGCGTAGCTCTTTGCCGCGCAGGCCGAAGAGCTGGCCGAAAAAGGCAATGTTTTCGTAGCCACTGAGCGTGGGATAGAGCGCCAGGTCTTGGGGTACGACGCCGATCAAGGTCTTGACTTTGCGCAGCTCCTTGACGACATCGTGCCCCCCCACACGCGCTTCGCCCTCCGTGGGGGGAAAGAGCCCGGAGATCATAGCAATCATGGTGCTCTTGCCGGCTCCGTTGGGGCCGAGCAGGCCAAAAACCTCACCTTCGGCGATTTCGAAGCTGACGTCGTTGACCGCCGTAAAATCACCATACTTCTTCACGAGATGGTGTGTTTCCAGGATCGTATTCATGAGCTATCTCCTCATTCATAGCGGAGGATGGTGGGCGAGGTAGATCTGCTGTGGTTGCGAATTGGTAGACGGTTCTGGCGGTGGTAACTTTCCGCAGCAGCCAGAGATGGCTGTCACTGCTATTCCATTATGACGGGCGCGGCGCGTCCCGTCAACGGTTTTCGCTTCTTCTGGCCGCGCAGTGAACTGCTCTCCCACAAGGTTGCGTGGGATGCCCGAGTCTACCCCTCCGACTGTTCGCAGACCTCTCAATCGTTGACCAATGGCTGCCCTTGTGTGACAATCAGACCGGCCTTGTATATGCCGCACGATTCGCCGTGCCGCAGACGCCCGCCGCCAGCCTGAGGGCATACATGGAAAAGAGACGAAAAGAAACACAATGAAAAGCGATGTGATGAATACCCGGAGAATTGACACGTCTTCTCTGGCCAACGTGCGCGCCGTGCTCTTTGACATGGATGGTGTGATCTATGTCGGCAACACGCTTTTGCCAGGCGTAACAGAGCTGCTGGCTTATCTCGATGCCAGCAGCCGGAGCTGGATGCTCATCACCAATAACGCCAGCATGACCTCCCAGCAGTTTGCAGACAAGCTGGCCCGGCTGGGCGTAGAAGTCGCCCCGCAACGCATTTTGGGCAGCTCCGAGGCCACCGCCATCTGGCTGAAACGGCAGATCGTGGCCAATGGTTGGCCACCCGGGAAGGTGATCGTCCTGGGACAGGAAGGGCTGCGCGCTGCCCTGGCAGCTCAGGGGTTTGAGCTGACCACCGATCCCTTCTCCGCCGCTTATGCGGTGGCAGGCATCCATTTTGAGCTTACCTATGCCGAGGCGGCCGAGGTGGCGCTGGCCATTCGCAACGGGGCACGCTTTATCGGCACCAACAGCGACCGTACCTATCCGACCGAACGGGGACAGGTGCCGGGCGCCGGCAGCATCCTCGCTCTGTTGAGCACAGCCACCGATGTTACCCCCACAGTCATTGGCAAACCCAATGCGCCCATGTACGAGATCGCCATGCAGCGACTGGGCGCTACGCCTACCGAGACCATGATGGTTGGGGACCGGTATGACACGGATATTGCCGGCGCACTCAAGTTGGGCATGCCGGCCGCTGGCGTGCTCACAGGCGTCAATACGCGCGAACAGTTTGTCGCGCAGCCAGAGCCACCTCATTTCATTTTTGAGGATCTGACGGTGCTACTGGCTCGGCTGCGGCAGGCGGACTAAGGCTGCGCCCCGGGCGGATGTGGTCAGTTTGACACGATTGGTAGAATTTCTCTATGAGTACGATTCGGTTGGTACCTGAACCGGAAACGACGGCCAGGCAGTCACTGCTGGAGCTTAGCCGCGATGAGCTGGAGGCCTTTCTGGCCGCAATGGGTCAGCCTGCTTTTCGCGCTCGACAGATCTGGGAGTGGATCTACACCCGCTACGCCGCCAGCTTTGCGGAGATGACGAATCTTCCCAAAGAGCTGCGGCAACGCCTGGACGCGGCCGCGACCATTGCGCCTCTGAAGCTCGTCACCGAGATCGTCTCGCTGGATCGCAATACAGTGAAGGCGCTGTTCATGCTGCCTGACGGCCAGACCATCGAGGCTGTGCTCATGCTCTACGACCAGCGACGCACCCTCTGTATCTCCAGCCAGGCTGGCTGCGCCATGGGCTGTACGTTCTGCGCCACGGCGCAGGGCGGGCTGGCGCGCAACCTGACTGCGGGCGAGATCGTGGCGCAGGTGCTCTACTTCGCCCGCTACCTGGCAGACCCGGCGATGCCTCCAGAGACAGATGTGGAACGGCCCACACAGGTGACCAACATCGTGCTCATGGGTATGGGCGAGCCCATGCACAACTATAAGAACGTCTGGACCGCGCTGCGCCGCCTCACCGATCCCGCTGCCTTTGGCCTGGGCGCCCGCCACATTACGCTGAGCACGGTGGGGCTTGTGCCCATGATCGACCGCATGGCGGAAGAGGGCCTGCAAATTGGGCTGGCGGTGAGCCTACACGCGGCCAACGATGATCTGCGCACGCAGCTTGTGCCCGTGAACAAAGGCTATGGAGTAGAAGAGCTGCTGGCCGCTGTGCGCCGCTACATCGACAAGACCCACCGCCGCGTCACCTTCGAATACGCGCTCATGCGTGGCATCAATGACACTCCCGCGCTGGCCCAGGAGCTTGCCGCCCGGCTACAGGGCATCCTTTGTCACGTGAACCTGATTCCCCTCAACCCTATCCCTGACTCGCCGTACCAACCCACGAGCGACGAAGACACGGAGCGGTTCGCCCAGATCCTGCGGGACGCGGGCATTCCCACCACGGTGCGTCTGCGCCGCGGTATCGAGATCAACGCCGGCTGCGGGCAGCTGCGCCGGGCTGTATCCGCCTGACCAGCCGCCAGGCGCTGCACGCCAGCTAAGTCCAGGACCGCGCGTCTTACACAGATCAGGGTACGCATGCGGGGCCTGCACACAGGGCAGGAAGCCGAGCAAGAAGAAAAGTATAAAGCCAAAACAAAAAAGGCGCCGGCCTCATAAGAGACCGGCGCCTTGCGTTGGTGCTAATGGATCGTTTAGGCCTTAACCAGAGTCTTCATGCAGTTGGTGCACAGCCGTTTGGACACCATGCGGCCATTTTCCATCACGTTGACCTTCTGGATGTTG
>JACFMY010000430.1 GCA_019455155.1 Caldilineaceae bacterium
CCTGCACGAAGAACGGCACGTAACATCCGTTGCAGGGTGGGCCAGGCGTCCACCAGAAAACAGGAAGTTCCTCCGGCGTGGCCGGCAGGATGGCCACACACGAGCTTGCTGTGTTGCCCCACGTGAAGTCACCCGGCGAGACATGCATACAGAGCGAGAGACAATCCGGGTCCGCAGCGTCAAAATAGGGACCCTGCAGGAAGGTGCTCTCGTAGTGATCGCGGGCGATACGCTTCATCCACGCGAGATCGATGCAGCCTGCCTGTTCCGCCAGCAACTGCTGGGCACGCCTGACCCGAATGTGGGAGAGATGCCGGGGCACGGTCTCGTCGATATAGGCGCGCGCCATGTCAAATGGAGCGGCCGTCCCGGTTGGCCACCAGCCCTGTTCTCGTGCGTGCGCCTCCAGGTCCGTGCTGCCCGCATCCCATTCAGTGCGGATGCTCAGCTGGTTGGAGATGGATGCGCTGCCGCGCACGATGCGCCGTGCAACCCAGCGGCGGCCCATCGCTTCCACGATCCACGCTTCCTGTGGATCGGCTACGAGAAAGGCGTTGTCGTAGCCGCCCGCAGCATGATCTTTGCTGGGAACACCGGAGCCAAACTGCCCATACGTTTCGACAAGCTCACCCAATACCTCGACAGCCTGCACCGCGCGCGCGCTCCGTTCAAGCGCCAGCCGGACCAAGTCCATCCCCAGTAAGCCGAGCTCGAACGCTGCTCCGGCCCGATAGGCCGCCGCAGCCTTGCGGAAGGTCTTCGTATAAATGGCCTCGTTCCCGATTACGACACCATGTTCGTTGATGCCTTCCTCGAAGCCCCAACACCAATAGGGGCCTGAGCCAAGGAGCGCGTGGGTGTGCTCGACCTGCTGAATCGCTAGATACTCGAGCTGGATCATCGATCCAGCCGGCCACTCCATACGTGGATAGAGGCCCAGTGGCTGGCAATCGAATACAGGGCGATCGCTGTTTTTGGCCAGGATCACCTGCCCCGCACGCGTGACATCGCGCATTGCCACCCATGTATCGCACATAAGATTACCTCCTGTTCCGTGGGACCAAACGCGGCTAGCGATAGCAACGGGCCGGTGCACCGAGCAGGCTGTCTGACCACCATGTGGGGGCCATGGCAGTTGGCTGTGCGAGCTTTACGTGCCTACGTAGTCTGGATTCTCCCAGAAGATCAGTGAGGCCCAGTTGTCCGACGCGCTGTCCTCCAGATAGTCCTTGAGCAGCCCGCGTACCTGGAATCCCTGCTTGAGTTGGAACGACAGGGTGGGGTCGCGCAGCTCACCCGCCACGACCTTCGCGACATATTCCTGAACTGCCATCCTCTGTTTGAAGCGGGCGTAACCGGGTAACACACCGCCTGCTACGATGCCCCGCTTGTTGTATTTGCGCACGAGCTCTTTGCGTGCCTTATAGATCTTCTTGCCAATACCATGGCCCCGATAATCAGGGTGCACACTGATATCCGCGCCGTAGTAGTAGGCTCCATCCCAGTCGTGGTTTCGAAAGTAGAAGTGGTCGCAAAACTCCGCAAAGGTGTGGTCAGGATTGTCGAAATCGAAGTCGGTAAAGAACCCCGATCCCTGGCCAATGACCCGCTCGCCGTCTAGGACCACGAACTGCCCTTCCGGGAAGGCCTGGTACTGGCTGGTGAAGTGTTCCACCCGCATCAGCTCTTGTATACCCAACGTCGGATAGCACTCCCGCTGCAGTTGCTCCAGCCTATCGAAGTGCTCCGGTTGCAGAGTCGTGATGGAAATCTTGGACATTTGGCGATTCAGCAACATTGGACTGCGCTACAAGTAAAATCGATGCGGCGCGCCCCACTGCCGCGCGCGTTTCTCCGCTGCCAGCTATCCGTTCTGTGACGCGCTTACAACCCCAATCGCTTCCTCCAACACGCCCAGCCCTTCTTCAAGCTCGTCGTCAGTAATGACAAGCGGTACGAGTGTGCGCACGCAGTTGGAGTAGAGCCCGGCGCGAATGAGGAGCAGGCCCCGCTTGTACCCTTCGTTGACCACCTGCAGCGGAATGTCCGTGTTGGGTGTGCGATCGTCGTGGCCCTTGATGAACTCGATGGCAGTCATCGCACCCAGCCCGCGCACGTCACCAATTGCGGGATAGCGCTCCTGCCAGCGCCGAAAGTGGGCCAGGGTGATCTCGCCGATCTGTTCGGCTCGTTGGTTCAGGTTGTCCCGTTCCATGACCTCAATGGACTTGAGCGCGGCCATGCAAGCTACTGGATTGCCGCCAAAGGTGCTGCCCAATCCGCCCAAATGGGGGGCATCTACTATCTCGGCTTTGCCAGTCACGGCCGCCAACGGCATGCCTGCGGCCAGGGACTTGGCCATAACCACCAGGTCCGGCTCTACGCCGCTGTGCTCAATGGAAAACCACCGGCCTGTGCGGCAAAAACCTGCCTGAACCTCATCGGCGATCATCACGATCCCATGTTTGTCGCAGAGCGCACGTACCTTGCGCAGGTATTCATAGGGCGCCGGGATGAACCCGCCCTCTCCCTGCACAGGCTCGATGATGATCGCCGCCACGGCTGACGGATCGATCTGGGTGATCAGGGCGCGTTCCAGGTCTTCGAAGCAGGTCAGGTTGCACGTGCCTGTATGGCGGCATTGTGGGCAGCGGTATGTGTAGGGATAGGGCACCCGATAGATTTCCGGCGCAAACGGGCCAAAGCCCTTCTTGAAGAGCGCGTATTTGCTCGTCAGCGACATGGTGAGTAGGGTGCGGCCATGGTAGGCGCCTTCATAAGTCAGTACAGCCGGCCGGCCCGTATACGTGCGCGCCATCTTGATGGCCGTTTCGACCGCTTCGGCGCCCGAGTTACTGAGAAAGGTCTTCTTGGGTCCGCTTATGGGCGCCAGGCTATTCAGCTTTTCGGCCAGGGCTATATAGGGCTCGTAGGTGCCCACAATCGCACAGAGATGGATCAGATCCTCCGCCTGATTTCGGATGGCATCAACCACTTCGGCTGGCGCGTGGCCGACATTCACCGTGCCAATGCCAGCTGTGAAGTCCAGAAAGGTATTGCCATCAACATCTACGACGCGGGCGCCCGACGCTTTGGCGGCGACAACGGGCGTCGAACGGTACGACGCGCTCGAAACAGCCGCGTCGCGGCGCTTCAGGATCGCCTGAGCCTTGGGCCCGGGCAAGGGACTGCGAATATCGATTGCTGGCATGGTTGGTTCCTTGTGCTGGTACGTGGACAAAGCCACCCCTGTTGTATCTTGCACCCGCGACGCGAGTACTGCTCGCCGCGTACGGTCCCTGCGTTAGGGGTCCGCCAATCGTCATTCTTTCGCCATTCGGTAGTAACGAATTTATTCGTTCTTCACCTGTCCACAGCGGCTAAAGTCGCCACTACCGAACTCAAGTTTTATGCTTGACAGACCACTAGAACAGCGGCGGCTGGAGGTCATCGCCGGGCAGACCCCGTTCTTCGGGTTGCGGATAGCCGTGCTCGGCCAGCCAGGCGCGCTCGGGCCCTTCCCAACGTGCGCTGGCCAGATCCAGCCGGTCACTCGCATCGAAGGCATGCCCCTCCTCGCGCAGGCGCTGGCGTTGTAGCTCCGTTCCCCAATGGCTGGCTCGAGGACTTACCTTGCCTTGCGCATTGATGACGCGTTGCCAGGGTACGTCGTCTGGCGACGCGGCCATGGCATATCCCACCATCCGGGCCGTGCAGTTCCCGACGATCTCGGCAATCTGGCCATAGGTCGCCACCTTTCCCCGCGGGATCAGCCGCACCACAGCATAGATGCGCGCGTACAGTGGATCGCGGCTTTCAGGCCGCGGATCATCCCCACTCATGTCCGGCGGTTCGCGATCTGGTTCGCGGTGTTCGTTCACTATTTGTCATCCTCCTACCTCAAGCGAACTGAGAGAAGGCTCATGGGTAGCCACGGCGCCCGAAGCCGTTTCTGGGTTGGATGGCTGGCCGGATGCTGTGCCTCTTGGCATTATCGCGCAGAAATGTAGCCTCGTTTCATCGCCGTGCCCGCGCTCGAGCCGCCAACCTACTTCTTCAGTAGCCAGGCTTGGCCAGCCATCTCTCATTCTGTTCATGGAAGAATAGGATCAGCGAGAGTATAGCCCATGGCCGCTTCAGCGCAAAACCGGGTGCCTACGGCGCATCCAGGCGCGCAAGCTTCCGCTGCTATGGCCGGTACATCACAACGATCGATCTCGGATCACCTGTAATCAAGGAGACTAGCCTCAACAAGCTGTTGCCCACCAGGTAGATGTAGCGTAGGGCAGGCGGGATCTGATCCCCCGCCAGCGCACGAAAGCCAAATTGCTGGTAGTAGGCTTCATTATGGTTGGCGCAGTAGAGATAGAGAGGACCGTCCTCCAGCGATAACAGCGTTGCCACAAGGGTCCGGCCAACTCCCATACCCTGCCATTCAGGCGCCACCGCGATCGAGGCCAATTCCCGGACACCGCCACGGTGAGCTTTGATCTGGCCAGCGCCGATCAGGCGCTTTTCCGCACCGGCCATCTCTTCGACAACGACAAATCGGCGCCAGTCTAGATTCATGGGATTGATACCCGCTTTGCGGATGAGCGCATTGATGCCGGGCTGATCCGCGGCTGTCGCCCCGCGAAGATAGATGGCAGGTCGTGTCGCGTTCTCCATGATCTAGCGCGGTACCGGAATGCTCGCCACAATGCGCTGCATGACCGCGTCAGCATCCAAGCCCTCGATCTCGGCCTCTGGCCGGAGGATGATGCGGTGCCGGTAGGTAGGCAAAATCACGGCCTTGATGTCGTCAGGTGTCACGTAGGCGCGGCCGCGCAGCGCCGCATAGGTCTTAGCTGTAAGTAGCAGCGCGATGCTCGCCCGCGGGCTTCCGCCCAGAATCAGGTCGGGGCTGCGCCGGCTCGCGTTCGCGATCTGCGTGACATAGCCAAAGATGCCGTCTTCGACCGTCACTGCCTGAATCTCGGCCCGCAGCGCTGGCATGTCGTTGGGATGTAATACGGGCTCGATCCCGCTGTGATCCAGGTCATGGGCGTCGAAGCCGTTGTGATAGCGGCGTAGGATCTCCTGTTCCTGGGACTCTGATGGATAGCCAATCCGAACCTTGAACAAAAAGCGGTCCAGCTGCGCTTCCGGTAGCGGATAAGTACCTTCGTACTCGACAGGGTTCTGCGTCGCCAGCACCATGAAGGGATCGTCCAGCATGTGGCGTGTCCCCTCGATACTCACCTGGTGCTCTTCCATGGCTTCCAGCAGCGCCGACTGTGTCTTGGCCGGCGCGCGGTTGATTTCGTCGGCAAGGAC
>JACFMY010000431.1:0-2846 GCA_019455155.1 Caldilineaceae bacterium
AACTTCCAGGAAGGGTCGCAAATTCAGTTGACAAGTGCCCGATATTCCTTAGAATGAGACTGTATTGCGCTTCGCAGCTGGTTTTTACTGCCGCTGTCCGCTGTCTCCATATCACATTACGCTGGCTATCCCCCGCCTAAACGAATCGATCCACAAACCATAAGAAAGGGAGCTGTGCGTGAATTTAGCAGAGATGACCTGGGTCGATGCCGAGCAGGCACTGGCCAAGGCAACCATTGCCCTGGTTCCTGTTGGCGCGGTTGAAGTCTATGGTCCCCACCTCCCCCAAGGCTCGGACGGCTTTGCGGCCCAGGCCTTCGCCGCACGCCTGGCCGAACGCGTCGACGCTGTCGTGACGCCCCTGGTGCCCGTCGGCTGTTCCCAGGTGCTCATGTCCTTCCCTGGCACGCTCTCGGTTTCACCCGAGGCGCTGAAAGCCTATCTGTCGGATCTGTGCGACAGCCTGGTCCACTGGGGCATCAGGCGTATTCTCTTTGTCAACGGCCACGCGGGCAACGTACCCCACATCGCTGACATCTGCCGGGAGCTCATGGACCAGGGCGTCAAGTGCGCCCAGATCGACTGGTGGCGCGCGGTCTACCGCGCGGGCGAGGATCTCACGGAGTCGGGCGAGCTGGCCAACGGCCACGCAGCCGAAGTCGGCACCTCCGTCCTCAAGGCCATTCGCCCTGACCTGGTCGTCGAAGAGCGGATCAAGGCCGAATTGCCCAAGCGTGGACTGGCTGGCGCCTACCCCGAGGTGCTCCAGTACGACATTCCCTACCGGGCCATGACCGCGTCCGGCGTCGTCGGCGACCCCACGAGCGGCAACGCAGCCAAGGGTGAAGCCATGATCGAGCGGCTGCTGGACCGTGTGGAAGCCTATCTCAAGGAATGGCAGTAACCATCCCCCACAACACGAACCAACAGATTGGACCGACCAGATGTTCACTACCAAGTGGGAGATTACCCGTCACGAAGCAGTGGCTGAGGAGGGCATGGTCGCAGCCAAGCACCCGCTGGCCGTGGAAGCGGGGCTCGATGTGCTCAAGGCGGGCGGCAATGCCGTCGATGCCGCCATGACCACCGCGCTGGCCATGGGTGTGCTCGAGCCCTATATGAACGGCATCGGCGGCGGCGGCTTCATGGTCTACTACGAAGCCCAGACCGGCCGCACCTATTTTCTGGACTACTTCATGCCCGCGCCCAAGGCCGCGACGGCCGATATGTACGAGATCGAGCAGGCTGGCGCCACCGACACGCTGGGCTTCCGCGGCATCAAGGACGACGCCAACCTCATCGGCCACCGCTCAGCCGGCGTGCCGGGGATGGTGGCCGGCGCGGCCGCGGCGCTGGCGCGCTTCGGCACCATCAGCCTACAGCAAGCCTTGCAGCCGGCCATCGCCTTTGCGGAGAACGGCTTCCCCGTCTCCTGGCACACCATGCTCATGGGCGCGCGGTCCATGCCCCTGCTCGCCAGTTTCCCAGCTACCGCCGCGGTCTACCTGAAGGAAGGCAAGTATCTCTTCAGCGCCGGCGATATTGGCAGCCCGGACCTGCTCGTGCAGCAGGATCTGGCCAAGACGCTAAAGGCCATCGCGGCCGAGGGTCCCCAGGCTTTCTACCAGGGCGAGATCGGCGCCGCCATCGTGCGCGAGTTGCAGGCGCACGGCAACGTCATGGCGCCGGAGGACCTGACCGGCTACCAGGCCGAGTTTGTCGAGCCACGATCCATCACCTATCGCGGGGAATACGAGATCTTCTACGGCCCCAACACCGGTGGCGGCACGATTGCCGAGACGCTGAATATTCTCGACGGCTTTAGCTTCAACGGGCGTGCGCCAACGGACCCCGAGGCGCTGCACCTCTATATCGAGGCCGCCCGCATCGCCTACGCGGACCGCTGGCAGCACCTGGCCGACGAGCGCTTTGTCGACGTACCGTGGCGCACCCTGGAGTCGAAGGCCTACGCTGCGGACCGCCGCGGCGCCATCGATGGGGCCAAAGCTGCCGCCGCGGTCGAGCCGTGGCGCGCCGGCAACCTGGCGCCCAGCCGCGCCGAAGGCGACGGCGGCTGCACGACCCATCTGTCCGTGGTGGACCGCAACCGCAACATGGTCTCCATTACCCAAACCATCAACATGGTCTGGGGCTCGGGCGTGGTCGCGCCCGGCACCGGCGTGCTGTTGAACGACACCATGGTCCTCTTCAACCCTGTGCCCGGCAGCGCCAACTCCATCGAGGGCGGCAAACGCCCCCTGTCGAGCATGACCCCCGTACTGGTGTTGAAGAACGGCAAGCCGTTCCTGACCTTGGGCGCGCCCGGCGGCCGGCTGATCATCGGCACCGTCATGAACGTGCTCCACAATGTCATCGACTACGGCATGGGCATTCAGGAGGCCTGCAACCGGCTGTTGCTCGACTGCAGCACGCCCGCGGTGCTCTTCGACGCGGACGTGGACCCGGCGGCCCTGGCCGCGCTGGCAGCCATGGGCCACGAATGCACGACACGCGAGAAGTCGTTCCTGCCGCGCCTCTTTGCCAGCCCGACCGGCATCCTGGTCAATCCGGAAACCGGCGCGCTCCATGGCGGCGCGGACCCCTACCATCCCGGCATTGCCGCCGGCTTTTGACAGGCAGTGATCCATACCACGAGCCCCCAGCGCACCTTACGTGAGGGACTCAAATACGTTCCACCATATCCAGCTTTGCGTACCATTCGCGAGAGGAGAATCTCATGACCAAAAAGCTAGCCTTTGTCTTGTTCACTGTGCTGTTGGCCATGGTGCTGGCCGTTGGCTGCGCACCCGCGGCCGCCCCCTCCGCGCCGGCCGCCGACACCGCCG
>JACFMY010000431.1:2891-5309 GCA_019455155.1 Caldilineaceae bacterium
TGCGCCTGGCGAACCGAAGCACGGTGGCATCCTGACCTACGGCCTGGTGGGCGACCCGCCGAGCCTGGACCCCCATATCCAGAAGGGCGCGGCCGACGCCACGGTCAAGAACATGGTCTACAGCCGCCTGATCACCTGGGACCGCTCCATGCACCTGGCGCCCGAGCTGGCGGAGAGCTGGACCGTGGTGGACGATACCACCATCCAGTTCAAGCTGCGCGAGGGCGTTAAGTTCCACAACGGTGCGGAGCTGACCGCGGACGACGTGGTCTTCTCCTTCCAGCGCATTCAGGACCCGGACTTGGGCGCCAGCGCCGCGGGTTCGTTTGTTGGCATGACCTTTGAGGCGCTGGACCCGTACACCGTACAGGTGAAGCTCGAGGCGCCCAACGCCGCCATCTTCCAGAACATGGCCCGCACCGACGCCCTGATTGTCAGCAAGGAATGGGTCGAAGGTGGCGCAGACGTGAACCAGGAAATGATGGGCACGGGCCCCTTCAAGTATGTAGGCCGCGAGCCCAACGTCAGCTTCGAAGTGGAGCGCTTCGACGACTACTTCAGGGCGCCCCTGCCCTACCTGGACGGCATCAAGTTCGTGCCCTACTCCGACGAGACCGCCAAGTCCACCGCCATCCGCACGGGCGAGATCGATTTCATCGACTACGTGCCCTGGATCGATATGGATGAGATCGAGCGGCTCGCCAACGAGGGGCAGCTCAAGTTCTACAGCGACAAGGAAGCCCTCTTCATGACGCTGTACATGAACGGCTCTGAGCCGCCATTCAACAACAAGTTGGTGCGCCAGGCGGTGAGCTGGGCCATCGACCGCGAGGCCGTGGGCTTGAGCATCTTCTTCGGCCGCGGCAAGCCTATGACCGGCTCCTTTATCCCCGAAAGCTTCCTGGGCTACGACCCGAGCCTCGACGGCACCTACGGCTATGACCCCGAAAAGGCCAAGGCGCTGCTGGACGAGGCCGGCTGGCGCGACGAGGATGGCGACGGCATCCTGGAAGCCCACGGTGTGGACGGTGTGGAGGACGGCACCCCCTTCAAGGTGAACTTCCTGGCGACCAACCTCTACGCCATGCACTACAACCTGGCCGAGCTGGCCCAGGCGAACCTGAAAGAGATCGGCATCGACGGCACCGTGGAGCTGGTCGACTGGCCGTCGCGCACGCAGCGACGCCTGGACGTGATTCCATGGGAGATCCAGGCCGACGGCCTGGGCCAATCGGTCACCGACCCGTCGTTCATGGATGTCTACTACCATTCGACCCGTGGGCAATGGCCGCCGCGCGTGCACTTTGGCTACCCTGAAGTGGACGAGAAGCTCGACGCGGCCCTGGCCACCTACGACGAAGCAGAACGCGCCCGCCTCTACAACGAGGTGGACCAGCAGATGCTGGACGAGGTCAACTTCGTCTATGTCTGGCGCCGCGAGCAGGGTGAAGCCATGCAGCCGTACGTCATGAACTTCAGCCATATCTTCGGCGTCAACTCGTTCCTGATGTTGCCGGAAGTCTGGCTGGACCAGTAACCGGACGCACGCATTCGACGCGGTCCCGGGTGGGGGCCCCCCCGCCTGGACCGCGCTCTAGGTAACTGTACTCGCAACCATGACCCAATATATCTTGCGCCGCCTGCTATTATCGGCGTTTCTCATCTTTATGGTGGCGACGCTGGTCTTTCTCATGATGCGCCTGATTCCAGGCGACGTAGTCGACGCCATGCTCACCGAGGAATCCATCGTGTCGCCGGAGATCATGGAGGCGCGGCGCCGCATGCTGGGCCTTGACCAGCCGATCCATGTGCAGTACGTGACCTGGCTGGCCGCGTTCCTGACCGGCGACTGGGGGATCTCACCCTACAGCGGCCGGCCGGTCCTGCCGGACATCATGGCGGGCCTCCCACGCACCTTGGAGCTGATCATCGCCGCCACAATAGTGGCCTGGGTGGTGGGCATCCCGCTGGGCATCTTTGCCGCCATCAATCACCGGAACACACTCGATTATACGACCACCTCCATCGCGCTGATCGCGCTGTCGACGCCGGTCTTTGTGACCGGTACCCTGCTGATCCTGGTCTTCAGCTTGCAGCTGCGCTGGCTGCCCGCGGTCTCGGGCGGTTATGTCTCGTTTATCGAAAATCCCGGGCGCCATCTCCAGCAGCTGATCTTGCCCACTGTCTCATTGGGCCTGGGCATGGCCGCGGTGCTCATGCAGATGACGCGCTCCTCGCTGCTGGAAGTGCTGCAGCAGGACTACATCCGCACGGCCAAGGCCAAAGGGCTGGCCAACAACATCGTCTACTGGCGCCACGCGCTGAAGAACGCGCTGATCCCCGTGGTGACGTTGGGCGGGCTGCAGATGGGCGCGCTGTTGGGCGGCACGGTGATCATCGAGGCCATCTTTCTCTGGC
>JACFMY010000003.1:0-6155 GCA_019455155.1 Caldilineaceae bacterium
ACCAGACCTGTGGTGGGGGCACCTTTGGTATGACTCCAGACGAATTTCTCGCCGAGCTCGATTATTTGCGCGAGGCCTATCTCAGCATGGGGATCCCGTTCTATCCTTTGCCAGGCAACCATGACAGCCTTCCAGTCGTAGGCGGTTGGACTGATTTCGAGCGCATCTGGGAGCTCGAGCCTGGCATCGGGCAGACCATCGACGCCCCAAACGCGCGGCTCGTGTTGCTGAATACCCACGGCCACAATCAAGGTCAGATCGATACCGCTCAGGACGGCGATCCAGTTTACGGTTGGGTTAACGACGCTGAACTGGCGCGCCTGGAAGAAGCTCTGGCCACGGCAGGCGACCGCCCTGTCCTGATCTTCTGCCACCAACTGCTCAAATGCTGGTCCAATGGCCAGGGGTGGCGGGCCTTCTACGAGGTGCGCAATGGGCCGGGTGTGCTCGCGGTGATGGAACGGTATGGCAATGTACGCGCGGTCTTCCAGGGGCATGCCCATCGTTTTGATGTCCAGGCTATGCCCATGGCCGGGCGCGAATGCACCTATGTGGTCCTCCCATCGCTCATCGAGTATCCCCTGGCCTGGCTGCGGCTCGACATTAGCAAAGACAACGTCAGGATGCGCTTGATTCGTTTGCCCCTGGCTGACCTGGCGAACAAATCGCGCGCCAGCGGCGCGGGGCAGAGCTGGCGCGCGGGCCGGCCGGAATGGTGGGACCATGTAATCCCGCTTGCGAGTTAGGTATCGTTCTGGCCATTGGCTAGATGGACGACGTTTCCAGTAGATCGTCTGTATCGTTCAGATAGGGGTAGTACTTTGTCATCTGTGAAACCGCTGCCTGTCGAGGAATTGCGTCGCTGTTGCGACCCGGATCGTTTTTCTTTTGACACGACCGCCGATCTCCCCGAATTGGATCTCACGATCGGTCAGGAGCGGCCAACCAGCGCCATTCGCTTTGGTGTGCGTATGGAACGCCAGGGCTACAATATCTTCGCGCTGGGACCGGCTGGCTTGGGCAAATATACGCTGGTCCGCAAGGCCGCCGAGGAGCGCGCGGCGACCGAAGTGCCGCCTTCTGACTGGTGCTATGTCAATAACTTCGAACAGCCCTACCGACCCAAGGCGCTGCGCCTGCCCACTGGCCTGGGCCGCGAGTTCAAACGCGACGTGGAGCGGCTGGTCGACGATATGCAAAACGCGCTCTCGGCTGCATTTGAAAGCGAAGAGTATCAAGCGCGACGGCGGGCCGTAGAAGGCGAGTTTCAGGACCAACAACAGGCCTCCTTGATGCAGCTGCAGGAGGAGGCGCGCCAGCGCAGTCTGGCGCTGCTGCGTACACCAGCCGGACTGGCCTTTGCGCCGACAAAAGATGGCAACGTCCTGCCGCCCGAAGAGTATGAGAAGCTGCCTGAGGAAGACCAGCATCGAATCCAGGCAGACGTAGAGGTGATGCAGGAGCAGCTCCAAAAGATACTGGCCCAGGCTCCGCGTTGGGAGCGCGAGCTGCGCCACCGGCTGCGCGACTTGAACCGCGAGGTGGCCGGCGTGGTCCTGGCTGACCTGATCGAGGAGCTCGCGGCCAAATACAAGGAGCTGCCCGACGTGTTGGCACACCTTGAGGCTGTCCAGCGTGATGTGAACGAGCACTTGGGCGACTTTCTCATTGCTAGTGAAAAGCGCCATGAGACGGCCGACGGCGATGGCTCAGCAGCCTTCGCGGAGCGGCTGTCGCCGCTGCGTCGCTACCAGGTCAATCTTCTCATCGATTCAGCCGATATAACCGGCGCGCCCGTGATCTACGAGAGCAATCCCATCTATCTAAACCTCACAGGCCGGGTGGAACAGATGGCGCAAATGGGCGCCCTTGTCACCGACTTCATGCTCATCAAGCCAGGTACCCTGCACCGTGCCAACGGCGGCTATCTCATCCTTGATGCCCTCAAGGTGCTCGTCAACCCCTATGCCTGGGAAGGATTAAAGCGCGCGCTCCAGTTTGGCGAGATCCGGATCGAGTCTGCTGTGCAGATGCTCAGCCTCACCAGTACGATTTCGCTTGAGCCTGAGCCGATCCCGCTTGACATCAAGGTGGTGCTCTTGGGCGACCGCATGCTCTATTATCTCCTCTCCAACGCGGACCCTGACTTCAACGAGCTGTTCAAGGTCGCGGCCGACTTTGCCAATGAGATAGAGCGCACGGAAGAAACTCAGGAGATGTATGCGCAGCTGATTGCCACAATCGTACGCAAGGAAAAGCTCCGCCATCTGGACCGCCAGGCGGTAGCCGCGGTCATCGACCACGCCGCCCGCCTGGTCAGCGATTCTGAGCGGCTAACGGCACAGATTCAGGCCATTGTGGATCTCTTAGGGGAAGCGAACTACTGGGCCGAAGAGACTGGCGCTGACCTGATCCGCGCTGAGCACATCCAGCAGGCCATCGATGCCCAGATTTTCCGTCTCGACCGCGTGGCGAGATTGATCCAGGAGCAGGTGCTGCGCAACACGGTCCACATTGATACGCGGGGCGAGGTGATTGGGCAAATCAACGGTCTTTCCGTGCTCCAGCTCGGCAATTACCCCTCTGGCCAGGCATCACGCATCACTGCCAGCGTCCGTATGGGGCGCGGGGACGTTGTCAACATCGAGCGCGAAGTGAACATGAGCGGCCCGATTCATTCTAAGGGTGTGCTGATCCTGGCCAGTTTCTTGAACGCACGGTATGCCATCGACCGCCCACTGGCATTGTCAGCTAGTCTCGTCTTTGAGCAGTCGTACGGTGGCGTCGATGGCGATAGCGCTTCGTCGGCTGAGCTATATGTCCTGTTCTCCGCCATCGGCCGCATTCCCATCAAACAATCGCTGGCCGTTACCGGCTCGGTGGACCAACACGGTCGCGTGCAGGCGATCGGCGGTGTGAACGAGAAGATCGAGGGGTTCTTCGACCTGTGCAAGGCACGCGGGCTAACAGGCGACCAGGGGGTAATCATTCCTGCTACGAATGTCAAGAATCTCATGTTGCGTCAGGACGTGGTGGATGCCGTGGCCGAAGGCAAATTCCACATCTATCCTGTCGAACATGTGGACCAGGGCATTGAGATTCTCACCGGCATTCCGGCCGGAGAACGCAACCGACGCGGCCTCTATCCGCGTACCTCGGTCAACCGGATGGTCGAAGATCGCTTGGCTGATATCATGAAGAAGCGCCAGAAATATGACGAGCAGACGCGGCGCTCGCGCCGCGGTTCGGGGCTGGGCGGCAAAGAGGATGATAAGCCCGTGACGCCGCAAGGAGAGGACCATGGGTGAACAGCTAGGCATAGAGCCGGCAACCACAGAGTATATCCTGGTTGCGCTAGACGCATCCCCCCACAGTGAGGCCGCGCTGGTGGCGGCGGCTGAGCTCGCCGCGGTCCTGCACCTGGAGCTGCGCGGCGTCTTCGTCGAGGACGTGAACCTGCTGCACCTCTCAGGATTGCCTTTTGGGCTGGAGATTGGCTCGTTTACGGCCAAAGCCAGACGGCTAGACGCGCACAACCTGGAGCGGGAGTTTCGCATTCAGGCCACCCTCTTGCGCAAGATCATGGCCGATGTGGCTGGCCAACGCCGCGTCAGCTGGTCCTTCCAGGTGGTGCGCGGGGGCGTGACCTCAGAGTTGTTAGCAGCCAGTTCTGCAGCACGTATGCTGAGCCTCGGCCGCGCGGGCAGGAATCCGGGCAAACGGACCGGTTCCACCGCCCAGGCCGTGGCCAGGAATACGCGCCGCCCTGTCATCATTCAGCCGGCGCGACGGCGGCTTTCGGGACCCTTCACGGTTGCCCATCTGGGTACACCAACATCGGACAACGCCCTTACCCTGGCCGTAGAGCTGGCACGCAACCACCAAGACGCGATCCACGTCCTGGTATTGGCGCCCGCGCAGACGGCCGTCGAGAGTGTCCAGACGCGGCTTGCCGAGCTCGACGTGGCCGGGAGAGTTAGCCGCGTCGATACGGACCGCGAGCTACTGGCCCAATTGCGGCTGATCAGTGAAGGCACCATCGTGCTGCCCGTGGAAGTGGCCCCGTGGCTCGATGAGGTGGTGACCACTGTTATTGTCGTGCCCTGAAATGCTGTCCGTGGCACCGATCGGTCACTCGATCTCGACGATGCCGAGACGAACCTGGTCGTGGGCCGCGGGCAGGCCCGCCGCGTTGGTCACGGGCAGGCGCAGCGCACCGCTACTTGCCGACTCATAGAGTCCCGCCCAAATTTCGTAGCGACCCGGCGGTAACTCCTCCGGTAGCGCGACCGGCACACGGCTCAATATACGGTCGCCTGCCGCCCACACGCGGGTCGGAAAGCGGTCGCCCGCCGGTGACCGGTCATACCCACCTACCTGTGTACCACTCTCATCCACCAGATGTACGTACGCAGTGTAGTCGACCGCCGGCGTGTCCAGCGCTTCCCACAACAGAGTGACGGTCAGCGCGTCTGTCGTGCCCACGCTGAGCTGCTCGGGTGCGTCGACGCCAGCCAGCCGGATGGCATTGCCAAACTCGACGCCGGCGGGGGAGAGAGTATCCGCGGCCAGCTCCGGGGTACGGAGCGGTGAGACTGCGACTGTACTCACAAAGGGCGTAATCTCCGTGCCAGAGGCGTCGCGTGCGACCAGAGGCAAGTTGCCTTGCTCTTCAGTGGCCGGGTCCACAAAACCAACATAGACGCGGGCCAGCACCGGCGCCCACGCATCGACCGGGCCGGTGATGGGAACTGCATACCGATCGGCGTAGAGGGCGCCCGGTTCCCACAAGGTAGTGGGGTTACGTCCCCAACCAGGGTGTGTCGTCAGGTTGGCGATCACGCCCCCAGTTTCATCCAAGAGCTGGATAAAGAGCTGGTAGTCCTCGTGTAGCGGTCGTTGCGCCTGAAGATAGAGCGTGACTGGCACCGTCATGCCTGGCCGGTAGCGCGTCGACTGGTCCACCTCTATCGCAGCAAGGCGAAGCGATGCCTCGTCGCCAAAGGTGATGTCAACGGGCTGAGCTCCGGCCGGCGCCGCTGCCACCGGCGCCGGCGCATAGTAGCTGGCCGGCAAAAGGCGGCTTACCGTGTAGGCCGACATGCCCAGCAGCAGCGCAAAGAGTCCGCTCCACAAGAGCTGGCGTCCCACACGCGGCAACCATCGCAGCCAGAAATCCAGACCAGCAACCAGCAAGGCAGCGAAAGCAGCCAGCCCAGGGAAGAGCAGCCGGCCCTGGCTCCCAGTGGCCTGCAGCGTCCAATAGAGGAGCAGCGCCACCATCAGCGCAGCCCACAAGCCCAACAGCAGCAGCACCCTCAAACCGGATTCAGATGCACGCGAGCGGGCGGCGCGGCGCCACCGCTGGCTAATTGCGCCTACGGCGCCTATCGTGCCAACGACAGTTAGCCCATCCATCACCCAATAAAACCACCCGGGCAACAGAATGTTGAACCAGCCGAACAGTCCCCAGAACGAATAGCGCAGCCCGCGAAAC
This sequence comes from Caldilineaceae bacterium, assembly GCA_019455155.1. GTDB lineage: Bacteria > Chloroflexota > Anaerolineae > Caldilineales > Caldilineaceae > JACFMY01. The sequence goes on from JACFMY010000003.1 coordinate 5,498, forward strand.
TCTGGCCACAGATCAGCGAGGCTGAGCTCGTCGCCGCGGCGCCCGTTAATGGCCATCAGATGGCCCAGCCCACTCCAGTCGCCATAGAGCATGACGTTGCGCAGAAACCACCAGCCGGCGATGCCCAACGCAGGCAAGCCGGCGCCTACCAGTGCACGAAGCAGCAGACGCCAACTGCGCCGGCGCCAGGCCAGGAACAGCACCACCAGCCCGCTCAACGGGACAAGTCCCAGACCCTGGAGCTTGCTCAACGCGGCCAGGCCCAGCAGCATGCCGAGCACGATCCATTCCCGCCAATGGACCTCTTCGTCGTCCGGCCTGCTTACCAGGCGCGCCAGCCAGTAGAGTGTCACTGAGCTGGCGGCCACCACCGCGCTGTCGTTGGAAAAGGACGCGCTGATGTAGCCGAACTGCGGAATGGCCGCTACGAACGCCATCACCAGCAAGGGCAGGTCACCGCGGTTGGGGAAGGCGAGCTCCGCTGTAAGATACGTGAACCAGAGCGTGATCACGCCAAGTACCAACGAGAACCAGCGGCCCAGATGGAGCGCCAGGTTGGCGCCCGCCAACGGGCGCCACCGGCCCGAGTAGAGCATGAAGTTCTGGTTGCCGGGATTCAACGGATCGCCAATATTGGCACGGGGATTGCGCTCGGCCA
>JACFMY010000003.1:6165-24758 GCA_019455155.1 Caldilineaceae bacterium
GGTGAGCAAGCCGGTGAGGACGTAGTAAAGCGGCGCCTGGCTGCCTTCCTGCGCCCAAGGTCCCGTCACGTCGACATCCTGTACGGGGAGGCCATTGCCCTGAGCAATGTGGCGGGCAAACGCGTAATGAAACGGCTCGTCAGGCGTCTCAAAGGGAGGCGTGACCAGGCTATAGGCCACGCCAATGAGCACAAAGAGGCCGATCAGTAGCAGCGCCCGGCGTCTGTTTGTGGTCTTGGGTACAGCAGTCGCCATAGGCTACACCCTACTGCCGCGCGGTGTGCTCTTCCCAGTGGAAGAGCACCGTCACGCCATCCGGGGCCGTTGTGCCCCCCTCTACGCTGGTCAATGGCAGCTTTTCCAACGTTTCTGCATCGTAGACCTGTAGCGTATAAAAGAGCTGGTTGCTTGGCGCCGCCGGCGCCGCCGCCGCCGCCGGTGGGAACTCAGTATATTCCATTATGGTCTTGCCCGGATCCCAATAGATCGTGGGGATATCACCTTCATAGGGCTCCCGCTCGACCGTCGCCAGGTGACGCAGCTGGCCATCAGGAAGTTGTTCCGCCAAGCTCCAAATGTACTTGTAGCGGCGCTGAGGCTTTTCGATAACCTGCCAGTACAGCCGTACCGGCGAGGGCAGATCCCGGGCCACCGGTGGATCGGCGTCATAGCCCGCTAGGCGGAGCAGGTTGCCAAACTCGGCCGTGACAGGGTGCTGTACCGTCGCGGGCAGGGCTTCGAACACAGGGATCTCGGGAAGATATAGCTGTGCGCGCAGCGAGGAATGGCTAAAGAAGAGCGCATCGCGCACCTGGAGGAAGTTGTCGCGCAGCCACGCTTCGACTTCGCCCTCCAGGTCAAAATAGGGATGGGTCCCCGATTTGACCACCCAAATGCGGCGGTAGCGCCGGCCCAACTCCTGCAGCCAGACCTTGGTGTCGTCCATGGTGCCGTTGAGGAGCGGCACACCGTAGACAGCCAGGGGTGCACCGGCTTTTACGGCCGCGTGCACCGGCTCCATGCGCAGATAATAGTCGAAGATCCGCCATGATGACGGCGGGTAGTAGAGCACAACATCGCCAGGCATGATGCGCCCCTGCATATACTCGCCCAGCCGCGTATAGTCATCCTTGGCATAATCTTCCTGCGTATAGTAGTTCACGGTGCTATAGAAGATGGCCGAGAGCATAATGAGCAGTATTACGATAGCTACCCAGCGGCGCCGCGTCCACATGAGGGCCAGTCCCATGCCCAGAAGCAGGGTGAAGGGACCCACGAGCAGGCTCAGATGGCGGGCGTTCATGTATAGGGGCTGGAAGACGTTGAGCAAAAGCACGGACGCGATGGGCAGCAGCACGGCAGCCGGCAATACCCATCCCCCGCGCTGGATGGCACGCCAGGAGCGCAGCCCCCAGGCCGCGCCGACCAACGCTACCACGCCAAACAGCAGATCGATCATCCATACAGGAGGAAGCTCGACACTGAGCCCAAGACTAAACGCGTTGAGCAGATCAGGCGCCAGGATACCCAAATCGACCGAGGGGAAGTTCTGGCCGCCCCCCTGGCTGAAAATCGTCCACACAGCATAGAGCCCGACCGCGGTCGCGACAGCTAGCAGGCCAATGGCCAAGCCAAGCGCCTGCAAGAGACTGCGCCGCGCCAGCCACAGGAAGATGAGCAGCGCGTGAATCGGTACTAGAAAGACAGCGTAGTAGTGGCTCGTGACAAACATGAGCTCTGCTGCCACAAAACCAGCGGCAAATCCCCGGTGCAGCTTCGCGTCTTCGGTCGCGCGCAGGAGTAGATAGGTGGACAAAACCGCCAGCATGGCCCACACAGCATAGGGCCGCGCTTCCTGGCCATACCACAACAGGAAAGGATGGATTGCCACCAGAAACGCAGCCCATTGCCCTGCCGTGGGCACCGCCAGGTCACGCCGCTGTAGCCAGCGTCCCAATGCCCACACGAGGGGAGCGAGCAACGTCGCAGCCATAGCCGGTACGTAACGCAGCACAAACACGCTGTTACCGGCCACGCGAATCAACCCGCCTTGCACCAGAAACGAGAAGAATGGGTGCTGGTCGATCGTGGGAAAGGCAGTGATCCCGTCGGTAATCCAGAGTACGCCGCGCACCAGATCGACGGGATCCTCTTCGGCGCGCTGCAGACTCAGGCTTTCGTCCCACCACATATCCTTGGCGTCCAGCAGGACCACGATATGCGCGTACGCTAGCAAGATGGTCGCCAGCAACAGGATCCGCGCCAGCGTGCCCATCGCAAGGCGTGTCTTCGTCGACGCGTTCTGAGTTGGAAACGCGGCCGGTGCCGCTCGAGTCTCAATCGCCACAATCACACCAGCTTACCGCTAACCACGGTGAATGAGAAATCAGCCGATCTCCAGTTCCGCCAATAGCACGTCCTGGCCAAGCGCTGTCTCAACGGCTGCGCCCGTTCCTGGGTCGTAGAGGCGCAGCGTCAGCCGGTACTGGCCGGGCGGCAGGTCCGGTCGCAACACCAATCCCCTTTGGTCACTGGCCGGCTGATCCACCAGCCATACGTTCGTTGGCGCCAGCCAATTCTGCGGCACATAGTCCACACTTTGTGCGATCGTGCCCGCCGCATCGTGCAGACGCAGGCTGAACTTGTATTCTGGTGCTGGGGCCTGGGTGAACCAACGGGTCGTAACCCGCAGCAGCTCACCCGGTTGCGGCGTCACCGTGTTCACTTCGGCCGCTTCCAGGGTGAGCTCCGTGCCAAAGGCCACGCCCAGCGACCTCGAGATCGCCCTGCCGTCGTTTAACCCGTAGAGCGTCACCCGGATTCCATTGTGGTAAGTCGGGTCTGTGGCCCAACCGCGTGTCGCCAGCCACACCTGCACGGTGGCCGGATTGTGGAAATAGAGCAATTCCCAGACACGGCTGGCATCCTGTAGCCGCCGCGTTAGCTCCGCGTCAGCCGCGTCCAAAGTAGCCTGCTCCAATTCACCCACCGCGTAGACCGGCCCCGTGCCACCGGCCCCTGCGGAATAGTAGTGGAGAAAGACCTTTTCCGGATCCGGCCCATCAACCAGGACCACATCACCTGGATGCAATTCACCCATGATCCGCCCAGCGGCGCCGCGGAAATCAGGCTTCTGCAGCGCGACGTCATTGTATAGACGTTCCACCGCCACCAGATTCGCCGCCGCCAGCGCGGCCGTGAGCGCCAGCGCAGCAGCTATGGTCAGGCCACGCCGGCTGCCAGGATGTTGTGTAGGGCTGTCCGGACCGATCAGGCGTACGCCGCCCGCTACCCACAACAGCAGCGGGCCTGTGACCATGATGGCGTAGCGCTCGTGGTAATCTGGATTGCGCAGGGCAAACGCGAAAACGATGGTCATGGGCACCAGGACCCCGGCCACCAACAGCCAGGCCGCTGCCGGCCGCACACGTCGCCAGAACCAGATACCGGCCAGCGCCAGCAGGGCGTACAGCCACGGCAGCCAGCCATGCCACGGCGCAGGCATGCCGTCGCTCACGGAATAGGTGGCCAGATAGCGCCAGGGAATCTCACTCGCGTTACCCCCCTCGCGCCAGCCTTCGAACCCAAAGATGGCCAACGCACGGGGCAGCCAGGGAAGGAACAACAGGAAGGCCACCGCGCTCGCCCCCGCCCAGCGCACAAGGCTGCGGACGTCACGCTGGACGATGGCCCAGCCAGCCACAAATACGGTTTGGGCGATTGGCACCAGGGCGCCATATAGATGGAGATAGACACACGCTGCGGTCGTCACGGCGTAGACCACCAGCCATGGCGCCGGCTGCCGGCCCGGACGCACAAGCAACCGCCAGAGAGCCCAGGTAGATAAGAGCGCCATGGCCAGTAGCCAGCTGTACATGCGCGCCTCCTGCGCATACCAGACCTGAAACGCGCTCGTCGCCAGCAGCACGGCTGCAACGGCGCCTGCAGTGGCGCTGTTGGCGGCCGGTACTACTTTATTCAAGTCGGCGCCGAGCCGGAAGATAAGCGCCACGCTCAGGACGCTGGCCAACAACGAGGGAAAGCGCAGGCTGAAATCACTCTCGCCCGCCAGGCGCAACCAGCCGTGCAAGAGGACAAAATAGCCCGGCATATGCTCGCGCGGCATCTCCGCCAGCATCTCTGGCAGGGACAGGCTCGCCCGTAGCAGGCTGATGCCTTCGTCGCTCCAAAGACTTTGATAGTCCAGGTGATAGGCGCGCAGTGCGTAGGCCAGGAGGAGAACCATCAGCATGCCGGCTCTGAGGGACGGCGTGGAGGCAATGAGTCGTTCACGAAGTTGGCTAGCCATGCAAGTTCGTTATTGTAGCACGGACAGGCGTGGGATGGGCTATGCGCGCCGTCCTCGCGAGTATCAAGGGTTTTCCGCGATCACCGCGGCGCCGGACAGTGAGTCGGATCCGTCAACGGGCAGCCGATCTCCCTGTGCATCGTACAGGCCCACAATGATGCGCGCCCAACCGGACACATCGCCCTCCCATGCCAGCGTATCGGTGATCACGTCGCCGGCCCGCCAGGTAGAGGTGGGCGCCTGGCCTGCCTGCGGTTGCCGGTCCACCTGGGCAAGAATGTGGTTGCTCGCGTCTAGCACCTGGATGAATACCGTATAGTCCTCATGCAGCGTCTCAGCTGCCCTCCACGTTACAGTCACACTGGCTGGCAGCCCTGCTGCATCGCGCGCGATGGCGATATCTTGCAAGGAAATGCCCGCAGCCCACGTTGCGAATGGGGCTTCAGTTGGCAGCGTGGATTGCTGGGTCCCATCCACGCGCACGCGTGCCAGGACCAGCCGGTCGCCCGAAGGATTGCCTGTACTGTCAAAGACTGTCTGGCGGCGCTCAGATGCCTCAATCGGGTAGAAGCCCATTGAGAGCACGACGAGGCCGGCATGCTGGCCGGCAGGTAGCTGGTCGACGACAATCGAATAGGTGTCCGCAAAGATCTGGCCCGGCATCCACTGTCGCGTCGGATGACGACCCTGTACCGGCACGCCGTCGAACTGGTAGAGCAGCGTGTCTCCTGCGCCGGCCAGGTGCAGAAAGAGCGTATAGTCGTCCTCGATGGGGGCGGCGGTCGTGAAGTAGATGGTAAGGGGCAGCGGCCGTCCTGGTTCGATGGCCGCGCCGGCAGGCAGGTCAATGCCAAGCACGCGCATGCCGCCGTCAAAGGTGGCATCGATGGCGCGATCCGGTACAGGTGGCGGGGTCAACGCGGGCGGCCGCGCGAAGGCTGTTTGCAGCACCAGGAGAATCGCTGCCGCGACGATTACCATGAACGAGGTCAAGACCAGATTTGCGACCGGTTGCCAACGCCGGGGTAGCCAGCCGTGCCAGCCAGCAACCAGGACCACACCGAAGGCAGCCGCGCCAATATGGGCCAGCCGGCCCTGTTCACCGAATTCGATGGTGCTTGTCCAATAGAGCACGCTGATCGCCACGATGGCAAGCCAGGGCAAGAGCACAAAGTAGATCACCGGGCGCACGCCAGCCTGGCTTTCCCGCCATCCGCGTAGTGCCGGAATCAGACCGGCCAGTCCCAAGACCATAAACCACCGGGTGGCATCCAGGTACAGGGCAGGCGCGATGACGGCCACGAAAACGCCCCAAAACGATGCAACCAGCCAGGGCACATGCTCCATGGTCTGGGCGAAACCAAACGGTTCTGGGCGGCGCATGGTGGGCAGGACCTGGGCCATCTGCGTAAACGGCACCAATTCCCCGTAGAGCAACAGATTGCGCGCGTACCACCAGCCAGCCACGAGCCCAAAGCCAGCTACGCCCCAGAGGCCGGCGGCGACAGCCCCGCGCCAGCCACGGCGCCGCAGGTACAGGATCCAGAAGCCGCCCAGGGGCAGGGCGAGCAGTAGCGTGCTGTATTTGGCCAGCGCGGCCAGCCCCAGCGCGGCGCCTGCCCAAAGCCACCACCGTGGCGATCGATCGTTGAGCAGAGCCGATGCCGCGACGGCCAGGGCTAGTGCACTTGTGGCCGCAGGCCAGGCGTCGTTGCTGATGCTGATGGACGTGTAGAGAAACTGGGGATTGAGGACGGCGATGGCTGTCGCCGCCAGCGCGGCAGACGGCTGCGCTGGAAAGAGCGTGCGCGCCAGCCACCAGGTTGACAGCAGCGCCAGCAGCCCGCCCACTACGGAGACGGACCGGGCAATCCAGGCCGGCGCCATGGCCTGCCACGCTCGCTCTGGCAAGGTTACGCTTTGGCGATAGCTCAGGCTCTTGTCGAAATAGGCATTGGTGCTGTCTTGGGCGAGGGTCAGGGCTGCATCCACGGGCCAACCCGATGCGGCCAGCCCCGCCAATGCATGGTAGAGCGGCGGCTGCGCAATGAGCTCATAGGAAATGGCTGCAGTGGCTGCTGTGAGCTCGGGCAGTTGGTGCTCGGCCCGGTAGAACGTTGCCGCCCGGTAATGGGCTTGGGCATCGTAGCCTTCGAAGAGTGGCACCGCGGCCGCGTACCCGGCTGCCAGGGCCAGATAGAGGACGATCGCAAGCAGAAACAGCCCCAGGGCGCGGCGCGGTGTTGGGTGAGTGAACCGGATCGGGCCGGAGACTCGCGTTTCTGGGATCATGGCCCTTGGGTGCTCGTTCCATTGGCGGCAAAGTTCGCATAGCACTCCATGTGGCGCCGCGCGATGCGGTCCCACGTGAACTGGTCGCTGGCTCGACGCGCATTCTCCTGTAGCCTCGCGCGTAAAGGGCCGTCGCCTGCGATCTTGAGCACGGCTGCGGCCATGGCTGCGTCATCCCCGGGGGGGACATAGATGAGATCACGTCCTTCTTGCAGCTCGGGAAGAGGAGCTTGCGGCGTCGTCGTGACAATGGCACAGCCGGCGGCCAGACCTGCCATGAGGGTTCCCCGGCGCAGGCTGGCGCCATCTTCATAGGGCATCAGGAGCACGTCGCACGCAGCCAGGTCGGCCGCGACCTCGGCGTCCGGTTGGCCGCCGGTCCACTGGACTTGATCGGCCAGGCCAAGCTCGGCAATGAGCGCTTCAACTTCCTGAAGGTAGGCATAGTTGGTCGGGTCGCTGGCCCCCACGCGCTCACCAACCATGAGCAGCGCCACCTGCGGCCGTGCCTGGACTAGCCGGTGCAGCGTGCGCACCAGGGCGAGGCCGCCTTTGCTGCGATTGAGAAAGCCGAAGTAGCCGACAACCAGCGTGTCTTTGCGATACCGCCGCTGCGCCCGGCGCGCCTCCCGATCCTCGGGGGGCACTACGCGCGCCTCGATGTTGCTGCCAATTGGGATGCTGACGGACTCCAACCCGTGACCCGCAAGCTGGCGCCGGTCGCCTTCATTGGTCACGATGACCAACTGTGCCTTATGCGCGGGCCGTTCAGTCACCCATGTGCGCAGGCGACGGCCGGCCTTTGGGAAGAGATACGGCACGAGGAGATCATGATAGGTCCACGCTACCTGCTTGCCGTCTCGTCGCCAGCGTCCGGGGGCAAAGTTGATCGCCGGGTGCATGTGGAAGGCCGCCGTCTGGTATTGGACATGGATCCAATCGACGCTCATCTCTGCGGCCAGGCCGTTGATGGTGTCCCATAAGGTCCAGTCCCAACGGCGCACCGCGGGCAGCACGCGAATCCCGTCGTCGCGATCCACATATACCGGCCGCGCGGCCTGCTCGCTGGTCAGGACAGTGACATCGGCCCCCAAAGCGACGAGGGCGCGTCCCAGCTCCTGCGTATAGGCCCCTACACCACCCTGCATAGGGGGATATTCACCTGTGACGAACAACACATGCATAGGCTATTCTGGTAAAGCCTTTTCTAGCGTGTACCCTCGATAGTTGTGCTCAACAAATCCGTGTTGGGCCACCAGATTCATGGCCGCACTCTGGTGCAATTGGAGGAACACCACCAGTTCCCGGAGATTGCGCTGGCTGGCATCGTTGATCAGCCGGCGCAGCAACCAGCGGCCGACCTTTTGATTGCGCCATCGTTGGTCTACTTCCCAGTGCGCCAGGTGACCAACATCCACACGCTTGCCGTCGATCATCGTCTGGGCCACCACAAGACGCGCCTCGCCGATGAGCTCGGTACGGCGGAAAAACACCTGATAGTGGCGGTCTTCGGGAGTGCCACGCATGACCAGGCCCAAGGACAGCCGGGGTGGTACCTCTTCTAGCAACTCACTGTCCAGCTGACGGTAGAGACAGTAATAGCGCTGCTGAAAGCGGTAGTTATGGGCAGTCAACACACGAACGTGGTCCGACCACTCGCTCGGCAGCAAGCCGGCCCCTGCCTGAAACTGGGGATAACCGGTGCTCATATGGAACGCCTTGATGTGGCCGATCCTTGCCTGACGCCAGAAGTGCTCGGCGCTTCCCAGCAACGCCGCGGCTGCCTCGTTGACAAGCTCCTGCGCTTCGGGCAGGACCAGAAAGCGGATCAGGCCCAATGGTTGGTAGTCCGGCAGCTCCGCACTCTCGCTGTCCAGCCCGGAAGCAATGTCCAGCAGCCCGATGAGCTCGCCAGCACGCCAGGTGCCCAACACCTGGCGGCGTTGCCAGCGCACAGAATACACAGTCGATGGCGTCAAGCTAAACAGCTGGTTTTGAATCGTCTCCCCGTCCATGGGCACGCTGTAAAGGGAACGCGCCAACATGCGGTTGACTAACCTGGCCACGTTCTCTGTATCTGCGACGGTTAGCTCTCGGATCGACAGGCTCGGCGCAAACGGCAGCATGGTATTTCAGGCTCCCGGCGCGCGGCGGGTCTCGCTGTCTGCTCGCTGCCGCGGCATCCGCTCTTCTAAACGCTGTAACAGTACCTCCTGGTTCTCGACCGCGGGCAGCATCAGGCTGCGGAGCTCGTCCAATTCCACCAACCCATCATCGCGCAGAGGATGGTACAGCAGCACAAGACCTCGTATGAGCCGGCCTGCTTCACCGGCGTCACTTAGCTGGCGATACTCGATGCGTCGTTGGCCGCCGAGCCGGCGGAGGGTTATGCTCCGGTCATCGGTCTGGATCCGGCTAAACAACTGGGCGCCGAACCAGAATGTAGCAAGCAGACTGCCAGCCAGAAAAAAGAGCAAAAAGAGGTCGAAGTTTTGCCAAAGCGACCAGCCGCACAACGCAGCGGCCAGCAGGCCAGCCCCAGCAAGCAACAGATAGCGCGGCTGGGGCCTATACTCGGCAACGTCAGGGGTTCCAGGTTGTAATTGGTGCTGTTGAGCTTCCATAGCTACCTCTCTCTGCCCTATTCTTGCGGGATCCCCATGCTCAATGCGAAGTTGCCGCCGCGGCGCGGTCAAGTTCTAATTGTACCCCAAGAGCGCAGTGACTCCCTGCCAAAGGAGCGCCGCGCCCAGGACCGCCAGCACCAGCGCGCTGAGGACGAGCAGCCGCCGGTACCAACTATCCGTAAGATAGCGGCGGCCGCCGGCGATTGCCAGCGCCATGGTGGCCTTGCCGCCGACCAGCAATACATAGAATATGGCCAGGAAGGCCAGCGCATAGAGCGGGTTACTTTCCCATGCACGTACCAGCGTTGGGCTCCCCACGCTGATCCAGAAGAGCCACGGATTGGGGCTCAGTAGATTGACCATCACCCCGCGCCAGATGTCGGCGCTGGCCGGCTGCGCGGCCGTCACAGTGTTGGTGAGCCGGGCATCGCGCGCACTCCAGAGCGCCTCGCCGCCCAAATAGAGCACGAAGAAGCCGCCGCCAATCGTCAGCAGCGTCTCGGCCAGCGGGGGCAGTACCGTGAAGAAGAGCACCGTTACCAGAATTATCGGAGCGTCCGTGAGTAGCGGTGCAATGGCCACCCGCAGCCCCGCGCGGAGACCCCGTTCAAGGGTCCGGGTAATTACCAATGTCATCAACGGCCCCGGGCTAATTCCCGCCGCAAAACCCAGGCTTAGGCCGGCCAGCAGAAAGCTCATTCGTGGTTCTTCCCATGTGTGCCGGCCAGCACGCCGGCGTAGATATGTTCCAGCTGCTCCATGTGGCTGGCCACAGAAATGGGCCGCCGCCCCTGCCCGCGCATCGCTTTGATCTGTGCCGGATCGTCCACGAGCGCCTGCATGGCCGTGGCCCATCTATCTGGCGCGCCCGGCGGCAGCAGGATCCCATCGATCCCGTCGCGTACAACATCCTGCAGCGCGCCGATCCGCGCGGCCATCACTGGGATGCCCGCGGCAAAGGCTTCGTGCACCACAAAACAGAAAGTCTCGTGCCAGAGTGAGGGCGTTACCAGGATGTCGGCTGCAGACAGGGCATCCCAGAGCGTGACGCGGTCCAGCCGTCCCAAGAAACGGACGTTGGGTGGGGCCAGGGCCTGCAGCTGCGTTGCATAAGAGGGATCAACGCCCAGATCGCCGGCAACGTGGAACTCGGCTGCGCCCCGCACCCGGCGGAATGCGTCTAGCGCGATATGCACACCCTTCTGGGGCGCGATGCCGCCTAGATAGAGAAAGCGCACCTTTGTTGCCTCAGCGCGGGGGCGCGGGGTCCAGGCATCCGGCGGATCGACTCCGTGGGGAACGACGATGGTTCTGCCTGCCGGCGCGCCATGCCGCTCATACCAGCTCCGCACAAACTCGCTGGGTGCTACCAATGCTCCAGCATTGGCGACCCAATTGCCCAATAATCGGGCTCGCTGCACGAGAAGCCCCCAGGGGACAGGCGCTGCCGCCCATAAATACGGCTGGCCAGACCGGGCAATGAGACAGCGGGTACAGTTCAGATAGGCTATAGGCCCGTCACAGCGTGTCTGGCTATAGTTCGTCAGCAGCTGGGCATTGGCACAAATCCACCAGTAGTCATGCAGCGTAATGAGATACGGAATGCCTGCCGCCCGAATAGACCCGAGCAGCGCGGCCGGCAACCCCATGAGATGCTGTACATGGATGAGATCCGGCTGTCGCGCGTGGATCAGCGCGGCCACGGCCGCCGCGTCGTTGCTCAATGTGGCCAGAAACCGGCCACGGGGGTCGGCCACGCCGTTGTGGAGTGCGATCACCTCGACACCGTCTTCGACTTGACGGTGGTGCCCGCCGCCCTCGGCGCTTGAGCCCGTTACAACAGTCACGGTGTGGCCCAGACGCGCCTGATAATGGGCCACAGTATGGGTGTAGAGCTCAACCCCACCGATGTACTCCGGCGGGTATTGGTGGACGAGGTGCAGGATCCGCATCACTGTTGCCCGTTCGTGGTGACCAGCCGCGCATAGAGGTCACGTGTGATGGCGTATTTGTACGCCCAGGTGTGCTGGGCGCGCACCTTCGCTTCCCCGTTCCGTCCCATTGCTGCGCGGCGCTCCGGACTGTCAAGCAACTCGCGTAGACTCTGGGCCAGCGCATGCACATCGCCAAAAGGAACCAGGAGACCATCCTCACCGTTTGCAATGACGTCGGCCATACCCCAGACCTGGGCGCCGATCACCGGTTTGCGGTAGAGCCATGCCTCCAGGTAGACGATACCAAACGAATCGGTTCGGGATGGCAGCGCAAACACATCTGCGGCAGCCAGCAGGTTGCGCTTGGTCTCATCATCGATGGCGCCGAGCACGCGTAGCCGCGCTCTGTCCGTTGCCGGCAGGCCATCCAGATATTTCCGAAACGGCGCCAGCAATGCACCGGCCAGTACGAGCTCCACATCACGTCCCTCGCGCCAGAGCGCACGTACAGCTTCAACGACATGCATGGTGCCCTTATCGTAGGACATGGAGCCCAGGGAGACGATGAGCGGGCTGCGAATGTTTAGCTGGCGGCGTAACTTCGCGCCGTCTCCGCCACAGACGCGTTCCGGCGTCACGCCGGGGCCGGCCACCACGATGCGGTCCAAGGGCACGCCGCGGGCCGCGTAGAATGCCTGCTCAGTTGGCGTTTGGGCTACCACCGCATCGCTTTGCCTGACCAGCGCAACCTGGTGGCGCATCGTATAGAAGCTGCTGACCGCGTCGACGCCAGGCTGCCGTCCAGCTCCCAGGTGGGTCAACGGATAGACGACAAACGGCACGCGGCGCTGGCGGGCGAACCGTAAGCCTGCTTCAATGAAGGGCTCGAAGCAAATGGTCATCCCTGCTACCAGATCAAACTGCTCGCCGGTTGTCTCGAGCCAACGCCAAAGGTCAGGCGTCCAGGGTGTGACGCGGGCCAAATAGGCCAGCACGTTGTGGCTGATTCCCGGCATCCGCGACAGTAGCCATAGCAGGCGGCGCAGGCCGGGATAGGCCAGTTGGGAAACGGGCAGGTGCCGTACGGGTGCACGCACAACGTGGACGCCGCTGTCCGTGCTTTCCGCCTCTGGCACGCGGCGACGGCGGGGATCCCAGAACAGCTCGAAATCGAGCGCGTCGCTGGTCAAGACCGTGACGTGGTGCCCGTCAGCTGCCAGGCGTCGGGAGAGCTCTCCCATATGGATTTCCGAGCCTCCGACCGCCGGCCAGAAGCGTTGGGTGATATGCAGAATGCGCATGACGGCGCGACGTTCCTTACCCGGTACCGGGCACGCCCGCACAGCCAGTAGCGTTGCCCCTGGTCGGGACAGCGACCGGCCCATCAGGAAAATCGCGATAAACGTAACCCATAAGCTGGAGAAAAGGCAAGCGGGGCACCATGTCAAGCGAGGGAAAGCAGCTGAATTGCGATGGGCTGGGAATCTACAGCTGCCCCTATGGCTACGCCATGGGCTTATCAGGGCACGCGAAAGGGGCAGGCCCGCTGCCTGCCCCCCCTTCAGGTTTCGTGAGCTACGCGTATTGAGAATCAGCGCTGTACTGTGGGTAGGAATGTCCTAGTTAACGGCCCATAGTAGACGCGCAGGGGCACGGACAGCACGCTGCTTTGTGCAGAGTTGACCTCGTCCGTTGAGGTAATCTTCAGCGTGCCCAGGTCGTGAATACCCTCTTCCAGACCGGAGAAATCGATGGAGATGGTGATATCTACGCCTTGCTTCGGGGCGAGTGTTCCCTGTTCAGGCTGAATCGTTACATTCGGGGCGCTGGTCGCGACTTGCGCCGCTGACAACTGCGCGCCCCAGAAGGCCTTACTGCCGCCCTTGTTCATCAGGTGCAGGATCGCGGAGCCCGTTGAATGTGAGTCATTGATGTCCTTGAGCACGAGAATCGCGTCTTGTCCGGCTTCGACCTTGGCCGGCGCGTTCAAACAGATACAGCCGTCGTGCGCTGCAGTGCGATGGAACATGGGCCAGGGGGTCTCACCCAGTGTGCCCTCATTGGCCGAATAGTGCCACACATAGCCGAACTGTTGGCCGGCCACGGCATTGCTGCTGCCGATCCAGATATCGGTGAGACCGTCACCGTTGGTATCACCAATGGCAGGCGAGCTGGAGACAGTATAGTACCCCTTTAGCAGGTTCTGTCGCTGGCCGTCAGCGTTGTAAATATGGACATCCCAGACCATGGAGAAGAGAATCTCCATAGAACCGTCGCCATCGACGTCGGCAACGGTGGGCGACGACCAAATCGTGGAATCGCCGCCGGACTCATTCTTGGGCGCGACCGGCCAGCCAGGCATGAGTTGCCCGTTGTGCTTCCAAACGTAGATCATGCCCGCGTTGTTGTCGTAGATCAATGGATTCCCCGCGCCAATGATGACCTCCAGCGTGCCGTCTTGGTCCAAATCGGCAAGGGCCGGCGAGCTAAATCCGGGTAGGGCGGTCTTTTGCGGCCAGCCCGGGAAGAAGGGCAATTTGTTCTCGTCCGCGTAGGGCAGGCCGGAAAAGACCTGGGATGTATCGAAGACATAGACATAGGGCTGATCCTTGCGTCCATGCGCGTTCCACCAGAACCAGCCTGTGCCGACTGCGATCTCCATACGCCCGTCGTTGTTCAGGTCACCAATCGCCGGCGATGAATAGATGGCCTCAGGCAAGAAGCGGCGGACCAGCGCGTTGCCATCTTTGTCGAAGACATATAGAAAGCCGCCATCCTTGGTCCGCGTGCCATCAGGCAACGTGCCGCCACCCGTAATATCGGCTCCGATTACGATCTCCTTCAGCCCATCCGCGTTCAGGTCAGCGCAGGCCGGAGATGACCAGATTGTGTCAGCGTTGTAATAGCCGGGATCGACCGGGAAGTTAGGCGGGCGGTTCAGGCCGAACCAGCGCGCGGTGCCGTCCGCATCATAGACATAGATGCGCTGATCCCATCCACCCCAGATGATCTCCAGTCTCCCGTCACCTTCCAGGTCACAGAGGGCCGGCGTCGAGAACGCACCTTCGCCGTAGCCATCCCGCGGGTAGTGGTCGGCCATCTCTACATGCCAGCGTTCGTTGCCATTTTTGTCGAAGACGTAGAGCGCGCCGTCCTGTTTGGTGTCCTCGACATCGCCGCCCGTGGTGACAACGATCTCAGGCGCGCCATCGCCGTCAAGATCGCCCACCGAGGGGGATGAATTGACAGGGCCGGTGAGCTCCCTTTGCCACAGGATCTGGTTGTTGCCACGCAGCGTCACCAGAAAGGGCGTATAGCCACGACCCAGACCAGCGTCGCTGCCGCGGGTCGTACCAATGATGATTTCGGGAATATCGTCGCCGGTGAGATCGGCTAACGTGGGTGAGGAAAACTGGATGATGCCGGCTGATGGTATTTGTAATGATGTGGACGTGAACGTGGTCGGTACGACATCTGCGCCCTCCTCGGCCCCCAATGCGGCGGAGGGACCGAGC
Organism: Caldilineaceae bacterium; assembly: GCA_019455155.1. Classification (GTDB taxonomy): domain Bacteria; phylum Chloroflexota; class Anaerolineae; order Caldilineales; family Caldilineaceae; genus JACFMY01. The sequence goes on from JACFMY010000003.1 coordinate 20,843, forward strand.
GTGGCGAGGCTGAGCGCACAGCAAAGAGTGAGCAAGGTCGAACGTATCCTATTCATACCCCGATTTCCGTTAAATGAAAATGGCGCGTAGTCGCGCCGTATCGATATGTGTTGCCGAGCGCCGCAATCTATCAAATACAATACCTTTTTGATGCGGCCGTAGCAGTATCCAAACGATGGAAATGATAACCGACAATTGCCCTAATTGGGTGACGCCCGCTCTGCGGGAATGCTACCTTGTATCTACCTCTTGACCCCGATTGCCGCGCGCAAACAAGATCACGTCGAGATTCCAGAGGATAATGAAGATGGCGGCCACACCCACGAAGTGGATGTAGGTGATCAAGGTGTTGCGCAAGTGAAAGGATGGCAGGTATGGCAACATGGGCGCGAACGTGGGCACCGAGTCAAGGATGGCATTCTTGCCAACTTCGTAGCCAAACATGAAGGAGCGACGCACGATCAGGATCATGTAGGTAAGCCACAACGTGGCCGCGGCTGCCATCGCCATGGGCAGCCACCGCCGCTCGCGCACGTAGACCGCGACCCCGTAGCCGGCAAACATGATGAGCAGAGGCAATACAGGCACCATATACCGCGGGATCGACGAGAGGCCGGCAAACCACTCGAAGTAGGCGCCGCTAACTACATGCTGGCTCAGGTATACTAGTGTAAGCCACAGCACCTCGAGGCGGGATACCTGGCCCCGCCATAGATGCCACCAGCCCACGAGAGACATGAAGTAGACCGGCGCAAAGAAGAAGAGTCCGTACTCCTGGTCAAACCAGATGCCTACGATCCCGACGACGCCGTCACCAAGGAACGCGGTCGGCGAAGCCGTCGCCACAATCCCGCCCATAAAGCTGCCAAACAGATAGATGTACCAGAGCACGAGCCCGGCAGCCACCAGCACGATCGGACCGATCGACCACCAGAAGCGCTGGCGCATCTCGCGCCGGTTGCGCCACAGATAATAGAGATAGAGCGCGCCGCCCAGCACAGCCAGCTTGATGTGCAGCTGGAGCAGCAAACCTATGGCGATCCCAACCACGAGGCTTTTGAAGCGCCCCGCTGGCTCGACAGCCAGTGTGAGCACCAGCGCCACCAGTGTGAAGGCGATGGTCTCCGGATAGATCTGGTAGCTGTAGATCAGCAGCGGGTAGGTAAGGCCGCAAAAGAGCGTCGTGTAAAAGGCCACTTGCTCGGGCATGAAGTGGCGTGTAAAGCGATATGTAAAGAGCATGCCTGCAGCCACGATTGCATTCAGCAACAACAGGACGCCAAGCCGGCCGGCCAGGCCATAGGGAATAGCGATCAGGGCAGGCAACCCCAACGCCCGGTGATGGGGCACAATGCGCCCGTTGTACTCGAATAGGTGCGGCTTGAGCTCTTTGCCGTCAAAGAATCTCTGCAGAACCTCGGGCCGGTAGTTGTCGCTGGCGTCGAAGTCGCCATCGAAATAGAGGCTGTGGGCCAGCACCAGATAGTGGGGCTCGTCGCCCGAAGTCACGGTAAGATATCTGGACGGTCCTGTGCCAAAGAGAGAGAGCAGTAGGTAGGCAATCAGTGTAATGATAAAGAGCAGCCACTGTCGCGGCAGGCCGCGCAGGGCACTGGGAAGTGTGCGGTCAAGCGCTGTCATGATTATTCGCTCTGGTTAGGGCCGGCGCGCCCGAATGAACAGGTTCGCGCCAAAGATTTCGATGAGCAGGCGGCCTGCCACGCGCGCCGGCAGCAGGCGCATGACATAGGGCATGGCCCATGCCACCGGCTTGTACCGGGTACGTACCACCTTTACCATGCGCTGGCTCTCGGATTTGATCCACTTCCTGATCTCGTCCGCATCCCCGCAGTAGGTCCCATAGCTGTCCAGCTGGATATCGGTGAAGCCCGCTTTCTCCAGATAGCGCCGGTAGTCGTGGGGTTTGGGACGGCGCTCAATGATCCCCTCATCTACCTCTTCCAGGATCGCCTGGACATCCTGTTCGCGAACAAAGATCGATATCGCCGGCTCGCCCGCGGCTATCAGGCGCCCGCCGGGCTTCAATACCCTATACATTTGCTTGAGGACAGTCTCGGGCCGTTCGAAGTGGTGGAGCGCCGCGCTGAAGAAGACGACGTCAAAGTGGCCGGATGGAAAGGGCAGCCGTTCGCCGTCGGCGAGCATAGGCTCGAAGTAGACGCCGGCATACTCCATGATGCTCCACGCGCGGCCCAGGCCATACCATTCGTCAGCCACAATGTCGATGGCATAAGCGTTCGCGCCGTGCGCGGCAAAATAGCGGGAAGCCCAGCCCTGACCCGCACCCACGTCAAGCGTCGTCTCCCCGCCGCGCAGCTGCAGCTCATCCAGGGCCAGGTCAAACATGCGCGCGTTTTCGGTCCAGATCCCGCCCACATAGGGCAGGCGAAAGCTGTCCTCCAGCGTCGGGTGCGCGTACATGCCCTTCTTTTCCCAGAGGTTGACCCAGCCATCCATTTCCCGCAGCTTGGTCGCCTCCGTGCGTGTGCGTGGAATCAGGTCAGGCAGCCGTTTGTTAATGGGATATTCCTCGCCACATTGGCTGCATACCAGCTGTCCAGCGATGACCTCATCGCCGTTATCTTCGGCAATGCGCAAGGTCATCGCCTGCTGGCAGAGCGGACAGCAGAGCTCCTGGTGTGTCGCGATCTTCATGTTGTGGCCTTTACTCCTTCGGCTGCCGCCGGCAGAACAGTGGCGAGGTAACGAGTCCATTGCAGCTTCACCTGCGCGGCCAGGAAGCTGCGGGCGCGGGCGTGCTGTCCGTCGATGATGCGTTGGCGCACCGTCGTGTCGTGAATCAAAATGTCGACCAGTTCCGCCAGCGCCTCGAAGTCCTTGCGGTGAAAGAGGACGCCAGCGCCGCCCATCGTGCCGGGCACGCTGGCTGCTGCGTAGGCCAGCACGGGCAGCCCTAAATACATGCTCTCAATGAGCGGCTTCCCAAATCCTTCGTGCTCGCTCATGGAGATGTACAGGCTGGCCAACTGGTAGAATGTCACCATCTCCTGCTGGGTTACGTGGTCGGTCAGGATGACATGGTCTGCCAGCCCCAGGCTCCGTGCCAGATGTTGCAGCCAGTCCGCGTACATGGGCAGCCAGCGGGCGCCCACCAGCACGAGGCGTGCGTCGGGCCGGATGCGCCGGTAGTAGTAGAGCAGCTTCACCAGATCTTCCTGGCGCTTATTCGGAGTGATGCGACCGACAAAGAGCAGCAGGGGTCCACCGCCGCCGTAGCGTGCTACCAGCTCCGCCGCGGGTGGGAACGCATAGCGCTGCTCGTCGAGCACGATGGGCAACACACCGGTGGTCGCAAAGCTGGCGCGACTGAGATCGCCTTCGTTGTAGGGCGAATCTGCCAACGCCAGGTCCGTACGGGGACGCAACGACTCAAGCTGGGCAATGCCGGCGCGCAGCTGGTTGGCCAGGGCGGGATCCACCGTGTGAAAAAACTCGGGCGGCGTCACATTATGGTAGATGAGCAGCAGGCGCACATCCTGGCTGCAGAGCCGTTCGACAATGTCGGAGCCGATGCTGTGATGGTAGACGACGTGGGTTTCGGCTGCACGGCGCCGGTAGCTTGTAACCGGTCTGACGATTTGCTCCAGCGCGGGATGGATATGGGCAGCAAAGATCTCTGACTCGAACCCGAGTTCGTGTAGCCACGTGCGAATGGCTAGCGCCTGGTCGGTAATGGCGTCACCTACCGCCGCGCCGTCAGTAAACTGGTGCAATATGGGCCGGTTCATAGCGCCACCGGCTCCCTACGCAGCTGCCAGCCTGTCACAGCAGCGGCAAAGCGATCGACCACTGCCTCCCAGGTATAGTTGCGGAGCACATAGTCGCGGCCATTGCGTCCCATCCGCTCGCCCAGCGTGGGGTTGTCGAGGAGCCA
>JACFMY010000003.1:24768-45218 GCA_019455155.1 Caldilineaceae bacterium
ACTCGTCATAGTCTCGAAATGCCAGACCGCCGCGGCTGCGTTCGACATGCCCGCGCGTCACGGGGCAGTGGTCGCTCACCAGCGCTGGCCGGCCAGCCAGCCATGATTCCATGATCACTAGCGAAAAGCTCTCGTTATGGGAAGGCTGGCAAACCGCCAACGCGCCAGCATAGAGATCCCGTTTTTCCGCCTCGGTCACAAAGCCACAATAGTGAAAGGCCCGGTGCCGCGGCGGCGTGAGCGGCCCGCTACCAGCTACCAGGAGGCGCAGATCGTGCCCTGCCTCGACAAAGCGACGCACATAGTGGTAGAGCGTGCGCACGTTTTTGCCATCCTCGAGCCGGCCGGTGTAGAGCAAATAGGGTGGGCCGGTGCGCGGCGCCGGGGTGACCATCCCGGCAGGCGGCAGATCCAGCGCGCCGACGCCGAGGACCGCGTGGCGTTGCAGCCGGGCTTCCAGCTTCTGCGTGGCCAGTTCCATCTCTTCCGGCGAATTGAACAACACGCCGCCAGCATTCTCGAGCAACAGGCGTACGGGCTCCATGTAAGCGTAGGCCTCGTCGTGCAGGCATGCCCACAGCAACGTACGGCCGGGCGCGATCCAGCTCGCATAGTGGACGAGTGGAATCGCATAGGGGAGCGTAACAATGGCGTCAAACTCCCCCGCATGGCCGGCAATATGGGCATAGAGCGGCTCGCTGTGGGGCCCCGACTCCAGCCAATCGAACTGTTCCTGGCGGCTGAGCCGCCCCTGAGCCTGCAATTTGGTCTCAATGCGCATCCGCAAATCGGCCCGCCAGGTGGTGATGGGGAAACGGTGCACGCGTACGCCATTTACCTGGCTAGGGCCAGCCGGCAGGTCGTTGCGCCAATCGTAGTGGCTTGACGCACAGGTCGTCCAGACTTCGGTCTGCCATCCGCGGCGCGCAGCCTCCTGGGCAAAGCCGCGGGCCAGCGTTTCCGCGCCGCCGGCGATCAGATCCGCGTAGCGGGGCACGACGATTGCGACTCGCATTGTTAGGGTCGGTCTTTTTGTAGCTCTGCGACCTGGCGCTCGAGGCGTTCGATGGTACGCTGCTGTTCTTCCATGACCACGGTCATGCGGTTGAGCACACTTACCAGGTTGCTGTTGACGCTCGTCTGTTGAGCTACCGCGCGGTTGACGTAGAACAGGACCAGTTGGTGAAAGAAGCCGCGCACAAGCTGCCACAGCTTGCCCAACACCGGTACTCGCGTCGCTGGCGACGGCGCCAGCACCGGATCGGTGTCGACCACCGCGTACATTTCGTTCACCAGCCGCAGATAGTGATGCAGATCGGCATCGTAGGCAAGGTCCTGTGGTTCTCCCTGATAGCCGGCCGCGCCAAAGGTGGGAAACTGGCGGCTGTCGTAGCCCTGCGCAGCCCGCCGTTCGCTGATACGCTGGCGTATCTCTGCCATGATAGCGGCAGGGTCGATTGCCGGATCGTGGATTTCGATGAGCATGTCCTCGATGACGGCTGTCTCTGAGGCGTCGCCATGACCGGAGGATAGCGCCACAGAACGGTTGTCCATCTGCTTTACCATATCATCACTTTTTGCTCAGCACAGCGGCCTCTCCGAGCCATCGGTCTGCCGCCCCGCCAACTGCCGGGCCAACAGCTCGTTCTCATGCACCAGCACGTTGATCTGTCGCTGCAGTTGCTCGATCTGCGCGGCCTGCACACGGTTGATCACCTCCTGTTGGCGTCGTAGATGCGCAAGCGCCCAGCGCGCCGCCATATTATACCAAAGCGTGCGGAGGCCGCTAACCAGAGGGCCAACAATCGGCAACGATGAATGAAAACGAATATCGTCCATCACCGGCGGCTCCGCGACAGGGCTCGTGGCGTCAACCGTAGGCAATGACTGCGGCCAAAGCCGCCACAGGCTGTTGACGCCCATCTGCAGCCGCTCGCGCTCGTCATGCCAGCTCTGGTGATACAACGCTTGCAAGGCATCATAGACCTGGATCTGAGTGGAGAGCGGCGCCTGCCACTGTTCGCGCAACACCGCGCCGGCCGTTAACATGGTCCAGAGATAGGCCAGGTGCAGCGTGATGCTGTCCTGCCCGCGCATGCCCTCGCGCTGGAACGCGCGTTCGGCCGGCACAAACTCTCGCAGCCACCGGTCCGGCGACAGGTGTTTTAAGACAAAGCGCAGCCGGCCTCGCTGGTATGCCGCATTGAGCTGCCTCCGGTCCGTGAGGGAAGTGCTCTCCTGGTGATAGACAACCGCGTCCGGTACGTAGAGCACCTTGTAGCCCTTTGCCCGCGCGCGCAGGCAAAGGTCGGTGTCCTCAAAATAGCCAGGCCAGAAGCCCTCGTCGAAGCCGCCGATCTCGCTGTAGACAGCGCGGCGCATGGCCAGCGCCGCGCCGGTAACCCATTCGCGCTCCAGCGGTTGGTCATCGCCATCGGCCAGATGATGCGCCAGCCCAAGCGGCCAGTCGATCCGGCCGCCTGTATGTTGCACGATCTCGCTACCCGGATAGAGAATCCTGCAGCCGGCGATACCTACCTGAGGGTCCTCAAAGACTGCGCTTAGTGCCTCCAGCCAACCGGGCACAACGGTCGTGTCCTGGTTAAGCACCACCAGGATTTCGCCCCTTGCTGCCGCCAGTCCCCGGTTACAGCCGCCGCCAAAGCCGAGGTTCGATGGGTTGCGCAGGAGCCGGACCGCGCCGCCCAAGCTCTCGATCACCGCCGCCGAGTCGTCGACGGACGCGTTGTCGACCGCGATGATCTCGCAACGGTTCCATGGCCTGCACGCGGTCTGCGCCGCTAGCGATTCCAGACATGCTGGCAAATATGCGGCCCCATTCCAGACAGGGATGACAATAGAAAAGATCGGGTCAGGCGTGCTTTCAGCCGTCACAGTGTACTTCCTCGAGCAAACAGACGGCGCAGTCGCCGCATGGTACGCATAAAGCGGCCATTCTCGTATCCCGCCACCAGGCTGCGCAGTTGATCCAGCTGTCCCTGATAGTAGGGCGCGCCTACCGAAAAGGGCAGCGTCTCCCGATCCGCGGCGTGGTAGGGCTGCCGGCAGAAATCGATGAGCGGCTGGGCCACGCGCTCCCAGGCCAGCATGTCCCGCGCGTGCTGAAATTGCTCCGCGCGGCACGTGGTTGGTTCCGCCAACAAGACCTCAATCGCCCTGGCGACGCCGTCGACGTCGCCATACCCGACCACGTGGCCCAGGTCAAAATGGCTGACCAACTCGCTCGTGGCGTCACCGCGCGTCGCGACAATAGGCAATCCCGCCCAAATGTATTCCAACACCCGGCTACGAAAGGCGAGCCGTGTCTCCAACGTATCGAAGTGAAGGCTGAGCGCGAGATCGCTTTCCAGAAGGACATTGGGCCAATCCTCGTACGCGATCCATTCGCCGAAGAAGACACCTCGATCCAGTAGGCCAAGGCGCTCAGCTTCGGCGCGCGCGTCTACATTATGGTTCGGCATGCTTGCCACAATGGGATTGGGGTGGACCGTGCCCGGAAAGATGAGCCGAATATCCTCGCGACGCTCCCATAGGCGTGCCACGGCCCGGATCGCGGTCAGCGGGTCGAGCCACGGCCAAAGTCCGCCACCCCAGAGAATGACCTTGTCCGCCGTGCCGATGCCCGGCCAGACGTTTTTGACCACGCTGCGGGTTGCCCTGGGTGTTCCGGGCGGAAGGCCATACGCCACCACGTCGACCAGGGTGCGCAGCGACGGGTCCGCACGATAGGTGGCCGGGTTGAGCCGTCCGTTGGCTTCCAGCAGGCCGAGCCACCAGTCTCGCTGCCGTTCGCTGGCACAGATATAGAAATCGCCGCCCAGATACTGGCCGTGCAGCAGTGTCGCATGGAGCTGCCAGTCCGTGAGCATCTCCGGTTCCTCGCGGTGGGCCTGGGACGCCAACCACTCGGCCATCAGCGGATCGTAGCCGTCAACGACGCGATAGGTATTGCTATCCAGTAGCTGGGGAAAGTAATAGGTGGCGGCACTGGGTAGGACACAGATATCGGTCGCCGCTACCTGGCCGGCAATGGATGGCCAGTCGCCAATCGTGTACGTGGCAGTAGCAAAGGGCCATGACGGGTCAAGTTGAGAACCGGCAGGCGCGGCCAACGTTACGCTGGCATGTTGGGCCAACACGCGCGCCAGGTGAAAATAGCGAATGCCAGGACCGGCCATTCGCGGCCCGACTGTGTCGTGGGAGATAAAAAGAACCCGGTTTTGTGACGCCATGAAGGTCTCGATCGCACGCTCTCCTCAGCGGGCCGGCACGCTGACCTCGTTCTCTGTGCCAGCAGGCTGATCGATTGAGTCCGTTGACGCATCCAGTACGTAAGGCACGTGTGCCCAGCCACCGTTCATGGCAAAGAGCCCGTAGCGCTCCGTCGCCGAACCGCGCTGCACGCGGAAGCGATAGAGCCGGTCGTGATAGTCATACATCTCGCGATCTTGATGGTCAACCGCTGCCACCGACACGAAATAGTCGCCCTCTAACAGGGGCAACGTGTCGATGCGATAGGTGACCGTACCGCTGCCCTGAACTGCCGGGATGCGGAGGCCGCCAAAGTCACTGTTGGGGCCGCAGAGATGCACGCCGTTGACATCGTGCATGGCCACGCCAAAGACGGGTCGTTCAATGGGCTCCCACGTCCGATAGTGCATACGTACGAGCATGGGTTCGCCGGTCCGGAAGATCGTCTGCTCCTGTCCAGCGTTGTTGCACAGCTCTACGGCCTCGATGCGGATCCGCCCGCTGCCCCAGCGATGGTCGCTAACGATGGGCTGCGGCGCGGCGCCTGGTGTCGACTCAGGGGACGCGGCCGGAGACGTCTCTGCTATCGCGGCCCGCCGGCGCGCTTCTTCCTTCTGGGCCATATGGCTCAAGTACGCCATGACAACATCTATGGGTTTGCCATCAGCCTGTATGTGACCCTCTTCGAGCCAGATGACACGGTCACAGATCGACTGCACGGTATTGAGGTCGTGGGAGATGAAGAGCAGTGTGCCGCCCTGCTGGCGAAAATGGCGAATGCTGTTTAGACATTTGCGTTGGAAACCGGCGTCACCCACCGCCAGCACTTCGTCCACCAACAGCAGGTCCGGGTCCGTGTGAATGGCGACGGCAAAGCCTAGCCGCACGTACATACCCGACGAGTAGTGCTTGATGGGCGTATCTATAAAGTCACCCAGCTCGGCATACTCGATGATGTGGTCAATGCGGGCATTGATCTGGCTGCGGTTGAGGCCGTAAATGGATCCGTTGAGATAGATATTTTCGCGACCGGTCAGATCCGGGTGAAAGCCCGCGCCCAGCTCCAGGAGCGATGAGACCCGGCCGCGCACCACCATGTCGCCCGCGGTCGGTGTCAGGATGCCCGTCACCAGCTTGAGAAATGTACTTTTGCCCGCGCCGTTGGGTCCAATGACACCCACACATTCACCCTGGCGTAGGGTGAACGAGATATGGCGCATGGGCCAGAACTCTTCCAGCTGTGCGTTACGCCGGCTCAGCAGACGAATAAACTTGTCCTGGAGGGAACGGGTGCGCTCGCGGCGCTTGATAAAGCGGCGTGAGACGTCAATTAGCTCGACGACTGGCTCGCCGGCGACAAGGTGATCTTCGCGGACGACCGTCATAGCTCTTCTCCAAAGCGCGCGCTGTAGCGGTGGAAGAACCAGTAGCCAAAGACGAAGACAACCAGCGCAGTCACCGTAGTGCGCACGAAAAAGTCCAGCTGTGTCGTATACCCCCAGTAGAGCAGGTCGCGATAGACATTGATCAACGATGCCATGGGGTTCAGTATATAGAGGAGGCGCTGAGGATTCAAGGTGACGTTGAAAATGGTGAGCTCTGCCGGCAACATGTCTACCGCATAAAAGACCGGCGTCAGGAAAAACCATGCCAGCATCACCACATCCATGATCATCGACGTGTCGCGATAAAAGACGTTGAGCGTGCTCAAGACAAAGGCCACGCCCAGTGTAAAGATCGTCTGAATCAAGATGAGGATGGGCAGCGTCCATAACCACGGGCTAAAATCAGCCTTGAAGACCAACAGCGCCGCGAAGAGGATGATAAATGCCAGCAGGAAATTGATGAGCTGGCTCAACACCGTGGCGATGGGCAGGACAGCGCGCGGGAAGTAAACCTTCTTGACCAGGTTCGCGTTGCCGACCACGCTGTAGAGGCTGCCAAGCACGCTGGTGGAAAAATAGTTCCACGGCAGCAGCCCGCAGAGCAGATAGAGCGGATAGCGCTGAATCTGCACGTTAGGGGTCAGGAAGCCAAAGATTAGGGTGAAGACGAGCATCATGGCCAATGGATTGAGCAGGCTCCAAAAAAAGCCCAGCACGCTGTTCTTGTAGCGCGCTTTGAGTTCGCCGGTCACCAGGTTGCGGATCAGCTCGCGATATTTATATAGCTCCCGCAGGTGGAGCCAGATGGAATGTCTGCGCAGCCGTGAGCCACGCGGCATGGTCTGAGCCATGCAAGCACCTTTCCCCATGCATCATAAGAACGACCGGCAGCGCAGGTCATGCAACAAACCGCGCTGCCGGTCTGACCAGGCACGTAATAGCAGCTGCCCTCTGGAACGGCAGCCATAGGTTCAGGGTAGGATGTAGGCCTTTCTCAAGACCGGCAGCAAGACACGAGTCGTCGACGCTACCACGCGGGTGCTCATCACATTGTTCTTTTCATTGGGTTCACTAATGGCATTGGCCGGATCTACGCTGACGAAGATCTCGTAATCTTTCGGTGTGATATTGGCCCACGTGACAGACGCCGTCGCCACTGCTCCACAGCCCTGCAGCGTCACACTCTGGTCGGCGCCGATCTGCACACCGCCCTTGGCCGGATCGCCGTTGTAGAAGCGGACCACAGCCTGCCGTCCCGCCAGCGTGTTGCCGCTGTTGGCAATCTTCGCCGATATGGTAAAGGTCACCGGCCCGCCACTGGTCAATGGCGCCGGTGGGCTGACCTGCAATGTGGTTGGGTACAGCTCCGTCTCTTCAGCGATGGGCGCCACGTAGTTGGCGTAATTCGTGCCCATGGGCGACAGCTCGTACGGCGCATTTTGCGACGGTTTGTAATAAAGGAAACCGTTGTAGGATGTGTCGCTGGTGCTGTACCACGAAAGACGCTGCACCAGACGGTTGTCGTCGGCAGCATAACCATAGGTGCTATTGCGCGCGGTACGCAGGTAGTCAAACGTGTCGTTCATGAATTTGTTGACCACCTCAGGTGGGAAACCATAGCTGGCTGGCAGAAGCACGCCGTACTCGCTGAGGTAAAGCGGCTTATCGCCGTAGCCGCGGTCATACATCCAGCGCCGGAAATCGTCTACGTGTTTGCGGAAGATGTCCATGCTGATGGTCTTTTGCAGATCCTCAAGCGTGTTGTGAATGATCAAGCCATCTGTGGCATCGACTCCCGGCGGGATCTCGGCGCCCCAGCATAGGTTGCCGTCATTCCCGTACGCGTCGCAGCTGCGCTCGTTGAGGATGAAGTTGTGGATCGACCAGCCATCAACGGGCATGGGCTGGCCATATTGCTGGAAATAGGCCTTGAGGACCAGGTCAAGATAGGTCAGGCGCACAGCCGTTGGCTGGACAATGGAGCCAGCAAAGATGCGCGCGGTCGGGTCCTGCGCTTTGATCAGCTTATACAGATCATGATAGGCCTTCGCATAGACTTGCGGCTCGATGTCATCTTGTACGTCGATGCGGTCCGGCTCGTTGCCGATCATCCATACCGCGCCCAAGTTGGCGGCAATTGCATTGTTCAACGCGGTGCCACTCGGTGAATAGGTGTAACTGCTAGAACCGATCTGGGTTAGGCGAATGACAGGTGCGTATTCGCTGCCATTGGGGTGAGAGGGTGATGCCGAGGCGCCGTAGTCAATGTACCAGCCCATACGCAGCGGCCCGGTATTGAAGCTATCGATCGATACCTGGTTACCGTGGCTGACATTGACGCCGAAGCGGCACAATGGTGTGCCCGCGAACGGCGTCGCGGGCACACTATTGTCTTCGTTAGCGAGTGTTGGTACAGCTGTAAACAGCACCCCGGCGAATAGAATCAGCAACAGCAACGCTGTTCTGGACGCCATGCTCAAACATGCTTGGGTACACTTCCCATTCATTAATCCTTCACCTCGATGTAGATGGGCTGGCGACCCACCTGCATCGTGATCCTCCCGTCTGCCTTACCGTCAGAACTGTCATTCACAGCAGTCGGTGACCAATACGGATCGTAGATGGTGGCCGCCCCGGCCGGCAATCTCAGCGATCTTGACGCCGCATCGTCAAGTGTTTCGTACCATGCGACATACAAGGTGCGCTTCTTCAGGTTATCGCGGAATTGATAGACCTTCAAATCTGCGGAACCTGTTTCTGTGCTAGGTAGTGTACGCTGATATTGCGCAGATGCAAACTCGCGGGCCATGATCTGATAAGCTGTGTAGGCCGGTTTGCGCACGGGCGGGCTATCAACGGTGAGCAGACCATTCTGGAACGGGTAGAACGCACCTGGATCGACCAGAGAGAACCAGCTCATGAAGCCGACATTGGACGCCATCGATTGGGTGAAGAGCTGGATGACGTAGCGTGTCTGAATGGCATGGCTACCCGGTACATATTCGTTATCACTGTTGCTGTGCCAGCCGGCCTCGGTGATAAAGATCGGCTTGTTCAGGCCAAACTGGGCGAGCTTGGCGCGGACTGCGTTCGTCTTCTCCGTCAACCCCGGCGTCTTCTTCCAGTCCTGGCCCGTCCAGTTGGTGGCAAAGAACGGGTAGACGTGGAAGTTCATGATGTCGAAGTAGCTGCCGCCGCCTGCCTGGAGCACGTTGTCCAGGAACAGGCGCTCGAAGTGGCCGCCCTGATCCGAAAAGTCATCGTAGGCAATGCCGCCGAAGAGCACCTGTGCGTTCGGGTTCGCGGCCTTGATGGCCGGATAGGCCGCTTTGAGCATCTCGGCATATTTGGCCGGGTCGCCGCCCCAGGTCTTCCGGTTCGGCAGTGGCGAGCCGTCTGGCTCGTTGTAGAGCTCCCAGAAGTTTACGACGGGCGAGCCGGGCGCGTCGTTGACACCGTCACCGTCATACCGCTCTGCCAACGCACCGACCAACTCGGCGAATTCGCTCATGGCTACCTTGTCGATGACGCCATCCGTGCTCGTGGCTGCCCAACTGGGCGCACGCAGCACCGTCGCAACCATGTTCATGCAGCCATCCTTGGCCGCGGCCAGGTGGCTGTCTGTGGACGAAAAGCTGTAATTGGCTGGTGTCGTGTTGTTCGGCTCGATGTCCTTCCAATTCACCTCGACACGTACCCAACTTGTGCCGCTCTCTATCAGTGATGGAAAGGTCTTCACACCGCTGCTGGTCGCGCCGTACATCTGGACGCCAAAGGTAGTCTGGGTGCGCAGCGTATAGCATGACTTGTTAAGCACAGCTGGCAAATAGACATCTTGTTGTTCGATTTTCGGTTGTAAGGTGCCGGCACTGACGCCAGTGGAGCCGATCAGTGTCACGGCCAGCAGCATAGCGGCTGCAAGCGCGATATGTTGCCAAGTTCGCATTTTCATAACCTTGCTTTCCCCCAAGAATTCATCTGCAAAAAAGGTGCGCTCAGGTTCCTCTTGTTTCAGGCAAAAACGAACCTAACCATACCCGTATGTCCGGACATACCAGTATGGGCACACGCCTGTGTCCGAGTGATGACCCTGCCGTGCGATTAGGCCGGCGCCGCCAGCTAGGTTGCCTTTGGGCAGGCCAGGGATCTGCTTGCTACGGACGGGCTACCACAGGCAGGTATTGATACAAGATGTAGGGATCCCTCCACTCATACACGTAACGATCACCGAAAGCCGCCACCCATACCACATTGTCGTTGCCACGGGCGATGCCCATGGGCTGGGGCGCGTTTCCGGCTAGCTGCTGTGACTCAAGGCGGACCACAACGCCGAAGATCGATACCACAAGCCGGCCGGCGCGGTGGCCCACTGAGTCGGTAAACCAGAGCTCGAAATCCGTATTCTCGAGCCGAAATGCCAGTGAAGTCAGACTCTGAACGCCGGGGATGGTAAACCAGCGCCAGAGTGCCAGTGTGCCTGGTGAGTAGCGGCCGATGAGGTGGTCTTGTTCTACTGCCACCCAGGGTACGTTGTCGCTGTCCACCACCACCGAGATGGGCCTGCTGTATGGCTTCGTGCTCACATTCAGAAACTCGCCTGTGCCAGGTGTTAGAAAGACCACCCGATCGAGTTTCGGTGCAGTTGCCCATACGCGGCCACTGCTGTCCAGAGCCAGGTCGTTGAAACCCGCCGGATCTGCGGACGGATACGCAAACTCCGTGAACTCTGGAGTCGGCGTAAGCCGTAGACGCCCAATCTTGTTGCTCGCCTCTTCGGTAAACCAGACCGTCCCATCCGCTGCGACCGCGATGCCCATGGGACGGCTGTCTGCTGTAGGCACAGCATACGTCTCAATTGTCTCGGAAGCGATGATCAAACGGCCGATCTTGTTTGTGCCTCGCAATGTATACCAGATAATGCCGTTCATGTATGCAATGTCGTAAGGGTCACTGCCGCTCTCGAGCAGAAAGTAGCGGATCCGGTACTCCTTCACGCCAGGAATTCCGGTATCCGTGACAGTCAAAAGGCCGATGGAATCTGGATTAGTCTGCGTGAACCAGACCCGGCTGTCACTCTCTAGCGCCACGAAGCGGGGCGAGCCGGGCAAGGGATACGAGACATCGCTGCCCGCTACGGCCGTTCCCACGATGTCGTCCGGAACGTCCGGAACCTCTGGCGTGGCCGCGGCCGGGGTGGTTGCGGCGGCTACGAGCACCACTGCCAGCAACAGGGCCGGCCACCATTTGCGTACATATACTGGGAGTATTCGCGTGAATGCTGCGACCGGAGCTAGCCTGTCGCTGGCAGATAGGGATTTGTTAGTCATGGTTAGTTGCCAGTGTGTGTTTGACGGGGGCGGCAGGGACATGTCCCAGGAGCTGAGCATAGACGTCTACGATGCGCTCCCCTAACGTGTCCCAGGCGTACTGCTGTACGGCGCGCAGCCGCAATCGTTCGCCCAGCATGCGCGCCATCTCTGGATCGGCAAGTGGCTCCATGAGCTTGTTCGCCAAGCTTTCCACATTGCCACGTTCTGCGAATAGTCCATTAGTGCCCAAGTATTCGCGGGCAACCGGCGTGTCAAAAGCAACCGTCGGCAGCGCCATTGCCATATAGTTGAGCAGCTTTCCCGCGCTCTCTGTCAAGCTTAGTTTGGGCGCCACCGCAACGTCGCCAACTGCCAGGTGTAACGAAGCCAACTCATAGGGCACGCGGCCAGTAAAGGTTACACGGTCGCGGATGCCCAGACCGGTTGCGATCTGCTGATAATGTTCGACGTCCGGGAAGCCCATCAACAGCAAATGTACATCCGGCATTTGCGCGCGAATACGCTGCATCGCCGCCAGGAGCAGACCCGTGCCCTGGTATTCAGCTAGCAGTCCTAAATAGACAATGACTCGCGCCCCCTGGGGAATGCCCAACCGCGTTCGCAGGGCTGCCAGCTCCGCCGCGTCAAACTCTGCCTTGGGACGAAAGTCAGCGGTGTTGACGCTGTCCGGCAGGGGCCGAATCCGCGCCGGCGCACAGCCGAAGTCACGTACAAGAATCCGTTCTGCGTTGGATGAACTAGTGAATATAACGGGCGCCGACTGGTCAATCCAGCGTTCCAGCCGTCGCAGTGGCGGGAATACGAAGCTATCACGCCGCAAGAAGCGGTGATCGATCATCTCCTCGGTCAGGCTGCCCTGGAAGTCAAACAGCACGGGGATCCGGAACAGCCGGCCCAATACCAGCGCGATAAGCGCCCCTTCATGGAGATGGGCATGGATTACGTCAAAGCGCTGCCCCATGAGCACCTGCAAGGTCTTCAGGCCCAACAGCGCGTCGAACGCGATCTTATGCCGGCTGGAGCCTACCTCGTAGTCCCGGCGCCATGGAATCGGCAGCGTGCGGCGAATGTGCAGATCAGGCAGATCACGGCCATTTCGATAGGTGACAATCGTTACCTGGTGTCCAAGCCGCCGTAAAGCACGGCTTTCTTCCAGGATGCGGACGTGGCAGCCATAGTCGGCAAAAAAGCTGGTGGGCGCCACCATCAGGACCCGATAGCGCCGGCTATGCTGCCCGGCCAGCTGTGATATTTCCGTCGTATCAACCATTCAAACTAGCTCGGTCTACAAAGAATTCGCCCGACAACGGCGAGGAAAGATTAGGACAGATCTGAGCCAAAAAATCCACTAGATATCGCTATAATTGCTTGAGGTACGCTGCATCATGCATAGCATGATTGTAGTGCACACGCTAGATCACCCAAAATTAATTTACGCGAGAATTAAGGAGAATTCTACGTAGCGTTTGTATGTCGGCAGTTGAGAGGACACCAGTCGCCCAACAAAGCGTCAGGTAGACGCTGCCTCCAAGTACGAGAGTAGCCAGCCAAGGTAGAGGGAGGAGATACGCGAGCAAGCCCGCCACGACCGTTGCCAGGGCCATACCCCAGAAGCGCTTGACGCGCAGCGGGACATGCAGCGTGTAGAGAAGCCATAAGCTCAGCAGGGCGCCCAACGCGCCGCCTAGCACAACTGCCCAGGCGGTACCGTCGGCGCCAAAGACGTTGGTCAGAGGCGGCAGCAATGCGACGATGCCAGCAATGTGGAGCGCACTGATCCAAAGACTCGGGCGCAGATGGTGCTCAATCATGAGTAGGGTGACGGCATAGATCTCCATCAGGAATAGCGGCGCCGCCCAGATGAGGATGCGATAGACTTCGGCCGATTCGGCGTAGCTGCCGCCAAAGAGAAGACGCAGCAGCTCCGACGCCACCGCCATGCTCAGGGCGGCGGCTGGTAGCAGCAGCACCAGCCCAAAGCGGAGACTCAGCGCCGCCAGCCGGTCATAGTGCGACTGGGATTGTCGGTGCAGCCGGCTGAGAGTCGGATAGAGCGCACGCCAGAAGCTTTGGACTAGCTTCATGAGCACACGCACAACGTTATAGGCGGCGCTGTAGATACCCGTGATCGTTGGGCCGGCCACAAAGCTGAGCAGCAAGATATCGAGGCGCTGCAGCAGCACGTCGGACATGGCCAATCCAAAGAAGGGGATGGTCTGGCGTACTAGACGTGGTAGCGACACAGGCACCGTATCCTGCGGCGCCGCCAGGAGCTGGCTGCGCGCCAGCAGCACCAAGCAGGTCAGCGCGGAGACGGCTTGCGTCACCACAACCACGCCGATGAGCGTGACTTCGTCGCCCCCCATCCAGAGCATGCCAATGCTCAAGGCCAGGATCAGCGTGTTGATGAACACCTCAACACCCATGACCAGCTCCATACGCTCCCCAGCCTGGAAGAGCGTTTCTGACACGGATGTGACGGCAAAGAGAGGCAGCGAAGCGCCGACCAGCCACAGCGACATGGCCGTGACGGGTGGATAAGGCAAGACTAGCGTCAAACCCACCAGGCCGGCCCATGTCAGCAAGCCGGTGACTATCTGCGTTCCCAACAGGATACGAAAGTAGCTGCGCCGATGGGAGGGATTCTGGGCCAGGTCACGTACCAACAGCGTCGGCAAACCTAGCTCGCTGATCACCTGGCTCACATTCAAGTAAGCCATGGCCACTGTGTAATGGCCCAGGCCATCCACACCAAGCCGCCGCGCGATCATCATCTGGAGCACAAAACTCATGACGATGCGCCACAGGCTGGCGCTGGTCAGGGCGCCCGTGTTGACAAGGACACGGCGTCCTGTCTGCCGCGGCTGCACCGAAGGCGCGGCACTCACTGGCGTTGGCTCCGGTGGGAGCTGCGGAACGGCATTCTGCATGGCGCGATTGTACCATGCACCATGACAAGGGCTAGAATTGTCTGCGCGTGAGAAGCCATCTGGCTAGCTAACCCTGTCAAGGTCATGCGTATAACGTGGCAGCCGTCCTGTGAGAAGGAAGGCCAATAGGTTCTCCTTGCGGTAGAGACGATTGCGCCAGATAAAGAGGATCAAGGCCACGACGCCTCCGAGTTCCCATCCCCAAAGCTCCTTGCGCCGGGTAAACGCATGCCAGTAGGCCCGGCCGATCTCTTCCTGCTCCGACCCCTGCTTGCGCCACGTGTGGAAGCGCCAACCGCGCAACGGCCAGTAGAAGGTATCGTGAAAGAACCAGAGCCGGTCGAGACCTGCGTGGCCTAGAAAGGCCGCCGCGTAGACGGCCAGGCTGCGAAAGCGGCCAATCGTCAGCCACAGCACGGCCAGATTTGCCAGCAAGGTATGGGCAAAGAGCACCGCCGAACGGTGATGGCGATAAAAATAGGCGACAGCCAGCGGCTTGTCGATGAGGTCGGGGCCGGCTGCCGCGATGGCAACCATCCGGTAGTCAGCAGCGGGATCGACGCCCAAGTGCTCCTGGGCCAGGTCCAGGGCCAGCCAGGTGTACGCTATGTGTGACTGGGGTAGCACGTCAGACTCCGCGTTCTTCCCGGATGTATGGCTGCCCTAGCGCGGCAGGTGCGCCGATGCGGCGCCGTAGATTGCCGCGCGCACTAAAAACCATGAGGAGAATGACGAACAGATACGGGAGCATATTCATAAAATAGCCAAGTTGTGGATTGGCAAGAAAGAAGGAGAGGTTTTGTGAGTCGAGTGGCAGCCGGCGGATTGCCCCAAAGAGATAGGAACCGAAGGCAGCGCGCAGAGGATCCCAACCGGCAAAGATGACCAGACCCAGGGCAATCCATCCTTGACCGGCCGTCATATCCTCGATCCACAGCGGGGTAATGGCTAGACTCAAGGCCGCCCCGCCCAGGCCGGCCATCATGCCGCCAAAGATGACGTACAGATAGCGCTGGCGCACCACGTTGATGCCCAGGGCATCGGCCGCGGCAGGGTATTCGCCGATGGAGCGCAGCTCCATGCCGGGACGCGTCCGGATGATGAAGTACCAGGCCAGCGGCGCCGCCAGCAGGCCAATATAGACAATGACATTGTGATCGAAGAGAATCGGCCCCAGCACCGGAATACTCGCCAGACCAGGAATGGGAAACGCGGGCAGCCGCGGGGCCGAGCGCACCTCAATCAGCCCTGCACCCATGACTGCGCTCATCCCCGAGCCCAAGAAAGTGAGCGCTAGCCCACTTACAACCTGGTCGGCGCGCAGCGTGATGGTCACCATGGCATGCAGCAAGGCCAGCAGACCGCCCACAATGATGGCGGCGCCTAATCCGAGCCAGGCATTGCCTGTGGCAAAGGCCAATCCGTAGGCCGTCACCGCGCCCATGAGCATCATGCCCTCGATGCCCACGTTGAGCACGCCGGAACGCTCAGCAAAGATCTCGCCGATTGAGGCAAATAGGATGGCCGTACCCGAGCGGATACCGGCGGCCAGGAGTGTAATCAGAAAACCAAGTTCCATCTGCCGTTATCTTTCGATTCTAACTCGATATTGCAGCAGGAGTTCGCCGCCCACCACGACAAAGAGGACCACACCCTGTAACATGCGAGCAATCCCAGCTGGCTGAATGGCGTCGCTGGCTACCAGCAACCCTCCAAAGAGGTAGGAGACTGGAATGATCGCCAGCGGGTTGAGCTTGGCTAGCCAGGCAATGATGATGGCTGTGAACCCGTATCCCGGTGAAAAACGCTCCTGCAGACGATGGACCACGCCAGCCACCTCGGCCATGCCGGCCAACCCCGCAAAGCCGCCACTCAGGAGCATGACCAGAATGATGTTGCGGCTGAGACTCATCCCCGCATAGCGCGCGGCCTGCGGGTTGTCGCCGATCACCTTGACTTCGAAACCCCACTTCGTACGCCGCCAGACCAACCACAGCACCGCGGCAAGGATGATGGCGATAAAGATGCCAAAGTGCGCGGTGACGCCACGCAATGCCGGGATCTGCTCGGCGAAATCCGTAAAGCGGGGCAACCAGCCCGTGCGGGGGAATTGAGCAGTTAGACCAAAGCCCCGTTCGCTCCACGGACCATAGATCCAGTAGTTGTTCCAAAAGACCGCGACATAGACCAGCATCAACGAGGTAATAATCTCGTTGATGTTTAGGCGCGCCTTCAACAGGCCAGGAACGGAGCCCCACAGGGCGCCGCCCACGAAGCCAGCTATTGCCATGGCTACCAGCATCAGCCCGGCGGGCGTGTCCCGAGGTAGCACGAAGAGCGCGACGGCGGTGGCGCACCACGCGCCGATAAACAGCTGCCCTTCTGCGCCGATATTCCACAGTCGCATGCGGAAGGCGATGGAGACACCCAGCCCGGCCAGAATCAGCGGCGTCGCCTTGACGGTCGTATCTGACCAGCCATATAGACTGCCGAAGGCCAGCTCTACCATGCGGCGATAGACCAGCCACGGGTGCGCGCCCAGCAGCGAGAGCAACACGGCGCCCACAAGCAGCGCCACAGCCACCAGAATAAACGGCGACAGCAGGCGTAGCCAGAGGGGCTGCTCCAGGCGGCGTTCGAAACGAAGAGGAAAAGCACGGCGTTGGATAGCCGTAGTGTCCCGTGTAGTGTCCTGTGTGGTCATGGCTGCACCTGGTCGGCAGTGCTCTGTTTGCCCCCGGCCATCAGTAACCCGATGGTGTCCAGGTCCGCTTCGGCGGTAGTGAACTCGCCCATGATCTGGCCTTCATAGATGACGACGATGCGGTCCGAGATGGCGAAGATCTCGTCCAGATCCTCAGAGATCAGCAAGATCGCCGCGCCCTGGCTGCGTTCCTGGAGCAGGATCTTGCGTACGGTTTCTGTGGCGCCGATGTCGAGCCCGCGCGTAGGCGAGGAGGCTACCAATACCTCCGGTTGTGATGAGATCTCCCGGGCAAGAATGACCTTCTGGAGGTTGCCGCCGCTCAGTTTCCGAACCGGGGTCTGGATCGTCGGCGTTGCAATGCCAAACGCTTTGACCAGCTCCGTGGCGCGGCTGCGTACTTTGGCGTTGTCTATGAACCCACCCTGGCCCATTTCCGGCGAGCGATAGTTCTTGAGTGCCAGGTTCTCTGCTACGCTCAGGTCCGGCGCGCTGCCCGTAGCGTTGCGATCTTCGGGGATATAGGCCACACCCGCGTGAATCATTGCCAGAGGTGATTGCCGGCTAACTGGTTTTCCCGCCACTTTGATGGCGCCACCCGTGATCGGCCGCAGCCCACATACCACTTCGGCCAGCTCTCGCTGTCCATTGCCCGCCACGCCGGCAATCCCCACAATCTCGCCGCTGCGTACGGCCAACGAGACCTGGCGCAGGGCAGGCAACAGTTTGTCATCTGTCGCCTCGACCCTGTCGAGACCCAGACGAACTTCGCCTACCTGGGATGGCGGTTTCTCCAGCTGGAACAGCACCTGCCGGCCCACCATGAGACTGGCGAGCTTTGACTTCGTCATCCCCTCGGCCGGCGTCGTCGCCACGACCCGTCCACTGCGTAATACCGTCACCTGATGGGCAATCGTGATCACTTCCTCGAGCTTGTGGCTGATAAAGATCACGGTTTTTCCAGCATCCACCATGGCGCGCAGCGTCTGGAAGAGACTCTCCGCTTCCTGGGGCGTAAGGACGGCAGTCGGCTCATCGAGAATCAGGATCTGGGCGCCGCGATAGAGGGTCTTGATAATTTCAACGCGTTGCTGTTCACCCACGGAAAGCTGCCAGACCTTGGCATTGGGATCCACAGGTAGCCCGTATTGTTCGCTGATCTGGCGTACCTCAGCCGCCATGCGGCGGGCGTCGAGCCGAAACCCAGTCGTGCGCAGCCCTAGGAACACATTCTCTGCTACGGTCTGGGAAGGCACAAGCATAAAGTGCTGGTGCACCATGCCTACGCCGTGCCGGATGGCATCGCGTGGGGAATGAAGATCTACGCTCTTGCCCCGGATCCGGATCTCTCCTTCGTCCTGCCGGTAGAGGCCGGACAGGATGTTCATCAATGTTGACTTGCCTGCGCCGTTTTCGCCCAAGAGGGCATGGATTTCACCGGCGCGGGCTGCAAAGGTCACGCGATCATTGGCCAACACGCCGGGAAAGCGTTTGGTAATGTCGCGCATTTCAAATGCGTACTCTGTCTCATGCATGACCAGATCGGTGGTTAGCGGGGGAGTGGGTGGATGATCGGCCGAGAATACGAGGGGGTGAACGGGTTGGCCGATTGGGCTGAGGGGGGCGATCAGGATGGCATGGTTGATTGAGCGTACAGCGCAATGCACCGCCCAGCCAACCTGATCGTCCCAGTCAACTCACCTTTGCCCAATCATCTGTTTACCCGATCACCCTCTCGCCCCAAACGCCATTACTGCTGCGGGATTTCCGCGTCGGGCACCACACCTTCGACGAGCCAGTTCATGCAGTAGGTGCAGTCTGGCCGGCCTTCGACGCCCTGCAGCCCTTCCAGGTCTGACTGGGTCAGCGCCTCACCTGCAGGCACGATCTCGTTGCCCTTGTTGTCGTTGATGGGACCGGTGAAGATAAAGAAGCGGTCCAATTCACCGCTCTGCATGCTAGCCAGAGTCTCTTGCACGAGGGGGATAACCTCTTCGACGACACCAGGCGCAGGCGTCTGGCCTTCCATGAAGCCGAGCAGACCAAGGCTACCGCTGTCCACATCGAAGTAGACGTCAGAGCCTTCGAACGTGCCGTCCAGCATGGACTGGATCAGGCGTACATACTCGGGGCCCCAGTTCCAGTACGGCACGGTCAGGCAGTGCTCGGTATCCACTTCACAGGCATTGCGGCTGTCGTAGCCGACGCCCCATTTGCCGCTCTCGCCGGCTACCTGGACCGGACCGGTGGTGTCAGCGCCTGTGATGACGACATCTGCGCCAGCCTCAAGCAGCGATTCGGCTGCCTGGCGCTCCTTGTCGGGATCAAACCACGTGAAGATCCAGCGTACGTCCATCTGGCACTCAGGACAGGTCTGGCGCATGCCCATGGTGGCCGCGTTCAAATGGCGAATCACCTCAGCAATGGGGAAGGGAGCGATGTACCCAACACGGTTGCCGCCATCGGCCTTGGTCCGCGCGCCCGCAATCATACCGGTCAGGTATTTCATGCTTTCCATGGCGCCGAACAGATTGGAGAAGTTCTCCGGGTTCTTCTTATAGCCGGAGACATGCACAAAATACGCATCGGGGAACTCGCTGGCTACGGTTTCGGTAGGATCCATGTAGCCAAAGCTGGTTGTGAAGACCGCGTCAAAGCCGGCGCGTGCCAGGTTGCGGATCACGCGTTCAGCGTCCGCGCCTTCGGGTACGGTCTCCAAGTAGGCGGTGTGAACCTGGTCACCCAGTTGCTCTTCGAGATAGAGCCGGCCTTCGTTGTGGGCATAAGTCCAACCGCCGTCGCCGATGGGTCCGACATAGACAAAGGCGACGTTAAACTTACCTTCCTCGGGTTCGGGGATCTGTACACCACCGGCCGCCGGTGCCGCCGCCTCACCTTCGCCGCCAGCCGGGGCCGCGGGTGCCGCTACCGGCGCCGCACAGGCGCCAACCAACAGCGCCACTACCATCAGAAGACTGATGACTGACCAAAGTTTGCTTCTCCGCATACCAATATCTCCCTTTACTTATTGCTAGAAGAATGCAAGTAACGCTACATCCGAGTGTTTACTGGGTAGTGGAGCAATGTACACACTGAACCTGGGGATGGTCATCGATGGTAAGTGCACGGGCTGTGGGATCGACGGCCGCTTGTGCCATTCTTCACGGAATATACCCCAATCAGCCAGAGATGTCAACGAAAGCTGCGCTGCCCCACCGCTGTGTGCCATACAGTTGATATGACGCTTCCTTCACCACCCTGCCTGCTATCCTGGACATGGGTCTGCTGCTGGTACGATCGGCCGTGCAGACCCCAGTCGCAAAAGGAAAACAGTGGCGCCGGGGATGCCGAACGCCACTGTTCCTAAGACCATCAATGGAGGTTACTGCTGCCAGGGGGGGCTACGGTTCGCGTCGCCGCGTCACGTAAGCGCCCGCCACGAGGACGGCGAGAATGATCCCAACCACGGGCAGGACAGCATCTCCGGATGCCAGTGCGGCCCCAGTGCTGGGCAACTCACCTGGATTTGCCATGGCTTCCTCGGTAGCCATCGCTTCTTCGGTGGCCATGGCTTCTTCCGTAGCCATCGCCTCTTCCGTAACCATCGCTTCCTCGGTGGCCATGGCTTCTTCCGTAACCATCGCTTCTTCCGTAACCATGGCTTCCTCGGTGGCCATGGCTTCTTCCGTAGCCATCGCCTCTTCCGTAACCATCGCTTCCTCGGTGGCCATGGCTTCTTCCGTAACCATCGCTTCTTCCGTAACCATGGCTTCCTCGGTGGCCATGGCTTCTTCCGTAGCCATCGCCTCTTCCGTAACCATCGCTTCCT
>JACFMY010000432.1 GCA_019455155.1 Caldilineaceae bacterium
CACGCCGACGCCCAGCGCCTCACCCGCCGAGCTGACCACAGTGACTGCAGCCGGCTCGCGGTTGGCCGCCGCTGTAATCACCGCTTGCCCATCCTGCGCTGTCTCGCCCGAGACCTCGTTGTAGCGCCGCACCAGGGCCGGACCGGAAGCGTACTCCTCCAGCACATGGGAGACCGGCTGCCCACAGTGGGGACATTGGAGCGCGAGCGTGCCGCTGGCGAAGATGAGCGCGTTGCCATGTGCGCCGGCGAAGGGCCGGCCATCCAGCACCAGTGTATGGCTGATGCCCGTACCCACGGTTACGTAGACGAATTGATGGTACGCGCGACCGGCGCCGTAGCGCGCTTCAGCCAGCGCCGCAGCCCGGACATCAGACTCTACGACTGCGGGCAGCAGGTTGCCGAAGCGTGCCTGCACAGGCAGCGTATCCCAACCAATGGTCTGATGGCTCGTCACGCGGCCCTGCGCGTCCACCAGCTCGGCGACGCCCACGCCGATGCCCACCGGATCCATCCCGGCATCTTGACCGTGCCTGACCAGCCTGGCGGCCAACGCCACCGCGTCATCCAGCACCACTGACCCACCGCGCGCGGGCAACGTGGGGATTTCCTGCCGTTCCCTGACATGGCCGTTGTCCAGGTCGACGAGCCCGCCCGCGATTTTGGTGCCGCCCACATCGATGCCAATTGCGCAGTGCACGCCCATCGCTCCCCGCCTAGCTGGGCCGGTAGGCCCTGGCCATGGCGATCAGCCATTCCGTATCGCGCCGCGCCTCCTCGATGCCAGTGCGGGGGCGCTCGCCAGTGACCACGCAGTGGTGGAAATGGCGCAGCTCCGCGTGGAACGCCTCGTCATAGGAGACCACGACATCCTTCTTCCACGCGTGGCTACCATCCGCGCCCTCGATGCGCAGGGCCGTGGGAAAGTGGCGCAGGTAGGGGGAAGGAAACTCCAGCTCCAGACGCAGGTCAGGGGCCAGGAAGCGATAGGTTTCCTGATAATGGCGAATGCCGGGCAAAAAGACCCAGGTCAATGTTGCCAGGAGCTGGGCACTGAAGCGGAACGTTGTGTGAATACCACACGCGTCGTGCCAGATGTGCGTCGCCAGTACCGCTTCAGGCTCGCCCAGAATCCCGCGCATGGCGTTGACCTGATGGATGATGCTTGTGATCATCATTAGAAAACCCATACGCTGTTCCAACGGCGCGTCCCGCCCCAAGGCTTCATCCACCAGCTCGGCCAGTACCCCTTGCGTCGCCACGTCTCTGATCCCCAGCCCGCCGGCGGACGCCACGGGGTCGTACAGAGCCGGCGGCGGTGTCAGCTGGTAGTGTGTGCGGTACGCGGCATCGTCTGGGTGCCACACCGTGATCTCGACGTGGCGCAGATCGGTGCGGCCGGCAAGGATCTCTCGTGCCCGTACATAGGCAGGGTCGTACCGTTTCATATAGGCCACCATGAGCTGGACGCCAGCCTCGCGGACCGCGCGCTCCACCATGTCTACCTCGCGGAGATTAAAGGCGAGCGGCTTTTCCACCAGGATGTGCTTGCCCTGCTGCGCCGCAGCAATGACCTGTGGGCTGTGCGGATCAGCGCTGAGCACCAACACGGCATCCAATGGCAGCGCCAGCAGGCTGGCATCGTCAGTAAAACGATGGGGCACATGATAGCGGGTCGCCACCGCGTCCAGGGCCAGCGGATTCACATCGCAGACCGCTTCCAACTGGAACAGGTCGGGGTGGTCGGCCAGGAATGGCAGGTGCATCATCTGTGCCACACCGCCGCACCCGATCACACCAACTTTGATCGGCTTGCTCAATCGCGACTCCTTTTCTTCTCTGTTGCCATGGGACAGGGTTGCGGTCACCAGCCAAACTCGCGCCGCAGGTAGGCACGGCTGGCCATCGCGCTTGCCAGCGCCTGGGAGCGGTCGCTGCCTGTAGCGACAATGTCCTGTTCTACGATGATCAGGCCTTTATAGCTGTTCCGTAGCAACTGCTCCACCACCCGCGGAACGTTGACGCAGCCCTGGCCTAACTCGGCGAAGATGCCCATTGCCCAGGCCTGGGGTGCAGGGAGCCGTTCCCGGCGTACATGGGCCAGCTTGTCCGGCCACACATCCTTCAAATGGACGTACCACACGCGACGCGCGTGGCGACGAGCCAGCTCCGCCGCGTCGCCGCCGCCATAGACCGCGTGGCCCGTGTCGAGACAGAGCCCGACCAGCTCCGGATCAGCAACAGTGAGGAGCCGCTCGATCTCATCCGGTGTCTCTACTGGCGAGCTGGCCTCATGGTGGAACGCGATGCGCAGACCGGCGTAGCGCCGAACTACTTCGGTCACCGCCTGTAGCGATTCCTCGACGCGCGCCCACTCGGCCGCTGTCCAGCTGTCGCTGCCGTCCGCGGCCACAGAACCGGCAATGGCCTCGCGGGCCGGCGTCGCGTCGGCCGCTACCATGACATAGGGTACCCGGAATGCATGGAGCAGGGCACAGACTTGATCCAACAACGGCAGCCGTTGCACGACAGCGTCCGGCTGGTCCAGCGGCAAAGCCACATAGGACGAGGCGAGCTGCAAGCCACGCCGCGCCAGCTCCTGTCCCAATGCAGGCGCCGCGGTGGGGTAATACCCGTATGGACCGAGCTCCGTGGCCGCGTAGCCGGCCTGGGCGATACCGTCCATTACCACGCCATAGGGCGGGTTCTCGCCTAGCCGCGGTTCTGACGTGTATACGCCCCAGCTAACCGGCGCGTTGCCTATGATCAGGGAAGTTTCAACCATCTGTGATCAACTCTCTTCGCCTGGTGCTGGTGCCTGTGGCGTTAAAGCCCACCCTCGGTCGTCACCACGTAGGGACAGTGGATCAGCACATCCGGATCTTTGCCAGTGCACAGGGCATGAACGTACGCGCCAAGCTGAACCGGCACGATATCGACAATGGGTTGGAGATACGGCGGCATGGTGGGCAGATCGATGGTGAGCGCGGCCACATCCCGGGCCTGCAGACCTTGCCCAATCACCATGCATTGCCCGCCACGGTCCTCGATGCTTGCGGCCAGTTCCAGGTCATGCCCGCGCAACGGCACATCGTTGGGCAACCAGATGACGATATGGGACTGCCTGCTCAGCGATTCCTGAGGACCGTGCCGGAAGGCGCCAGTTGGCATGACCGTCGCGCTCGTCTTGGCCGCTTCTTCCATGAGCAAGCGCGCGGCATGTGCGCCGGACAGATTCACGCCGCGGCCGAGCATGTAGTACACGTGGCCAGGGCCGAAGAAATCGTTCTTTTCGATCTGGAACTGCCAGGTCCGGATCCGGTCGCGCGTTGCGGTCACAGATTGAACCAGTGTCTCGCCTGGGAACGGCGTTTCCGCTTCACAGATGGTGTGACCCAGCACCAACAACGTCTGCACCATTACCGTGTACATGCGCAGCGAAATCTGATGATCGAACACAGAGCGCATCTCGATACTAAAGTGTGCGGCCTGGGCTAACGGGCTCTCCGGCGCGTTGGTCACAGCTACAATCGGAATGCCAGCTTCCTGGCAGCGTTGGACGATGCGCACAATCTCCACGCTGGCGCCGCTGCGCGAGGCGATGATGTAGCCAGCTGCGGGGAACAGCTGGGGTGCGTAGGCCAGCTCCGACGCGTCGATCACCTTGACGAGCCGTCCATGGTCGGCGAGATAGCGCTCCAATGCCAGTGCCGCGTTATAGGAGCTGCCGATGCCAACGATGAAGACGTAGGGGCGCTCGCGCAGCCATGCGCCCGCCTCCAGCAGTACGGGCCACTGCTCGACCAGACCCGCGTAAGAATCGATGAGGCTCGCCGGCTGGCCATATAGATCGCGCAGATAGTGATAGGCTGGCGGCTCTGCCTGTGTCATTGTCCGAATCCTTTCAAGCGCTGCGACCATCACGGGTGATCTGCGCGGCCAGGGCGCCAGTTGGGTCACCACACTAGCGGCGGCAGGAGCTCTTTTTGCAGGTCGAACATCTCGTCGATCATGGCGACGGCGTTGGCATAGGTGGACACCGTGGGATCGATGAGCACGGCCTGGAGCAGCTTGCGCCGCGAACACTCAGCGTATGCCTCCACTAGGAGACGGTTGATGTTGCCCTGGAGTTGAAGCATGGCCGTGATGCCAGTAGGCAGGCGCTCCAGCTGCTGCACGTGTAGCCCGTCGGTGTCGGCCACGGCCGGCACTTCTACCACCATATCGCCTGGCAGATCAGGGATGGCCCCGCGATTGGGTACGTTGACTGTGGCGATGGCGCGGCGGCCGCCGCCTGCGAATGCGTCGAGGATCTGGATGCCTTCCTCCCCTGAAGGGGACACTGTGCCGTCGCTGTCCAGGACGCGTTTTTCAAATGGCGGATAGACCTGCTTCACCTGTTCGGCGGCAAAGAGCGGTATCTCCGTCGGCTTGCCGCCCAGGTCATAGACAAAGGTGGGTACCTCGTGCGTCTGCCAGGGGTGCTCGCTCGCCGGGTCATAGAAATATTGAAGATTGGTGCACGCCATGAACTCGTTGCTCCAGCGCAGATACTCGCCGGCATGGTTCGTTCCTGGATAGGGCCAGAGTCCATACGTGCGGAAGAGAATACGGTTTAGGGCCAGCTCATCCCAGCTGGCCAGCCATTGGGCCTGGCGCTCGCGCTCCCGCAAGAGGGGATAGAGATCCTCGCCCGTAGCCCGGTGGCGGATACTCTGGAACCATGAAAAGTGATTGAGCCCACACGGGACGGTCTCGATCTCCTCTTCAGGAATCTGGAGGAGGCGACTCACCTGGTTGCGGCCCATGAAGACACCGTGACACATCCCGACAGTCTTGACGCTGGTCAAGGTCGAAATGGCCTGCACCAGCTTTGCCTCCGGATTGCTGTAGTTGACCAGCCACGCATCCGGGCACTGTTGTTCCATGGCGCGTGCGATCTCCAGCATTGGACCCATGTTGCGCAACGCGTGGAAGAGACCGCCCGGCCCACCATTCTCGCCGTAGATCTGGGTAAAGCCATATTTGCGCGGAATGTGAAAATCCTGGGCCCAGCGGTAGTACCTGTCCACCTCGATGGCCGTAATCACATAGGTCGCGCCAGCGACGGCGTCGGCCATGACGGTGGAAGCCGTGATCCGCGCATCGCGGCCCAGGCGGGTGGCCAGTTGCTGGGCAAAGCGCAGCGGCGCGTGCAGGCGATCGGCCACCACATCCATGAGGACTAGCTCGATACCGCCCGCGCAGAGCGCGTCGCTTAAGAGAATATCGCC
>JACFMY010000433.1 GCA_019455155.1 Caldilineaceae bacterium
GTCGACCAGCGCGCGTGTGCCAGTTACATTGAGCTGCTTGTAGAAGAACGCGAATTTCTCCTCCAGGGCGGCGTAGAGCTCTTCCTTGGCTGCCTCGGGCAGGCCCCACATCTCAGCCTTGAACGGCCCCAACGCCTTCTTGCGGGTCTTGTAGTAGAACTGGGCGTCGGTCTGGCTGGGCTTGCGCTCGTCAGCCGCGGCCACATCCAGGAACTTGTGCACACGCTCGGTCAGGGTCTCGGGGAAGGCAGGGCTGTCCATGAACAGGTTCATGAAGCCAGTGGCCAGGTGGATTTCCAGGGTTTCCATCTCGGGGAACTTGTGGAACATATCCTCAGGCAGCGTGCTGGCACCGTGCTGGACCGCGCCCCCTGCGCCGTAACCGCGAGCTTCGTCGCCGAGTACCTTCAGCGTATCAAAGTCCACAGCCACCTTGGCAATGCTGCCGTCCGGCAACACGACACCGCCATGGCTGGTGCCGGTCTGTACACTGATCTTGCTCAAGCCAGTGTAGTCGCCCAGCTGCTTCAGCGCCTTCTCGTAGCCGTCCATATAGGCGCGCAACTCTTCGGGCGTTGAATTCTTCTCGCCCACCTCGCCGATCTCGCCGCCCAAGCTCACCGTCACACCCGCAGGTTCCAGCTCACGCACGAACTGTGTAAGCTCGGCCGATCGCGCGTAGTTGTGATATTGCTGTTCGTCGAGCGCGGTGGGTTCGAGGGTGACGAGCGTGCTGGTGTCGATGTCGATATTCCAGAAGCCGGCAGGAATCGCTTCCTTGATCAGATCTTTGACTTCCTGAATGGCGCCTTCGGGATCGTTCTTGTATTTGGCGGCTTTGACCTGGAAATGGTCTCCCTGAATGAAGAGGGGGTGGAAGTAGCCCTCCTTGATGGCAGCGGCAATCACCATCGCGCTATACTCGGCCGGGGGCTGGTCGGTGTAGCTCATTTCGCTGCGCGCGATTTCGAAGATAATTGCGCCGGCATTGGTCTTCTTGGCTGCCCGCAACGCGGCGCGGGTTGTGTCGTAGGTCGTGAAGCGAATGTTCATAGCCGGCACGGTGCGGTTCTCCCACATCCCCTTGCCACGAGCAATGTAGAAGTCGTGGACACTGGCCGGCCGCGCGCCTAACTTCTGGCCCAGCTCCCAAATCAGCCAGCGGGCATAGCTCTTCACAGCCTCAGTGCCAAATACGGCAGAGCGCGCCAGCAGATCGATACCACAAGCCTGCAGGTTGGGCAGATCGACTACTTCGACCTGGTCACCTTTGACGACAACAGCATCTTTTAGATTCTGCCGTAGCTCGTAAACAGATTCATAAATCATTTGTGACAATCCTTTCTTGTCCTAAGACATGAAGTATCAAAAGAGGAGATAGCCACAAAGGGGTCAAGGCGCCAGGTATCACCACGGGGTATCCGACTGAGAGTTCCTGCCCAGAAGAGATCAGAAAGCTGTGCCTGCCTTGGCAGTGAAGAACCTGTGTGTCCTGCCATACCTTTGTGGCTCTCTCCCTTTGTTTCTCAATAGAGGAACATGGGCTTGCCCAGCACGTGGCGGACCTTGGGGCGATATTCGTTGACGTCGTAGAGCTCGGTCACGTCAACGCGTTTGATCCCGCTCGTAACGGTGCTCATCGGAATGTGCGTATACGTGCCATCACGGAGGGCCACCATACGCCCGCTGACGCCACTGGTGATGAGCGACACGGCCAGATTGGCGTAGTTCACGCCGACCATGAGGTCCAGAGCGTCGGGCGCGCCGGACCGCATGAGGTATGAGAGTTGCTGGTAGATGATGTTTTCACCCGTGAGCTTCTTCAGGGCTTCGCCAGTCAACTGGCCGATACCGCCGAGCTTGCGATGGCCGAACGCGTCGGCTTCACCGTACTCGACTACCTGGCCGCCGGCAAAATGGGCGCCCTCGCTGATGGTGATGATGGCGTAGTTGCTGGGATTGGCGCGCTTATCGCGCATGACGAGCTCGGCCAGGCGCTCCACGTCAAACGGGACTTCAGAGATTATGGCCCGATCTACGCTAGCCAGATACGAGCTAATGAGACTGGTCTCGCCGCTGTTGCGGCCGAAGAGTTCGATCACCGCAATGCGCTCGTGAGAGCCAGTGCTGGTGCGCAGCTGGTGGATGAACTGCACGCTGCGCGTCACGGCCGTGCCGAAGCCAATACAGTAGTCCGTCCCATACACATCGTTGTCCATCGTTTTCGGAATGGCAACAACCGGGAAGCCTTCACTATGCAGGCGTTCACCGTAGCTCAACGTGTCATCGCCGCCGATGGGGATCAGGCGGTCAATGCCCAGGAATTCCAGGTTTCTGAGCACATGGGGGGTGAAGTCCAGCAGTTCCTTTTCGTCGGGTTGAGGCTGCTCCGGATCGCGCAGGAAAGCCGGCGCATCCTTAGGGCGGACCTTGCCCGGATTGGTGCGGCTCGTGTGCAGAAAGGTACCACCCGTGCGATCGATGGTGCGCACTTTATTCTTGTCAAGCTTCAGGAAACAATGGTCGTAACTCTCGGAGTCTTCGGGGTTCAGGTGCAGCAAGCCCCACCAGCCACGGCGAAGCCCTACGACTTCGTGCCCTTCATCAATGGCACGATCCACAGCGGCTTTGATACATGGATTCAGTCCCGGAACATCGCCGCCACCGGTCAAAACACCAATTCTCATCTGGAATACTCCTCTTTTCGCGCAAGAAAGTTTCGACAAATTAAGAATGATTTGGTTGCGTCATACGCTGCACCAGTCATCAATGACGGTAAATCGATCGGCTCGCCTGCCGCATCATTGCAGCATGACTGCCAGGGAGAGATCGCACGCGCAGGCAATAGACGCTTCATCTCATTATAGCACCGCCACCGGTTAGCACCTACTGTAGATGCCAGCCTTTTCTGACAAGATAGATGGGTAGTTGGCCGTGTGCCTGACGCTACTGGAGCGCACCAGAATGGCCGCGGTTTACGGCTCCGGGGTGCTGGTCGACGCGTGGTAGCGCGGGCCGGGCTGGGCGAGCATACGCGCGATGGGGCGCAGCTCCATCCACCACTGAGCCCGCGGCCGCTCGTGGGCAACATCATATTTACGCAAGATTTCGTCCAAAGGCGTGAAACGATATTCGCTCCCCTGTACACCGACACAGGCTGTGCCAGCCTCTTCGTTGCTGGCCTGCTCCTCCAGGTAGTTGATACAGCGCATCGCGTAACGAGTGGCAAGAATGCGGTCAAACGGGGAAGGGTCACCACCCTGTTGAAGATGGCCCAAGACGGCCACACGCACCTCGTACAGATCGCCCCCTTCGGCCTCGAACAGATTCGCCATGAATTGGGTCGAATAGAGGGGGTGGGCGCGCTCGTTACGGATCATGACGCCAAGTCGCTTGCCCCGCTCAAAACCCGTGTTGAGTAGCATCACATCCCGGTGCAGATCATCCAGGGTAACGCCCTCCTCATTTAGGTAAGCGCGCTCGGCTCCTGTCGCCACCATACTCATGAGCGCCAGATAGCCACAATATTTGCCCATGACCTCCACGACAAAACAGCGTCGCGATGCGACCGCGGACTGCTTTATCTTGTTGACAGCGTCGACGATGTTGTTAAGCGCGGTGTCTGCACCCACGCTCAAGTCGCTGCCGGGCAGGTTATTGTTGATGGTAGCCGGCAGGCAGACGATGGGGATATTGAAGGCTGGGAAATTGTCGCGCTCTTTGAGCAGCTGCAGCGCCGCGCTGTAGCCAGCCCAGCCGCCGATCACCAGCAGGCCATCGATCTCCCGCTCTTCAATGGTACGCGCAATGGCGTAGAAGTCTTTGCCGGCCGGAATCTTGCGATTGGTCCCTAGCTCTGAGCCCCCCATGGACGCCCAGCCATCGACATCCATCCATTGGAACTCACGCATGTCATTCTCGATCAGGCCAACGAAGCTGTTGTGCACGCCGAGCATGTGATGGCCGCGATCGAGACCCAGGCGCACGGCTGCGCGCACGGCCGTGTTCATGCCCGGCGCGGGCGCGCTTGCAGTCAATACGGCCAGATTCAGGCGCCGGCGCTCCGGCTTGGGCTCGTGGGGCAGTGCACGCACAAGGGTACGCAGGGTCCGGAAAGATTCAGCGAAGCTACGGCCACGCAGCTCCATGGCGCGGGCAAAATCCAGCGATTTGATGGCCTCATTGACGGCATGCGTCTTCTGCACGCACTCCATGAGGGGCAGCCGGGTCACCCGGTTGCCGCGCATACCGATAAGCTGGGGCGTCGAGTCGGCGGAGGCGGTCAAGATATCCTCCACCGCGGCCACACCCACGAGCGTGCTCATGACACGGTCGTAGGCGCTGGGTGCACCGCCACGTTGCACATGCCCCAGGATCGTGACCCGTACATCCTCGCGCAGCCGTTCGGCCAGCACCTGCCTCACATAGTCGGCGGAAATCTCTTTGCCGTTGCGGTCAATGGCCCCCTCAGCCACGATGACGATGCTGTCGCGGCGGCCCGCCTTGCGGCCGGCGCTCAGCACCTCACACATCTTCTCTTCCCAATTCTCTACATCGGGTGGGCTCTCGGGGATGAGCGCCCAATCCGCGCCGGTGGCCAGCGCGCTCATGAGCGCCAGATAGCCCGAATTGCGCCCCATCACCTCAACCACAAAGGTACGCTGATGGCTGGCTGCGGTGCTGGTAATGCAGTCCACCGCGTAGGTGATGCGGTGGAGCGCGCTGTCCGCGCCGATGGTGATGTCCGTACCCCACATATCATTGTCGATGGAGCCCACGAGCCCGACAATAGAGAGATACGCGTGCTCAGCCACCTCTTCGGGCGTGACCTCCCCGCGCTGCAGCAGCTCCTCCAGGATACCGGCCCACTCAGAGCGCAGCACATCCGCGCCCGTGAGGCTGCCGTCGCCGCCGATGACAACAAGGCCGTCAATGCCGTGCCGGAGCAGATTGCGCACGGCCTGCAGCCGCCCCTCGCGCGTGCGAAAGGCGGCACTGCGTGCCGTGCCGATCACTGTGCCGCCCAACTGGATGATGCCGCCGACCGAGTTCCAGTCCAGCGGCCGGATGTACTCGCCGCCGTCAACCAACCCTTGATAACCTTCATAGATGGCGTAAACCTCTGCCCCTCGATCGAGCCCGGCGCGGACAACCGCGCGGAGCGCGGCATTCATACCCTGGGCGTCACCGCCACTTGTTAGAACGCCTATGCGTTTCATTGT
>JACFMY010000434.1 GCA_019455155.1 Caldilineaceae bacterium
GAGGGCAGTCGCGCTCGCTGAGATCAGAGCATGGAGTCTACGAGACGTGCGGCCTCTTCCTCTTTGTGGCGGCTCCTTTGCTACAGATAACGAACTAACTAGCTTGATATCTTGTGCTGACCGCGGGTGACGGCGATGCCTTCCACATACGGACAGTACACAACAAATCCGTGCTCTTCGTATAGATGCCTGGCGCCCTGATTCCGTTGATCTACGTTGAGCACAATCGTCTCCACATTGCGGGCCCGCAATGTCTGCACAAGCGCGGCGAGGATTGCCGTGGCGTAGCCACAGCCGCGGCGGTCAGGACGCGTGTACATGTTGCCAATGGCTGCTACATGCCGTGTCCAGTCGACGATATGTGTGCCGCCGACAGCGACGAGAGCGCCCGTGTTGTCCCACACACCGTAAAAGACCCCTTGCTCTACCTGGTAGGGGGCAAAGGCATCAGGTGTAAAGGGACCATTCCAGGCCAGCAGCGTTTCCACATGAGGAATGCTACTGGCCGTGAGTCGCTCCGGCGCCAATTCGATCCGGCTCACCGCCCGCGCAGCATCGGTCAAGATCATGCGGTACATGGGGCGATGGTCGCCGCTGTTGTCGTATAGCTTCTCGATCACCGGCAGGTGTTCCTCGCGCACGCTCAGGTACACACGCGGCGGCAGCGCCATTCCGGCCAATGCTCTCTCCAGCGCGTCCGGGGCGCCAGCGGCAAAGAGGACAGGCGGCTCGAGTCCGCTGTAGAGTAGCGCCACGGCCTCCTCTGTACCGTCGGCGCTGGTCAGCCAACGGCAAGCGCCCGCAAAGTCGTCCTGCAGGTCAGCGAGCGCATAGGTGGTCCAGACGCGGTCGCTATTAAGCAATCGCTCAACCCTGGCCAGGTCACCGGTTGTAGGCACGCCTATTCTCTCCAATCCTCCGCCTCAGGCGTTGCGGCCAGTGCCGGTCCAAAGAGATGGTCCAGCCGCGGCTCGCGGCCGAAGTTCTGGATATAGCGCGCCACGAATTCGGCCGGCGAGAACCTGTGGGTGGTTGTCCCCCGCTGTTCCAGCGCGTAGGCGCCGCACAGGGAGGCCACGCGGCCAGCTACTTCCCAGGGCAAGCCTGCCAACACCGCAGCAAAGAGCCCTCCCCGGTAGGCATCGCCCGCGCCGGTCGGATCCACCGACTTATCTACCCTTGCCGCCGGTATCCTGATCTCGAGCCCGTCACTGTAAATAAGGCTGCCTTCCTTGCCCAAGGTGTGGACAAAGACGCTGACCTGGCTCCGTATGTCATCGATGCTCCAGCCCGTTTTCTTCTGGATGACGCCCAATTCATACTCGTTGCAGAGGAGATAGGTGGCGCCGGGAATGCTTTGGGCGAGCTCCTCGCCGCCCAGCCGCGGCACCTGCTGGCTAGGGTCATAGGCGTAGGGGATACCAAGCCGCCGGCATTCCTGCGCATAGTGAAGCATGGCTCCAGGATCGTTGGGACTGATCATGACGATCTGTGCGTCATGCAGACCGCGCGATTCCAGGCTGTAATGGCGTGCATGGGCCATGGCGCCGGTGTAGAAGATCGCGATCTGGTTCTGTTCCTGGTCGCTGCCCACGAAAAATGACGCTGTGAACTCGTCCTCAATCTCCACAATGTGGTCCGTGCGCAGCCCATTCTCCTGCATCCACTGCCGGTAATCGCCGAAGTCCTGGCCCACGGTGGCCAACACAATGGGATCGCTGCCCAGCAGCTTCATGGTATAGGCGATGTTGGCGGCCACCCCACCGCGCTCCTTGCGCATGGATTCGGCCAAAAAGCTCAGGCTGATTTTGTCCAGCTGATCCATCAAGATGTGGTCGCGATAACGGCCTGGATAGAACATGAGATAGTCGTAAGCGACCGAGCCAGTAA
This sequence comes from Caldilineaceae bacterium, assembly GCA_019455155.1. Classification (GTDB taxonomy): domain Bacteria; phylum Chloroflexota; class Anaerolineae; order Caldilineales; family Caldilineaceae; genus JACFMY01. The sequence goes on from JACFMY010000434.1 coordinate 1,891, forward strand.
TGACAAATGACATAGCGTCTCCCTTTTGTGTGACCAGGCGCCTGGTTACAAGGCGATTGGGGCAATCCGCCATGCGGGCGACAAACACCCGCGGGCCCAGCGGCAGTGCAGGGTCACATTGCGCCTGCCGGCCTATCCAATCACATCGTCAACCCATTACCCCCTCAGCTCCCCATCGCGCGGCCAGCGCACAAAACCTGCCGGCGGTTCATGTTTCGCCAACCTTTCCAACAGCAGGGATGCCTCATCGCTGACAACAAACAGCTGGCGAAATTGCGGGCGCACAAAGCCCTCCTTCACAGCATGGTCGATCCACAGCAGCAGCCCATCGAAATAACCGTTGACATTGTAGATGCCGATGGGTTTGCGCTGAATGCCGATCTGCCCCCACGTAATCGCCTCAAAGAGCTCGTCCATGGTGCCGAAGCCGCCCGGCATGGCGACAAACGCATCGGATTCGCGCGCCATGCGCGCCTTCCGCTCGTGCATGGTTTCCACGATGACAGTGTTGCCGATGGGGTCGCCAGCCACTTCGCGCGGCGCCAGTACCTCAGGTATGAAGCCCAGTACTTCGCCTCCCCGGTCATGGACCGTGCGGGCCAGTATGCCCATGAGCCCGACGCTGCCCGCGCCGTAGACCAGGCGGATGCCCCGGCTGACCAATTCCCTGCCCATCTCTTCGGCCGCTGCCCGGTAAATTGGCTTGGCGCCCGTATTGGAACCACAGAATACACAGATGCTGTGCAGCAGATTCATAACGGGTCCTATCGTTCCCTGTTCGATCACCGACAAGGCAGATTTGAGCGAGGCGAGACCGCGTGGATGAAGGCCGGCCGCTGGTCGCTTCGCGCACGGAACGGCTAAGCCTTACGCTGGGCCCTTGCCTTACGGTTCGCCTGGACGCGAGTTTCAGCCGCTTCTTTCGCCTGGCGCAGACTCTCAGTAAAAGGCGGCCGGCAAACACCTTCTTCGGTGACAATAGCTGTGATGTAGCGGTGGGGTGTCACGTCAAAGGCTGGGTTATAGACCGGCACACCCTCTGGGGCAATGGCCTCGCCGCCGATGTGGCTCACCTCGCGACCGTCGCGCTCTTCGATGGGAATATGGTCACCGTCCGGCAGGCTGAGATCGATGGTGCTGGTCGGGACCACCGCGTAGACCGGGATCTGGTTCTCCTGCGCCACAACGGCGAGCTTGTATGTGCCAATTTTGTTGGCGACATCGCCGTTTGCCGCAACTCGATCTGCACCAAAGATCACCGCATCCACCTTGCCTGTGCGCATGAGATGGCCGGCTGCATTGTCAGCAATGAGGTGCATGGGGATCTCGGCGCGCATGAGCTCCCAGGCGGTCAGCCGCGCGCCTTGTAGCCGGGGGCGCGTTTCGTCTACCCAGACGTGAATCTGCTTGCCCTGTTCCTGGCAGGCGAAGATCACGCCCAGGGCAGTGCCGAAGTCCACGGCAGCCAGCGCGCCGGTGTTGCAGTGATGCAGCAGATTGGCGCCATTGGGGATTAGCTCAGCGCCATTGAAGCCCATGCGCCGGTTGATCTCCACATCTTCGTCTGCAATCGCTTCGGCCTCAGCCAGGAGCGCGCTGCGCAGATCAGCTACATTGTCGAGGACGGTGTGTTCTGCCAGCTCCAACAGGCGGGTCGTTGCCCAGTTGAGATTGACGGCCGTGGGCCGTGCTTGGTCGAGGATTTCCTTGGCAGCGCGCAATGTGTTGAGGAGGCCGTCACGGTCGTTGGCGGGACTTATCTGCGCAGCCAGTGCCATACCATACGCGCCTGTGGCGCCGATGGCGGGCGCGCCGCGCACGACCATGTCGCGAATGGCGCCGGCTACCCCTTCGACCGTGTCGTACTCGGCAATGACGAACTCGGCGGGCAACACCCGCTGGTCGATCATTTTGACCTTGTTGTCTTCCCAAAATACAGTACGCATGCTCTCACCATAACCTGCAGAAGGCTTACTCCTGGGGTACCTTGCCAGGATGAAAAAAGCCCTCCGGCACATAGCCAGGAGGGCGATTGATCTCTCTGGTGCACCCACCTGGCGTCCGTTACACGTTGTTTCATCCGCGACGTCCTTCTGGCCCAGCCAGGAGGATTGCGCCGCAGCGTTCCACACCATGCAACCGAAAACCGGGACTCCAGCGGGTTGCCAGGGCATGAATTGCCCCGATCCAGTTGTCCATGCCGTTCGCAGCAATTATCTTCGAACGGCATTTCCAAAGGCTAGCACAGGCCTATGCGGCTGTCAAAACGCAATGCCCATGCGCTACAATAGAGTTCATGCCAGCCCAAACAGGTTGTGATCTCTCAATTGTGATTGTCTCGTGGAACGTGTGGCCCCTTTTGTCGGCTGCGCTGCGTTCCATCGAACGTGTGAGCCGGCCCAGTCCGGACCAACCGGACCTGCGCTGCTTTGGCCCGCCAGACGCGCCAGCGACGCTGGAACTGATCGTGGTAGATAACGCCTCCAGCGACGAGACAGTTGCCCAACTGCGCGCCCATTTTCCCTGGGTGCAGGTGGTCGCCAGTGACGTCAACCTCGGGTTCACGAGGGGCAACAACCGCGGCTACAATATCAGCTGCGGTCGCTTTGTCTATTTTCTCAACCCGGACACGGAACAAGAGAGCACGCTAACGCGCTGCCACTGCGAAGCGCACCAGCCGCCACTGCCGGCGCCATATGATGGTCTATGGCAGCTCTTTGCGGCGCTTCGCGATGAGCAGACGATTGGCATGGTTGGCCCCCAGCTGCGGTACGCCGATAACTCGGTGCAAAGCAGCGCGCGCCGTTTCCCTACGCCCCTGACTGGGTTTTTCGAGAGTACCTGGTTGGGCCGTGCCTGGCCCGGCAACCCCTGGACGCGGCGCATGCACATGAAAGACTGGCCTGTTGCCTACCGGCACGATGTGGATTGGCTGGTGGGCGCGGCCATGCTCTGCCGCCGCGAGGCGCTGGAACAGGTTCGCCACCTGGAAGGGCCATTTGACGAAGCCTTCTTCATGTACAGTGAGGAGGTCGATCTCTGTCTGCGCCTGAAGCAGGGCGGCTGGCGCGTGGTCTATGTTCCCGAGGCAGTCGTAATCCATTATGAGGGCAAGAGCAGCGAACAGGTCACCGCGCGGCGTCACATCCATTTCAATACCAGCAAGGTGCGTTTTTACGAAAAATGGTTTGCGCCGCCGTGGCCGTCCTTGTTGCGTCGTTATTTGCTGTTCGAATTCCGGGTCCAGTTATGGGAAGAGCGAGTCAAGTGGCTCTTGGGCCACAAGCGTTCTCTCCGCCGCCAGCGGATCGAGGCATATAAAGTGGTGAT
>JACFMY010000435.1:0-599 GCA_019455155.1 Caldilineaceae bacterium
CGAGGCGGGCTGGACGCTGGGGCCGGACGGTAAGCGGAGCAAGGATGGGCAGCCACTCAAGATCACGGTGCGCACCCACAGCGAAGATCCGGATCGCCGGCAGGTAATCGAAGTTCTCCAGGCCGAGCTGGCAAACCTGGGTATCGAGGCGGACACAAACGTCGTGGAATGGCCCAGCTACTTCACGGACATCCAGGAAGGCAAATACCAGGTCGGCGTGGTAGGTTGGTTGAATCTCGCCACCCCAGACCAGGCTTTCTTCCGCCAGTTCACCATCGACGGCCCGGCCAATTACGGTACCTGCAACGACGAAGCACTGGATCAACTGATCCGGCAGGCGCGCGGCACCATCGATCAGGCCGCAGCCAAGGAGCTCTACTCGGAAGCGGCCCGCATGGTGGTCGAGGATGCGTTCTACATCTTCCTGCAGTACCAGGAGTATATCTCCATTCATCCCGATAGTCTGCAGGGCTTTGTCGTCAATCCCATCCAGAACTTCCGTTCCCTCAAGGATGTGACCATCGGCGGGTAAGTGGTCCTTTTCTTTCTATGCAGAAGCGCGGCCCCCCCCAGACGACGCATGCGGCGGGCGCGCCCCG
>JACFMY010000435.1:609-5215 GCA_019455155.1 Caldilineaceae bacterium
AAACCATACCTCCCTTCCCCACCCTGTTTCCACCCGGGGGGGTTTTGGGTACTTTTTTTTTATTCCCACTCGCGCCCCCCCCACAACCCTCGGTTGGGGGGGGACGCGCCAGTAGAGAGCGCATATGGCAACGTACGTCATCCGGCGCCTGTTGCAGACTCTGATCGTCATCTTCGGCGTTCTGCTGCTAACCTTTACGCTCGTTCACCTGATACCCGGCGATCCGGCGCTGGTCATTCTGGGCACCGATTCGACGCCTGAGGAGTTGGAGCGGCTGCGCCATCTATTGGAGCTGGATCAGCCCCTGCCGCTCCAGTTCGCCAACTATATGGGGCGGGTCGTTCGCGGGGATTTCGGCGATTCCATTTTTCAGCACGAGCCGGTTCTCAAGCTGATTCTCGAGCGACTGCCCGCAACGGTCGAGCTAACCCTGGCTGCCATGTTGATTGCCATAGTTGTCGGCGGCATCATGGGCATCATCTCGGCGACCCGGCCCTACTCTTGGTTTGACTCTGTGAGCTCCGTGTTTGCGCTGGCGGGTGTGGCCATGCCAGTCTTCTGGTTGGGTATGCTGGCCATCTTGATCTTTTCCCTGGAGCTGAACTGGCTGCCTTCATTCGGCCGCGGGCAGGGAGTATTTCCTTCCCTGGTGAGCGTCTTCACCCAGGGCAACGCCGGCCCCCTTGGCGATTCGATCCGGCATCTGATCTTGCCGGCTGCGGTGCTGGGGGCGTTTTCGATGGCCATCATTGCCCGGCTCGTCCGGTCATCCTTGCTCGAGGTCGTGAACCTTGACTATGTTCGCACCGCGCGCGCCAAAGGGCTGAGCGAACGCGCGGTGCTCTTTCGCCATGCCCTGCGCAACGCGCTGATTCCTGTTGTCACGGTGGTCGGCCTGCAGGTCGGTGTGTTGCTTGGCGGCGCGGTGATTGCCGAGACGATATTCGCCTGGCCCGGTATCGGGCGTCTGCTCATCAGCGCCATTAGCCAGCGCGACTATCCCCTGGTGCAGGGACTCGTCTTTGTCATTGCCCTGATGGTTTCTCTTGTCAATCTAGCCGTGGATCTGCTGTATGTCTGGCTCAACCCGCGCGTTGCCGCCAACTGAACTGAGCGCCGCCCAACTGTCGCGACGCCAGGCTGGGCGCACGTTTTGGGCGCGCGCGCAACATGTCTTCCGCCGCAATCGCACCGCGCTCATGGGTGGTGTCATCATCGTCATATTCGTGCTGGTCGCGATCTTTGCCGGTGCGCTCGCCCCATACGATCCGAACGCCATTGTCCTGGGCGATCGCTTCCAGTCGCCCAATGGGATACACCTGTTCGGCACCGACAATCTAGGCCGTGACATCCTGAGCCGCATCGTGCACGGCGCGCGCATTTCACTGTGGGTGGGCATTCTGACCGTAAGCCTGGCCATGCTCATCGGCGTGCCCATCGGCCTGCTTGCGGGCTATCGTCGTGGGTGGATAGATGCCTTCTTCATGCGCCTGGTGGATGTATTCCTGGCCTTTCCGGTCATCATCCTGGCCATTGCCATCGTCGCTGTGCGCGGCCCGAGCCTGGCCAACGTGATGCTGGCCCTGGTGGCAGTCTACTGGACCACCTATGCGCGCGTGACACGCGGCGTGACGCTGGTCCTGCGCGAGGAGGATTATATGCTGGCCGCGCGCAGCATTGGGGTGCCAACGGCCAGGGTGATGTGGCGCCATCTACTCCCCAATGCCCTGGCGCCGATCCTGGTCATCGCCACCTTGGGGTTGGGCAATGCGATCCTGGCGGAGGCAGCCCTAAGCTTCCTAGGCCTGGGCATTCAGCCGCCCGCGGCCAGCTGGGGGTCCATGCTCAATTTTGGCATGCAATTCCTGCGCGACGCACCCTGGCTGACCCTTTTCCCTGGCATGGCGATTTTCCTGACGGTCCTTGGTTTCAACTTGCTGGGAGACGGGCTGCGCGACGCCATGGATCCGCGGCTGCGCCAGTGACGACGCCATCTGGACAGATGCTGCACGATCCAGGCAATGCTCCGGCCTAGCGTTCAAACGACCCAGCTTAGAAAGAGGTGAACGTGATGAACGACGATACCGCGAACCGGCTCACGCTAGTTTTCCCGCCGTTGCCCTATTTCCCTCTTGGGCGGGACCACACGGCCCTGATCATCGTAGATATGCAGAAGCTGGATGCCCATCCCAATTACGGGATTGGCGCCAAAGCGCGCGCGGCGGGCATCGCGGATGTATTTGCGTACTATTGGCAAGCAGTGGAGTCGGCGGTCACAAACCAGCGCAGCCTGCTCGACGCGGCCCATGCTGCTGCCATACCGGTCATCTACACACGGATTGCCACGCAGACCCACACGGCTAAGGATGTAGGCCGCCAGCACCGCTATGTCGATATGGCGGTACCCAAGGACGCGGTCGACGCGGAGATTCTAGAGGCCATCGCGCCTGGCCCCGACGACATCGTGATCTCCAAGACTTCGTCAAGCCCCTTCAACTCCACGGGCATCCACCACACCCTGTACAGCCTGGGTGTCGACACCCTGCTGGTATGTGGAGTGGTGACAAACGGCTGTGTTGAGGGCACAGTGCGTGATGCCAGCGATCTGGGTTACAACGTGATCATGGTGCCGGACGCGTGCGCCGCAGTTACCCCAGAGCTCCATCAGGCTGCCATCACCAATCTGGACAACGCATTCTGCAACTGCCGCGACACGGAGATAGTTGTGCGCGAGCTCGCAGCCCTTTGATACGCCAGCAGCAGGCGCATCGCCCGCCGTCTGGCCGATCCAACCAACGGACAATCTCATGCGACTCGGTGTTCCATTCTATCAACGCAAGGTGCAGGCCGTACAGCAAGAATTGGCGAACCGCAAGCTGGCGGGGCTCCTGACGCTGCACTATGCCCAGATCTGCTACCTGGCGGGCTTCTTTCACTATCCAAACGAGCGGCCGGTCGGTCTCTTCATCCCGCAACAGGGCGATCCATCCCTCTTTATCCCGCGCCTGGAGATGGATTATGTGCACGAAGGTGGGTGGGCGCCCGACGTGGAATGCTACACTGAATATCCTGGTCTCGTTCACCCGGTAGAGTGGATCTGCCAACGGCTCGCCGCTCGCGGGTTTGAGAACGCCCGCCTGGGCTGGGAAGAGAGCCTGAGCGTAGGCATGTACGAACGGCTCGCCCACTCCCTTCCCCAGGTGGAATGGGTGAAGGCTGGCGATATCGTAGCTAACCTGCGGCTCGTCAAGGAGCCGGAAGAGATCGAGCTGATGCAGCGTGCGGCTGGCTACGCCGACTGGATGGTGGAGGAAGGCGTGCGTCTGGTGCGCACTGGTGGACGCCCAAGCGAAATCGAGCTGGAACAGGCTATGGTACGTGGCGTCATCCACAAGATGCAGGCGGAACTCGACCCCGTGGTCGCCGTGCCCGGCCTGGCAGGTGCGCTCGTCTGTTCGGGCCCACGCTCGGCCTTTCCCCATGGCCTGCCGACCGCGCGCCGGATCGCCGCGGGCGAGAACCTGATCCTGAGCGTAGCCTGCTTTGTGGGCGGCTATTTCGCGGAAAGCGAGCGCACCTTCATCCTGGGCGAGCCGTCGGCGGATCAGCGACATCGCTACGAAACCGACCGGCTGGCTCAGCAGGTGGGTACGCAGGCCTTGGTGACCGGTATGCGCTGTGGGGAGGCGAATCGCCGCTGCCTCGACGTCATCCGTGCGGCGGGATTAGGCGACTATATCCGTCACCGCCAGGGCCACGGCATCGGTATTCAGAACCATGAGCCGCCCTGGATCGAAGATGGCGATGACACGCTTCTCCAGCCGGGCATGGCCGTCTCCTGCGAACCGGGCGTCTACTGTCCTGGGCAGGGCGGCTACCGCATCTCAGATAGCGTTGTCATCACAGATGAGGGCCCACAACTGCTAACCCATTTCCCCAGAGATCTGGACTCGATTGTCATCGATCTCCCATGAAAGATCTGCCATGAAAATCGGTGCTGAACTGGCCCGCGTGACCGTGGGCATCGACCGCCTGTACCGCCGTAACCAGACCGGCAACAGCGTTCTCGACCAGGAGGGGTTGATTCCTGTATCCGTTGCCGCGGTCGATGGGGCGCCGCTCAACGATTGGATCGACGCGACGCGGGCGCTTGACCAGTTGCAGGAACAGTTGCCCGATGTCTCCGCTGCGCCGCGCCGCACCTATGTTGGGGAGATGATCGATTCCCTGCGCACGCTGGTGCTTGGCTTCCGCGGCAAGGCGGTCAGCTATGCCGAACGGATCGAGCGCGGCCTCCGCCTGCCCGCGACGCCGGTTTCTCCCGATGTCCTGGCCACCTACCAGGAAACCATTGCCGCCCAGCTGCAAGCCATGGGCTATTCCGGCGCGGACCTCGGTGCTGAGATCATGCGCTGGGAGCAGGAGCATCGCGTCCCCGAAACAGAGGTGTTGCCCGCCCTCAAGCGCCTGCTGGCCGAAGCGCGCACGCGCACCGCAACGGCCCTCTTTGCGCCGCCGGAGGATACGCTGGAGCCCGTCGGTGTGCGCAACGTCCCCTTCGCGGCGTACTGTGACTATCCAGGACGGAAGCTGATCTTGAACCTGG
>JACFMY010000436.1 GCA_019455155.1 Caldilineaceae bacterium
ATAAACGTCGGTAGCTAGACAACTACAATACGGAAGTTAACAGAACTATTGTAGCAAATTCTGCCAGATGTGAAAACCAGAGGGCCTGGAGGTTAGACAGCAGCAAAGCTGCCGCACCGCCGGTGGGGAAGGCGGGAAGGGTAGAAACGGCTTGCGGTAGTCGGGGAGTGCCGTTGCTGTTCCCTTGTCTGGCAGCGTGCTGAGCTGTGACCCTACGCTGTGATCATGGTGCCGATGGGTTCTCCCACGACAACCTTTTCAAGGGCGTCCTCTTGCCATAGATTGATGACGCATATGGGCAGGTCGTTGTCCATACACATGGCCATTGCTGTGCTGTCCATGACGCCCACGCGCATGTTTAGCGCCTCGATATAGGTGAGATGCTCAAAGCGTTTCGCATCCCGGTCTTTCTTGGGGTCCCTGTCGTAGACAGCGTCTACCTTTGTCGCCTTGATGAGCACCTCCGCGTCTATCTCCATGGCGCGCAGTGACGCGGCAGTATCGGTCGTAAAGTAGGGATTGCCGGTACCGGCACCAAAGATGATGACCCGGCCCTTTTCCAGGTGCCTCACCGCACGGCGCTGAATGTAGGGCTCGGCTACGGCGCGTACCTCAATGCCCGTCATGACCCGTGTGGGAATTCCCATCCGCTCCAGGGCATCTTGTAATGCGAGCGAATTCATGACCGTGGCCAACATGCCCATGTGGTCCGCGGTGACGCGCTCCATGCCATGGTCCAGGCCATCCTGTTTGCCGCGCCAGAGATTGCCGCCGCCAATCACGATGGCAACCTGGACACCCATATTGACGACTTCCACCACCTTGCGTGCGACAAACTCAGCCTGTCGCGGGTTGATACCAAAGCCACCTTCACCGGCCAATGCTTCGCCGCCCAACTTAAGCAGTATCCGCCGGTATCGTAATTCTCCCATTGCTGCTCCTTATGCTGGTCGCCGGCAATCGTAGGGGGCGCCGGCTTGATAAAGGAGTGCCCAGCCTAAAATCAAGGCTGGGCACTGAAGTACCGCTATTCACCTACTCCCAGGCGACAGAAGCGCCGGATGCGGATATTTTCACCTAGCGCAGCTATTGAATTGGTAAGCAGCTGTTGGATCGTCGTGTCGGGGTCCTTAACAAAGGGCTGCTCGAGCAAACAGACCTCACTGTACCACTTCTCCAATTTACCCTCGATAATCTTGTCCACCACATGGGCAGGCTTGCCACTATCGGCCATCTGCTCACGGTAGATTTCCTTTTCCTTGGCGACGATCTCGGCCGGCACATCTTCCCGGGCCACATAAAGTGGCCGGCTAGCCGTAATGTGCATCGCCAGGTCACGCGCCAGCGTCTGGAACTGTTCGGTGCGGGCGACAAAGTCAGTCTCGCAGTTGACTTCCACAATGGTAGCAACCTTGCTGCCGGCATGGATATAGCTGCCGATGATGCCTTCATTGGCCTCGCGGGCGGCTTTCTTCGCGGCGCTGGCAAGGCCCTTCTTGCGCAGAATTTCGACTGCCGCGTCAAAGTCACCGTTGCTTTCGGCCAGCGCCTTCTTGCAGTCCAGCACACCGGCGCTGGTCGCCTCGCGCAGCTGCTTCACCATGTCTGCTGTAATCTCAGCCATTCTTCGAATTCTCCTCTATTTTGACACAGAGCGGCAGATTGAGAGGGCTTACGAGGAGGCAGGGCTGCACTAGGCGCCCCCCTAAGCCTACCCGTAAGCCCCCGGTTTTACCGGCTTAGTCGTCTTCTTCATCCGCGTCGACTACATGCTCGACGTCATCGACTTCATCGACGTCGAGCATGTAGTCGTCGACGATCTCGTCTTCTTCGCTGATTTCGTCTACTTCGTCAAGCTCCTCTGCTGCCTCTTCATCGATCTCGTAGTCTTCGAAATCTTCCTCGTCGAGGCTTTGGAGCTTGGCAAGGACGCTCGGGCCGAGATATTGTTCCATTTCAGCCAGATCTTGGCGGCTTACCTGACCGGTCTCCGCCATCTCCACTTCACGAATCCGCATACCTTCCTCGGCTGCGTCCGCGATGGCGCCGACGATGAGCTTGATCGCGCGGATGGCATCATCGTTGGTGGGGATGACATGGCTCACCAGGTCTGGGTCAGAGTTCGTGTCCACCATGCCAATAATCGGAATATGGGTCTTGTTGGCTTCCTTGACGGCCAGATCTTCTATGTTCGTATCTACGACGAAGAGCATGTCCGGCAGGCTGCGCATGGTTTTCAACCCACCGATGCGACGGTTGAGCTTCTCAACCTCGCGTTGGATCGAGAGGCGCTCTTTCTTGGGCAGGTTGCGAAACTCGCCTGCGTCCATGCGCCGCTCCATCTGCAAGAGATACTGGATCCGCTGGCGAATGGTCACCCAGTTGGTCAAGGTGCCGCCCAGCCAGCGCTGGTTGACATAGGGCATGCCTGCACGCAAGGCCTCCTGTTCGACCGTCGCTTGGGCCTGGCGTTTGGTGCCCACAAAAAGGACCGAACCACCCCTTGCCACAGTGTCACGGACGGTTTTCGAGGATGCCTGTAGCGACTGCACCGTCTGCTGCAGATCGATGATGTGAATCCCGCTGCGCTCCGTAAAGATATACCGGCGCATCTTGGGATTCCAACGGCGGGTACGGTGCCCAAAGTGGACGCCCGCCTCCAGTAGCTGTTTCATGGTTACGTTGGCCATACTTACTCCTTTTGGGTTATCCTTCCGCCTCCTTCATTCCGTGAGTAGACTGCCGGGAGAACCCAGCAGCACCCAACTCAGCGGTCGAGAGGCGTGTCGAATGTATGCATGGCGCCGAGCGCGCCAAGGGTAGATACTACCACAGGTAGCCATCAGGACTCAAATGATAGCAGCCGGAAATGTAACGATGTTTGTGTTGGCCGTGGCTGTTGTGTTCGGGCTACCGCGCCACCAGCGTTCCCGCACGTGCCCAGCGGGGCACGTCAAGCGTTGGCTTCACGCGCTTCTTGTTGCCTGCGGAAGTCTACAAACCGGTAGCCCAGACCGCGTTCGGTAAAGATATAGCAGGGGCTGCTGGGATCTTCTTCTATCTTTTGACGCAAGTAGGTAATGTAGAGACGTAGCAGATGATTGTCGTTGACATATTCGTGGCCCCAGACCTTGGTAAGCAGCGTCTCATGGGGCATCACCCAGCCAGCATTCTGGACCAGGTGATAGAGCAGGCGGTATTCGGTCGGTCGCAGATTGATGCGCTCTCCGTCCACGATGACCTGCCGCCGCTGCATATCAACCTGTAGCCGGTCGTCAATGGTTACGATTTGATCTTCGGGGCGTGCCTGGGGCTCAAAGCGACGCAGCACGGCCCGGATCCGGCTGGAGAGCTCGCGGGGGCTGAACGGCTTCGTAACATAATCGTCGGCGCCCAAATCGAGCCCCTTGATGCGGTCTTCTTCGTCCGAGCGCACGGTCAGAATGATGACAGGCACCTCGCTGATCTCCCGAATGCGCCGCAGCGTTTCGAAACCATCCATTCCCGGCATTTCCACATCCAGAATCACCAGGTCTGGCTGGTGGTCGCGTACCTTTTCCAGCGCCTGCTGGCCATGATTGGCTTCGAGCGTAATGTACCCCTCCAGGTCCAGATTCATCTTGACGAACCGCACCATGCGCGGCTCATCATCCACGACGAGGATGGTCTTTTTCGGTTGTGAAGACATAAGCGATTCCGTTGTTGGTGATCGATTCCCAACACAGATTTTACAGAAGGACTCTGCTGCACACAATCTCGCAGACCGGCGCGCCGCTGAGATAGGCCACAGTATGCCGCCGGCCGGGCAACACGTAAGATACCGCTCCCTCCAGCTACGGATGCACCGCCTTGATCCGCAGGATGACAACGCCATCCTCATCATACACTGTTTCGACGAGAGGTGAGGAACGGAGCACTTGAGCGTCCAACGGACCTGTGTAGATGTTACCTATGGGCCCCAGGTAGATATAGTCTACTCCCTGCTCTTGTAATCCAGCGACGGCCAGCGGATCGCTCTTTGCCTGTTCCACCAGCCGTGACAGCTCGAGAATCCGTGCCTGGTAGGCTACGTCGGCCTGGTCAACCAGCATCACGCCGGCCGTCATGCGACGACCCGTGAAATAGGGTATCCAGTAGCCAGCATCCATGCCATGCGCCATGGTTGGTAGCCAGAAATAGGTGTTGACAGCAAAGAGCGCGTCCGGCGCCGTATTGGCGCGGATCCAATCCATGGCCCGCACGTCGCTTTCGGTGACGAAGTAGCGGTACGTTTCTAGGTCACGGGCCCGGTAGGGCGCCACGACCAGCCCGGCCGCCACCATCGCCGCCGCCCACAAGCTGGGCCGGGCTGCCCAGGCAAAGCGGCGGCACACTAGCCGGTAGAGCTCCTCCACCGCGACGCCAATTGCAAGGGAGGCCGGCAGGTACAGCATGATGATCACCGCACCCAAGTTGGTGATGGCCAGCCAGCGGACAGGGAGCAGGTACGCGTAACCAAGCCCCAACAGGAGTGCGGTCCACACCGTGGCCAACACGACCAGCCCGTTGCGCCGGAGCAACCCAAGTGCGGCCGCGACCAGGCTCGCCCACGCCATGTGCCGGTGGATACCCAGGCCATAATACGCTTCGAGGGGAAACTCGTAGTAGCGTTGGGCACCCACTCGCTGTTCCTCGGTGGAGACCAACTGGCGGGGCGCGGCCAGGGTTATGGACGCGCGGTATTGGGCCAGCGCGTCCCACAGGGCTGATGACACGAAGACTAACGCGACGCCGCCGATGTAGAGGCTACCCGTCACGAGCCGGCGCCAACGTGCGGCTGACCAGTCGCGGCCGATCACCATCACCAGGCTGGGCGCAAGCAGGGCAACGTAAAACGCAAAGACGCGGAAGTGAAGCAGAAAGACCGCGGCTGTCAGCAGGGCAGCCGCCAGACCCTGGCGGAAAAGCGTTGCCCGCGTGCGTCCTGCGTCGGCGCGTACCCAATGCCGTAATGTGTCGAAGGTGACAAGCCACGCGGCCAGCATAATGCTCTGCGACGCCAGCTGCGTAAAGCGCCCCCAATTCACATAAAAAGCAGGCTGGTGAAACAAGAGCCCAACCGCCACCGCGCCAGCGATGGCACCCAGGCGTCCTGACAGCCGGTCGAGAACGAGTTTCACCCCAATACCACAGAGTCCATTGAGAATCTGAGCCATCCACAGGAGCGCACTG
>JACFMY010000437.1 GCA_019455155.1 Caldilineaceae bacterium
CTACGAGGAGGCCCGAAAGTGGCTGGATAAGCTGGGCTTAAATGAAGACCCCAGAGAATTGGTCGGAAATATCAGCGTGGGCAAACAGCAGCTCGTTGAAATCGCCAAGGCCCTTTCCCTGAACGCCAGGGTCATCATCATGGATGAACCGACCTCAGCGCTGAGCGAAACCGAGGTGGAGACCCTCTTTGGCGTCATGCGCGAGCTGAAACGCAATGGCGTAGGTGTGATCTTCATTTCCCACCGCCTGGAAGAGGTGTTGGCCATCTGTGACCGGGTCACCGTCCTCCGTGATGGGCGCAATGCTGGCGACGTGGCCGTGGCGGATGCGAGCCGCGAGGCCTTGATCCGCATGATGGTAGGGCGGCCACTGGACCAGTTCTTCCACCGCGAGGATCATCCCACTGCTATCGGCGTAACCCCGGAAGTGGTCCTGGAGGTGCAGGGCATCACGCGGCGCGGCAACGCCCTGAACCCCAACGCAACTGTACTCGACGATGTGAGCTTTTCGCTGCGCCGGGGCGAGATCCTGGGACTGGCGGGGCTGATCGGCGCGGGCCGCACGGAGCTGGTACGCACGATCTTTGGGGCCGACCGGCGTAGCGCTGGACAGATCTTGTTGGAGGGACAGCCGGTTGAGATCCACTCGCCGGAGGACGCCATCCGGCTGGGCATTGGTCTGGTTCCTGAAGATCGGAAGGGACAGGGTTTGATCCTGAGCCTGGCCGTGCGCACCAACATGACGCTCTCCAAGCTGCCCGACCTGAGCCGGTTTGAGTTCGTCCGCCTTAACGCAGAACGCGAGCTAGTGGAAGAGTATATTCGACGCTTTGAGATTCGCACCCCCAGCATAGAGCAGCTGGTTGTGAACCTGAGTGGCGGCAACCAACAGAAGGTGGTCATTTCCAAGTGGCTCATGCTCAACCCCAAGATCCTCATTATGGACGAGCCCACGCGCGGCATCGATGTGGGCGCCAAATCGGAGATCTATGAGCTAATGCACCAGCTTGCCGGCCGCGGCATTAGCATCATCATGATATCGTCGGAGTTTCCAGAGCTGCTGGCCATGTGCGACCGCATCGTCTGCATGGCCGAGGGGCGTGTCACCGGCGTCGTAGACCGGGAAGAGGCGTCGCTGGAAGCCCTCATGCACTACTGCACCCTGCGCGAGCAGGTGGTTAAACAGGAAGGGATAGCTACCCCGTGACGAGCCAAACCGCTATCAGATCAAGCGCGCAGACAAATGGTCGCAATTGGTCAGCCTATGCCAGCCAATTCGGCGCCTTTGGCGTGCTGATCTTCATCTGCATCATCTTTGCCATTCTCGAGCCCGCCTTTATCTCGCCCATCAACATCTTCAATGTTCTCCGGCAGGTATCGATTTACGGTCTCCTGGCATTGGGCATGACGTTCGTGATTCTAACCGCCGGCATTGACCTCTCCATTGGTTCCCTGTTGGCGCTTTCGGGCCTGGTTGCCGCGGCTGTCTACAAGGGCGGCACCGGGCTGCTCACAGTCGGTACAGCGGGACAGGCCCAGGGTCTTGGCTTGCCGGCAGCCATTGTCGCGGCGATTGCGGTGGGGCTGGCTGGCGGACTTCTGCAGGGCCTGGCTGTCAGCAAGCTCAAGGTGCCCGCCTTTATTGTCACCCTGGGCGGTCTTTCCGCTTTCCGAGGGTTGGCGCTGGTATTTGCCAATGGCCAACCCATCAGCTCGTTCACCCCCGAATACACCTATCCCGGCCAGGGTCTGATTGGTCCCGTACCGATTCCGGTGATCATCTTCCTGACTTTTGCCCTACTCGCCTACACTGTTCTGCGCTATACCCGCTACGGCCGGTACATCTACGCCGTGGGTGGGAATCAGGAGGCCGCCCGCCTGTCCGGCCTTAACGTCAACCGCCTCGTGATGAGCGTCTATTTGATCACGGGCTTCTTTGCCGGGCTCTCCGGCTTTCTCCTATCGTCCCGTCTCAACTCGGCCGAAGTCATCGCCGGCATGGGTTACGAGCTGACGGTCATCGCCGGCGTCGTGATCGGCGGCACGAGCCTGTTCGGCGGCGAAGGCGGCGTCTTTGGCACCGTGGTCGGCGTACTGCTGATCGGTGTGCTGAATAACGGGCTGACGCTGATCAACGTATCGCCCTACTACCAGCAAGTGATTATCGGCACCATCATCGTCCTGGCTGTCTATCTGGACCAGCTTATCAAGCGGCGCCGGCGCTGATGTCACGCCTGCCCCTATTCCCGGCCGCCTACCAACCACAGCCGGGAATAGGGGTGCTCTTCGTTGTTTGCATTGTGTTCGGATGTTTGCTCCACCATGTAACCTTGTTTCCAACAAAGGAGAATTCGACCATGCGCAAGAAACTAAATCTCGTGTTTACCCTCCTGGTCGTAATGACCTTGGCGTTGGCCGCGTGCGCCGCGCCGGCAGCGGCGCCGCCAGCAGGCGAGCCGGCTGCCGAAGGCAAGACCTACACCATTGCTTTCTCAGTACCCGGCATGAATTTCCCCTTCTTTGTCCATATGGAGCGCCAGGTCCGGGATGAAGCGGCAGCCATCGGTAACATCGAGATCGTCACCCTCGACGGCCAGGACAACACGACAAAACAGGTCGCTGACCTGGAAGCTGTCATCGCCAAGGGCTATGACGGCCTGATCGTCAGCCCGCGCACGGCAGACGCCCTGGCGCCCGTGATCCAGCAGGTTGTGGACGCCGGCATCCCGGTCGTCACCATCGACCGCCGGGTCGAGGGCGTGAACGGCCTCCTGGGCCATGTGGGTGCAGACAATGTCATCGGCGGTGAGGAGCAGGGCAAGGCCATCGTCGCCATGTTCCCCGACGGCGCCCAGATCATCGAGCTCTTGGGCACGCCTGGCGCCTCCCCGGCCATTGACCGCTCGGCTGGCCTCCACAACATCATCGACCCGGCCGGCAACATTGAGGTCGTCTGCCAGCAGACGGGTGAGTTCAACCGCGACCGCGGCCTGACCGTCACCGAGAACTGCCTGGGCAGCAACCCCGAGCCTGATGCCATCGTCGCCGCCAACGACGACATGGCGCTGGGCGCGATCGAGGCCGCCAAGGCCCGCGGCCTGGACGTCCCCATCATCGGCTTCGACGCCCTGCCGGAAGCGCTGCAGGCCGTCAATGAAGGTTCGCTGTACGGTTCGGTAGAGCAGTTCCCTGGCGGCCAGTCGCGTGCGGCCCTCAACACCATGATGGACTTCCTGGTCAACGGTACGCGACCGGCGAACGAGGTCAATCTGCTCTCACCCAAGCTCATTACCAAAGATAACTTCTCAGAAGCTGAGCGCCTCGCCGAGGTACCGGGTCTGGAGCAGGTCACGGTGCCTGCAGCGCCGGCTGAGCAGCTTACCATTGCTTTCTCAGTGCCCGGCATGAATTTCCCCTTCTTTGTCCATATGGAGCGCCAGGTCCGGGATGAAGCGGCAGCCATCGGTAACATCGAGATCGTCACCCTCGACGGCCAGGACAACACGACAAAACAGGTCGCTGACCTGGAAGCTGTCATCGCCAAGGGCTATGACGGCCTGATCGTCAGCCCGCGCACGGCAGACGCCCTGGCGCCCGTGATCCAGCAGGTTGTGGACGCCGGCATCCCGGTCGTCACCATCGACCGCCGGGTCGAGGGCGTGAACGGCCTCCTGGGCCATGTGGGTGCAGACAATGTCATCGGCGGTGAGGAGCAGGGCAAGGCCATCGTCGCCATGTTCCCCGACGGCGCCCAGATCATCGAGCTCTTGGGCACGCCTGGCGCCTCCCCGGCCATTGACCGCTCGGCTGGCCTCCACAACATCATCGACCCGGCCGGCAACATTGAGGTCGTCTGCCAGCAGACGGGTGAGTTCAACCGCGACCGCGGCCTGACCGTCACCGAGAACTGCCTGGGCAGCAACCCCGAGCCTGATGCCATCGTCGCCGCCAACGACGACATGGCGCTGGGCGCGATCGAGGCCGCCAAGGCCCGCGGCCTGGACGTCCCCATCATTGGCTTCGACGCCCTGCCGGAAGCGCTGAAGGCGATCCAGGAAGGTACGTTGTACGGTTCGGTAGAGCAGTTCCCTGGCGGCCAGTCGCGTGAAGCGCTGCGCACAATGGTCAACTTCATCACAACCGGCGAGCAACCGGCCAATGAAGTCAACCTGCTCTCACCCAAGCTGATCACGTTGGACAACTTTGACGAGGCCGAGCGTCTCGGCGAAGTGCAGTAGCCGGTAAGTGTAACGCGGGAGATGGGTTCTGACCACAAGGCTCATCTCCCGGGCAGAACGTATAGCAGAGGAAACCACCAAGATACCAGGTACACACGGTGATGCCTGCAGCCTGGTATCTTGGTGGTTCAATCTAAGGAATAGAAGATGAGTGAGCAAAGCACGACAAAAATGATCCAGACCGCCTTTGAGGCGGGTGAAGGGGTGCTGCGCCTGGCGCCCACCTGGGTTCCCCGATCGTTTTGCATCCCTGGCCGGCGGATCAAGCTGGACCCACGCGACTACTACGCGTTTGGTGCCCACCGGGGCGGTATCGACGAACGCTGGTTTTCGTCTACCACTAAGGCCGACAACGGCCCACTCACGACTGAGGACGAGGGGCTGAGCTACATCGTATTTGAAGACGGTGGCCAGGTACACAAAGTGTTGCTTGTGGATGCCGTTGCGGAGCTCGGGGCAACAATCCTAGGTGACGCCCTGTGGAACCAATATGGCAAATGGCCCATCTATTCCAAGTTCTTTGACAATCGGGATCCACTGCCGCACCATCTTCACCAGCGTGAAGAGCACGCCAGTCTCGTGGGCATGGCGCCAAAGCCGGAGGCCTATTTCTTTCCGCCCCAGCTGAACAACCATGGTGGCACCTTCCCCCACACCTTCTTTGGTCTGGAGCCGGGGACGACCAAAGAACAAGTGCGCCATTGCCTGGAGATTTGGGACCAGGGCGACAACAAGATCACGAATCTCTCCAAGGCCTACCGGTTGGAGCCAGGCACGGGCTGGTTTGTGCCGGCCGGCGTGCTCCACGCGCCCGGCAGCCTGTGCACCTACGAGCCTCAGTGGGCGAGCGACGTCTTCGCCATGTACCAGTCCCTGGTCGCTGAGGTGCCCATCGACTGGGGCTTCCTGGTGAAAAACGTGCCCGCGGACAAGCATCATGACCTGGACTTTCTGGTCGAGATGATCGACTG
>JACFMY010000438.1 GCA_019455155.1 Caldilineaceae bacterium
GCCTTTGTCTCCACACGCGATGGCAACCCAGAGATCTACATCATGGACGTGGACGGCGGCAACGTGAGCCGGATGACCGATCATCCAGCCGGCGATTGGCGACCGGCCTGGTTGCCCGACAGCCGCCGCCTGCTCTTCACCACCAGTCGTGAGGGCAGCAACGATCTCTATGTCCTAACCGTACCCGATGGCATGGGCACGTCGCCGCCGGAGGCGAGACCGTTGATCGCGACGCCCGCGGACGAACGTGATCCAGCGGTCAGCGAGCGCAGTGGCCTGCTGTTCGTATCGGACTACAGTGGCACTCCTGGCATCTACGGCGTAGCGCCATATGATCTGTGGGACGATCGCAGCGCCGGGCTTGAGCTACGCGCGGTCCAGGCGTATCCCTTGGGTACGGACACGCGCATGCTTCCCGGCGAGCACCCCGCCTGGTACGAGCGGGGCGTCACGAGCAATGTTCTATATGCTGGGGAAAGTAGCGGGGCATACCGGGTGTTGCGGGCAGGCAGTCTCTACAGCGAGGAGCCGGAGGTGATAGCCAGGGACACCCTGTTCGTGGGGCACCCGGCGGGTGGGCCCGTTTTCTGGCACGGCACGCCGCTCTGGCCACCTTGACATGCTGCCGTTCACATTGCGATAGAACCTTTGCGGAAATCGCTCTTGCCTAGTATGGCGTTGATGAGGACCGGTTGGCCGGCAGCGGCCGCGACCTGGGCCTCCGCCAGGAGGTCCGGCGCCAGCTCTGGATCGTCGAGCAGGAAGCCGGCCGCGCCAAGGGCCGCGGCGACGCGGTCATAGTCGGAATGGGCCAGCACCGTGGCCACATCGTCTCCCAGCAGCTCTACCTGCTCGCGGGCAATTTGTGCCCAGCTGGCGTCGTTGCCGACCACCGCAATCACCGGCACGCCGTGGCGGGCAAAGGTATCAAACTCGCTCAGGCTGTAGCCGACTGACCCGTCCCCATAAATAACCCACACATCAGCGTCGGGATGGACTAGCTTGGCGCCCAGGGCAAAGCCTGCGCCCACGCCCAGGGTGCCGAACGCTCCTGGGTCAAGCCAACGCAGGGGGCCCGGCGGCTGCACTATGTACGCGGCCGTGGCCACAAAGTCGCCCCCGTCGCCGATGACGATGGACTTGGACGTCAGGGCACGATCGACTTCCTTGCACAGGTACAGGGGATTCACCTTGCCCACGGCAGTGTGCGCCTGGGCTTCGATCTCTGCGTTGCGGGCCTCGTCCCGCGCGCGGAGGCTGCTGCGCCACATGTCCCACCGGCTGCCCGCGGGCAGGCTATCAGCCAGCTGGCGCAGGGCCAGCCCCGGGTCGGCTAGCATGCCCAGGTCTGGCTTGCGATTCTTGGTGAGATCTTCTTTGCTGCGGTTAGCCGAGACCAAAAACGCGCGGCGGCGAATATGGTTGCCATAGTCCAGCCGGAAGTCACAGGCTACGCCGGCCAGCAGCACAAAATCAGCCTCGCGCAACGCGTCGCGGCGACTGTGGCGCATCTGGAGCGGATGGTCGCGCCCCAGCAGGCCCCGGGCCATGCCCGATAGATAGACCGGCGCGCCGATCTGCTCGATCGCCGCGGCCACCTGATCTGCCATGGCGGCATCGATCAGCGCCTGGCTGCCCACGAGGATGATGGGGCGTTCGGCCTGCAACAGCCGTTGGGCCGCTTTTCTAATGGCCTCCGCCTCGGGTACTGGTGCGGCCAGCTGGACGAGCGGCTGGACCTGGACGTTGCCGGCGCCGCCAAAGATGCGGTTGACATGGTAACGCAGATAGAGCCCCACCGCTCGATCCACCAGCGATCTACCGCCACGGCCGGCGCCATACCATTTGCGTACGACGGCCTCGTCGTATAGGAGATCGACGGGGCATTCCACAAACACGGGGCCGGGCACGCCGTCCTGTGCACGCGCGAACGCCTCTTCGAGGACAGGCGCCAGCTCACGAACCCGCTTCACCGCCCTGGCCCACTTGACGAGTGGCCGCATGATAGCCATCTGGTCGATATCCTGCAGCGCGCCGCGGCCCTGCAGCGCCGTAGGCGCCGCGCCGCCGATCAGCACCACCGGCGACTGGGCCATCTGTGCATTCTTGATCGCCGTGATGGTATTGGTCACGCCGGGTCCGGCGGTCACCGCGGCCACGCCTGGCTGGCCCGTCAGGCGCGCCACAGCATCGGCGGCGAACACCGCGGTCGCCTCGTGGCGCACGTCGATGACGCGAATGCCGCGCTGCTTGGCTGCTACCAGAATCGGCGAGATGTGCCCGCCGACCAGGGTGAACAAGAAGCGCGTCTCCTGGGCCTTGAGGACTTCAGCCACAATGTCGCCGCCGTGCATGATCGATGTCCTTACGTGTAGGGAGAGCGAAGCAGGGTTGTCTGGGCCCGATTATAGCACAGCGGGCGCCGGTACGATTCTGGCGAGGAGAAGCAACTGGAAAGAAGGTGGCTGGGACTGCTGGCACATAGGCCTGGCACTCCCAGCCACCCGTTACGTTACACCTGCAGCACGCTCGGAAGCCGGTTATGTTCAGGTGTGAGAATCGTACAAATGAAGGATTGTCACGTCCGTTATGACCGTGCTATACTTCACACACTAGGCCGGCTGTTGCCGGAACCGCCCCGGAACCGGCAACACCCGGCCATTCTAATGCCAGCAAGCCCCCGTCAATTCCCACAGGGCGCCACATTCCGCCAGTTCAGCACGGAATCGTTCACTGTCTGCTGGCCATTGCTGCCGTAGGCCAGGGTGAGCTGGCGGTTGGCTAGCTCTTCGCAACTGGCGCCTTTCTCCACGAAGTCCCACGAGCCCAGGGTGTATTTGTACTCAAGCTGGGTGCCCTCTTTCCCGGTCACTGTGATGCTCCAGGAGTTGGTCCCCGTTTGCGTCAGGGCGACGCCGCCTGGGTTCCACTCGGGCAGGTTGCCGTCCAGGCGGTTCAGGGTGCCAGCAATATACACGGTAGAGCCAGCCGGTGTGGTGGGCGGCGTGGTCAAGTTGTAAATGACCGTTACAGTACGCAGGGCCGCGGTGCCTTCCACTTCGTTGGAGTCGCCGGACCGGTTGAACGAGGTATCCACCGCGCGCACGACGTAGAAATAGCTCAGGCCTTCCTCTACGGCCGTATCCACGTAGCTGGTCGCGGTGACAGTAGCCAGGACAGTATATGGGCCGCCGGCGCTGTTGCTGCGGCGCACCTCGTAGCCGTAGAGCGTGGGATCGCCGGCCACTGCGTCCCAGGCCAGCTCGATGCCCGCAGGCGAGCCGCTGACCACACGCAGATTAGCCGGTGCAGAAGGCGCTGTTGTGTCGCCGCTGGGGTTAACCGTAAGCTTGCCGGGATTGGCAGGCGCCTGGCCGGCCGGCACGGGACCGTTGAGATCTGCGTAGAGCCAGTCGCGACCATTGGTCGTGCTGTACCGGTAGACATAATCGTAGCTGCCAGTACTCTCTGGCAGGAACGAGGCTTTGAACTCGTCGTTGTTGCCCGCATCCACGTTGAAGCTGGCATCTACCCAGGTCCAGCCGGCGTCTACCGCGGGATTGGTGCCCTGTGGGCCATAGCCCGCCTGGGCCAACAGTCCGGATGTCGCGCCGGGCTGGTTCGTAACGCCGTCAATCCAGACCTGTCCGTAAATGTCCGGCGTGCGGTTCACCGCGCTGATGGTATGATCGATGGTCGGCGGCCACTGGAGGTTGGCCCAGCCGATGACGTAGGCCGGCAGGCCGCTGGCCTCGGACGAAGCCGCGCCTTCGTTGCCAGCCGCGTCTACGGCGGTGACCACATAGAAGTAGATGAGGCCGTTGGTGACACCGGTATCGGTATAGCTGGTACCCGTCACTTCGGCCACCTGGACATAGCCACCGCCCGTCACGGGGCTGCGATAGACCCGGTAGGCCGCGGCGTCGCTGACAGCATCCCAGGTCAGGCCCAGCTGGCCATCACCCTCGGCCACAGCCAGGTTGGCCGGCGCGGCCGGCGCTACCAGGTCCTGGCCTGCATGGGGCAACAGGATTACAGCGCCCAGGGGCGGCAGCGGCACGCTCAGCACGCCATTGGCCGCCGTGTACGTTGTGGGCGGCAGCTGGGGCACGCGGTTGAGCGCGTCGTACATGCTCACATTGGCTGGCACCTTGCCGTCCAGGGGGATCTCCACGGTCTTGGCTTCATTGCTGCGGTTGATAGCGACGATGGCAGCCTGCGTCGGAGTCCGCATGAGGTACGCCACGGTACGGTTGGCGTCGTCCGTAACCAGGAAATCGAGCACGCCGTCGCGGAAGACTGCGTTCTGTTCACGCAGGTTGGTAAGGGTTGCGTAGTGACGGAAGAGCCCGGGATCGCCGCCCGCGCCATTGGGGCCAGCGCCTGTCCACGGGAATGTGCGCCGGTCGTCGGGGTCGTCGTCGCCGGTGACGCCGATCTCGTCGCCGTAGTAGATGGTGGGCGCGCCTGGCGTCGTCATCTGAACGACAGCCGCCAGCTTCAGCCGCTGCATCCCCTCCGTCAGGTTGGCGCTGTTGAATTCCTTCTCTTCGCGGTTGCGGTTGCCTGGCGTCAGGGCCCAGAGGATCCGTTGCGTGTCATGGCTGCCCATGAGGTTCATGAGCGTGTAGTAGGCCGCATCCGGATAATCCTCGCGCACAGAGATCATCTTTTCGGCGAAGAGGGTCGGCGGCTGGTCACTTTGCCCGTCGTCGGGAAAACCCTTGTCGTCGACTTTGCCGAAGAAACCGAGAATGGCGTTGCGGAAGCGATAGTTCATGGATGTGTCGGCGCTGTCGCCCAGCACTTCGGGCAGCACCTCGAACTTCTTCCACAGCTCGCCAATGATAATGGCGTCGCTCTTGGTTTCCTTCACAGCCTGGCGGAAACTGGGCCAGAAGTCGGCTGGGAAGGACGGATCGCCCATGACGTCGAGGCGCCAGCCGGCCGCCCCCAGGTTCAGCCAGTAGCGGGCCACGGCGTTGGGGCTGGCATAGACCAGCTCACGGACGGCCGCATTGTCCTTGTTCAACACCGGCAAGCTGTCAAAGCCAAACCAGGCGTCATAGGTCATGGTATTGGGGCCGTCGGGACCGGCGCAGGGGCCGCCTGCCTGGGCACGGAAGTAGAACCAATTCCGGTAGGGCGAGTCAACACTTTCGCACGCGCCTACCTCGGGGAAGTGGCTAT
>JACFMY010000439.1 GCA_019455155.1 Caldilineaceae bacterium
ACCGCGGGGCGATGGCGTGCGCGGCTGGCGCCGGCCATGGCCCGCTGGGATCGCCAGCGCCAGCCCGCTGCTCGCCAGCCTCCGCTCCCTGTCCCCTGCTCCCCAGCCAGCGCGCGAGCCAGTAATAGCCGTAACCGAGCACCACGCCAAAGGCAGCCATGGCGCCCAACAGCTGTGGAACCAGGACGGGAGCGTCATCAGTCGACCAAATCAGCCCCTCGCGGCGCAACAGGGGCAACAGCGTCAGCGGTCCCACCAGCCACCAGAGCAGGCCAAACGCCTCTCCCCACACAAAGCCGGCGCCGGCCGACCGCACGCTGTTCCCCATTGCCCAGCCAAAGAGCAGGCCCAGCAACGCGCTGGCAGCCAGGTGCACGGCCCAATTCGCCGGCGCGGCCAACAGCCCAAAGAGTACACCGCCGGCCACACCTGCCAGCAGGCCGCTGAGTAGCCGGTCGCGCAGCGACCCGCCGCGCCCACCTGGCGCCAGCGCCTGATCTTCAGCCACAGGAATCGCTTGATTCTTCATTCTCTCTGTCCCTCATGAAACAGCCACTACCTCATCCGCGCCGCGCGCCGGCTTTTCCTGGCCCATGGTTCCGTTGGGCGCGGTCTGCGTCTTTTCCTGCCCAGCTCTGGCGCGGCTGAAATCGATCGTCTGTACAATGTCCGGCGGGAAAAAGATATCGAGCGCCCAGTCGAGGCCGACGCGCACCTGGCGCGCGAGGGTAGGCAGCTTCAACAGGTAGATGGACCGCCACATGACCCAGGCAAGAAAGCCAGAAAAGCGATAGCCAAAGACCTCGGCGACCGCCAACTGGTGGCCCAACGCGGCCAGGCTGCCCAGGCTCTTGTGGGCGAACTCTTCCAACGCCTTGCCCTGGATCGCAGCCGCAACGTTGTGGCCCACCACCTTGCCCTCGCGCAGCGCATGTTGCGCGGTGGGCGGCGCAAACGCGCCGGTCACCACGTCGGGCACCTGGGCACAATCGCCCGCGGCCCAGAGACCCGGCACGTCAGCCACGGCCAGATACTGGTTCACCGCGATCTGGCCGCGGTCCGTCAGGGGCACGCCGAGCATGGCGAGCACCGGATTGGGCTTGTTGCCCGCAGTCCAGATAAAGGTTTCGGCCTCGATCTCCCCGTCGCTCAGAAAGACCTTGCCTGGCTCGACGCCGGTACAGCGCACACCTAGCTTGAACTCAACGCCGCGCTGCGCCAGCTTCTCCTGCGCGTACTTGCCCAGGCTTTCGCTCAGCTCGGGCAGGATCGTCTCCCGCGCGTGGATCAGCACCGGGCGAATCTCGTCCTGCCGGACATTGGGATAGAAGGGCGCAATACCGCGCGCAAAATCGTTCAGCCCGCCGATGAGCTCGACGCCGGCAAAGCCGCCGCCAGCCACGACAAAGGTCAGCAGGCGCCGCCGCGTGGCGGGGTCGGCTTCGAAGTCCGCCCGCTCGAACATGTCGATGATCTGGTTGCGGATCAGCTCCGCATCTTCCAGAGATTTGAAGGTCAACGCATGCTCGGCGACGCCGCGCGTGCCAAAGAAGTGGGGCACGCTGCCCACGGTCACGATCAGGTGATCGAAGGGCAGCTGGCGCGCGGGAGAGCGGCCGTCGGGCGCCAGATAGAGCGTCCGCTCCGCCAGGTCCACGCGCTCCACCGCACCCTGCACGACCTGCACGTTGCGGAAAAAGCTACGCAGGGGCGGGCTGATATTCTCCGCCCGCACCGCGCTGGCCGAGACTTCTGACAACATGGGCGTGTGCAGCAGGAAATTGGTGTTGCTCACGAGCCAGATGCCGGCGCTGGGGTCGCCCTTGAGCTCCTTTTCCAGCGTCTGCGCCGCGGTCACGCCGGCATAGCCACCCCCTAGTATGACTACGCGAAGCTTGATCTCGGGCACATCCATTGGCGGTGGAACCAGCTGCAGGGGGCCGGCCAGCCAGACAAAGAGCACGCCGTAGAGCAACCCAGTCGTGCCGCCCAGCAGTGTATAGGCAACGAGATGCGGGAAGTACGGCATCACTGCCGCCGCCTGCCACATGGGCCCCCTGCCCATCAACACCGGATAGATGTTCAGTGCCAGGACAACCCACGCCACTATGCCCAAAACACAGCCATAGATGATCTGCTCAGCAGGCGGCGCCTCACGCGGCAAGAAGGCTGCGCCAGACAGGCCCAACAGCGCGCCCGTCACCACGATCTGGAACACGCCACCCACGTCCGCTACGGTGATGCCGCCGCCCGCCGCCGCCAGCCGCAAGACGGCAACGGCCAGGGCAGCCATGATGAGGCCAGTGGCGCCGCCTAAAATGAAGCGTCGTGTGCTATGTCTCTTGTGCATCGTTTGCTCCTACCATCCAGTGCAAGGGCCCTGCCCAAAAAGAAGACCGCACAGTGCGGTCTTCTTTAAAAGCCTCAGCCCAGGGGGATTGTCTTCTCCACCAGGCGAGGTCACCTGGCGCGTTTCCCCTGCATGCGCTTACATGGCGTTCAGGGCACGCAGATCTCACCTTCGTAGTCCGATTCACCCGTGCCCGTGGCGGAATCGAAGGTGCCCGTGGCGCGGATGACGCCCGAGGCGCCGCTCAGCTCGCCGGTGCCGCCGACAATGTACTGGAGGTCGACAATGTGGCCAGTCCCAGCGGTCTGGAAAGCGCCGGCGTTCTTGATGATCAGGTCGCCTTCCTTGCCGTCGAAGCTGGCATGAATGGTGCTGTCCGTGGTAAAGAGCAGCACTTCACCTACGTCGGTCGGCGCCAACGAGTTGACCGCGCCAAAAAAGGTGCCATGTATGCGTCCCTTGTACGTGCCGGCGACGCAGAGGCCAACGGTTGACGTGCATTCGGGGCCGCTGACGATATGCTCTTCATAATGGCCATGCACACGTCTGCACTGGGGCTGCGCCTGCGCGGCTGAGCTGCCCACGAGCAGCGCAAGTGCGGCCAGAGCAAAGGCCGCCACGCGGCTACCCAGCTTGCCGCGTCCTTGAAAGGGTTTCGAAAACTTAGAAAACATAGTGTTCCTCCTCCTGTCGTCTCGATTGAAGTCGTCTATCATGGTTGGCGATTGCAAGCATGCTGCGTGTTCAGTGTAGAGCGATCGGCAGGCAGAAACATGCGGGATGCTACACAGCGTCGTTAGGGAAAAACCAACCAAATCGCGCCCGCGCCGGGGCGCTTTTTCACGGCGACAGTGGGAAGAAATACCTACTGTTCTGCCAACAACCAACCTTGCCTTCCCAACCTTGCCTTCCGTAGTAGCGACTTCAATCGCTTGGGACAGGTGTACGGCCACGAAATGGTTACGACAGAATGACGCTTCATGGAGTGCTGGTGGCGCGCCATAGAGAAGAGGCCCGTTCCCCAACAGGCGAACGGGCCTCTTCTTAAATTGTCTGATTGTGTATTCGGTAAAGACCAAAGGTCGGCGATTCCGGCGCCGCCAACCCAAATAGGCTCAGCTCTCTGGGTCCAGCGTGGCGATTCCTTCGCGCAGCGCATAGAGTGCAGCCTGCGTGCGGTTGGCCAGATGTAGCTTGCCGAGGATACTGCTAATGTGGTTGCCCACGGTGCGCTCGCCGATGACCAGCGTCTCGGCAATCTCCTGATTGGTCAGCCCACGCGCCACCAGCTTGAGCACCTCCAGCTCCCGCTCGCTCAGGGGATCCGCGCTCAGCGGCAGATCAGAGGAACGGTTCAGCTCGCGTATGAGCTTGAGCGCGACCGATGGGTCCAACGACGACTTGCCCGCGTAGACATCGCGGATCGCCTGAATCAGCTGTTCCGGCGACGAGTCCTTGAGCAGATAGCCCAGCGCGCCATGTTTGATGGCCGGAAAGAGCTTGTCATCTTCGGCAAAGCTGGTGAGCACCAGAATCCGCACGGTGGGATTCTCCTGCTTGATCTGCTTAATGGCGCCCAGACCATCCAGCCGCGGCATGACCATGTCCAGCAAGATCACATCGGGGTGGCAGGAGCGCGCTTTGAGCACCGCCTCCATGCCGTCGGCGGCCTCGTCGACCAGCTCCATCTCCGGCTCGCTCGACAAGATTGTGCGCAGGCCGCGCCGCACGACAGCATGGTCGTCAGCAATCAGAATGCGGATTTTGTTAGTCATCGTTCGCCTCGTTCTCGAATGCCACCTGTACCCGCACTGTCGTGCCGTCACCAGGTGTCGACTGAATGGCCAATGTGCCGCCGATCTGCTCGACTCGCGCGCGCATGGTACCCAGGCCCAGGCCGCCCTGTCCATCGCCGCCCTCCACGACAAAGCCCTTGCCGTTGTCGTGGATCTCCAGGACGATCTGCCCGTTCTCACGGTGAAAGCTCACGGTGACCGCGGAGGCGCCCGCGTGTTTGAGCGCGTTGTTGAGCGCTTCCTGCGTAATCCGGTAGAGCGCGGCTTCCAACCGCGGCGACAGCTCGAACACTTCGTCAACGACCAGGCGCGCGTCGATACCCGCCCGCTTTTCCACCGCCGCCAGCCGCTGGTAGAGCGCGCCCAACAGCCCTTCCTTTTCCAACGCCGGCGGCAGCAGCTCGTGTACCAGCAGCCGCATCTCTTTCAAGGCCTGGCGGCTGAGCTCGCTCAACTCTGCCAGCCGTTCGTCGACCTGGAGCAGGGTGCCGTTGCGCGCCATGCGCCGCCACCCTTCGCTTAAGAGGGTCATGCTGTAGAGCGACTGGGTGACCGAGTCGTGCAGCTCACGGGCCAGCCGGCTACGCTCGGCCATGATGGCGGTCTGTTCCACCTGTTGGCGCAGGTGCGCGTTTTCAATCGCCAGCGCCGCCTGGGTGGCAAAGGCAACCACCAGCCCGATCTCCTCGTCGCTAAAGGTCCGGAGCTCGGGGTAATAGAGCGCAATTGCGCCGTAGACTTTGTCATCTTCGTTTTCCTGCCCCTGGCGCAGCAGCGGCACCGAGAGCAGGGTGTGGTAATGTTGGGTTAGCAGCGCCTGGCGTTTTTCATCCAGACCGTCCTGTTGTTCCGCCAGGCTCGCGGCGATGTTCGACACCACCACTGGCTGGAGTCTCATAATGGCCTGGCCCAGCAAGCTCTTGTCAGCCGCAAAGGTCAGGTTGTCGGCGAAGGCTGCAGGCAGACCACAGGTCGCCTGCACCGTGAGCATCTTCTGGTCGGGCTCCAGACTGTAAATGGCGC
>JACFMY010000440.1 GCA_019455155.1 Caldilineaceae bacterium
CGCCAGCATGGGAATGTGCTCGATGGTCCGGGCAATGGCGACACCCTGGCGTGCTACCGCGAGCGCCTCCCCGTAGTCGCCTGTCTCCAGCAGCCCGTGCGCCAGATAGAGTGCGGCGTTGGCCTGGCCCCAACCATTCTCGAGGCGGGTACTGATCTCGTAGGCGGCGCGCGCGGCGGCGACACCTTCCTGGGGGCGGCCGAGATTGATGGCGGCGAAGGCAAGCTGGGCCAGGCAGTCGGCCTCCATGGCCTGGATGCGCAGAGCCGCGTACAGGGCGCGCGCCTCGCTGGCTGTCGCGGCGCATTCCTGCCAGCGGCCCAGCGCCGTGTAGGCATAGGCAATGACGTTCAGGCACCGGCCAACCAGCTCTTGATTGGCGAGCTCGCGGGCAAGCTCCAGCGCCTGCTGGCCGTGAGCCAGGGATGCCGCGCCGTTCCACCGGTAGAAGTCGCTCTGGGCCAGGTTCCAGGCAGTCTCCGCTACCAATGCCTTGTCGCCGCTCCGCTGGGCGACCTCCAGGGCCTGTTCTAGCAGGGACGCGGCCTGGTCCATGTCCAGCGACATCTGGGCGGTGAAGGTCGCCAGCCGGTTGAGCGCAGCGCACTCCATCTCCAGCAGGCCCAGCGTACGCGCCAGGCTCAGCATGGCCTGGTAGAGCGCGCCCGCCTGCTGGAGCTCGCCGCTCAGCTGGTAAGCGTGGCCCAGCTGCACGTACAGGTGGGCAAGCTGTCTGGCCGGCTCATGGAGCAGCGTACGGGGGTCCGGGGCCTCGTCGACGATCTGCCGGGCCCGCGCGTAGTGGTCGATGGCGTCGCGCACCGCGGAAAGGTGCATGGCGTCGTCGCCGGCTGCGAGGCTATGGCGAAAGGCCGATCCGGCCAGACCCGCCGCGCGCGCATGGCGTGCCAGCTCCGCGGCGGGCGCCGGCTCGGCCAGCAGGAGGTCGAAGGCGCGGCGGTGATAGATGCGCCGGCGGGCGTCTCCCGCTTCGGTGTATACGATGTCGCGGATCTTGTCGTGCGCGATGGCATAGGGTTGGAGATGTGCCTGGCGATCTTCCACGAGCAGGCGGCTTTCCAACAGGCTGTCGAGGGCCAGGAGCCCCTCTTGCTCGCTGACGCCGGCAACGTGGCGGACCTGCTCAAAGGTGAAGCCGTGATGCAGGACCGCGCCGGCCGCGAGGAGTGAGAGCGCGTTTGGGCTCAGCCGCGCCAGCCGGGCGCGAATGACATCGCGCACGCGCTGGGGCACGAAGCTCTGGAGCGAACTCTGGCCCTGCACGGCCCGCGCGAAGTCGATGGCCCATTCATTGCTGCCCGTGCGGTGCGTGCCCAGGATCCCTTGCTCGAGCAGCGCTTTGAGCATCTCCAACATATAGAACGGCTGGCCATGTGTTTCGGCAAAGAGCCAGCGGCCGAACGCTTCCTCCTCGCCTGACCCATCGGGGGCCGCGCGGGCCAGGGACTTGACCAGCTGCAGGGTGGCGCTCTCCGACAGGGGGCTCAGGGCAATGCGCATCGTCGCGAGATCGTGGTCAAGGCTTCCCAACCAGGTGAGTAACGTTGGCAGCGTAGCCAGCGTCTCGGCGCGTAGGGAAAGGAGCATTAGCACGGGCGCGCCTATTTCGGCCCAACGACGTCCCATATAGTGCAGGAGATCCAGCGAAGCGGCGTCGGCCCACTGCACATCGTCGACAAAGAGGATCACCGGGGCGCGGGCGGCCCAGGCGGCGACCAGCCGGGTCACGGCTTCGAAGAGGCGGATGGGCGTGGCGGTCGTTTCTGTGATAGGCTCGGGCAGGTCAGGGTAGCGCTCGCGCAGCTCGGGCAGGATGCGGCTCAATTCGGCCAGCCAGACATCGCCGAGTAGGTCGTCAGGCGCGTTTTCGTGCTCCAGGGGGCCACGCAGCGCGTCGACCACGGGCTGGTAGGGCAGCCGGTCACTGGCTTCGAAGGCGCGGCCGCGCAGGAGAGCGGCGCCCTGGGCTGATGTCCAGGCCAGAAATTCTGCTGCAAGGCGTGATTTACCGATCCCAGCCTCTCCTTCGAGCGTCACCACTTGCGGGCGCTGCTGGCAAATTTCGTGATATGCTGTGACGAGCTGCGTGTGCTCCCCATGACGACCGACCAAAGGCGCTTCCAGCGCAATCACGGGCTGGCGTCCCTGCCGTACGCTTGGGCGGGCCGGTGTGGCGGCGGCGCGGATCTGGTCGGCCAGCGCCGCGGTTTCCGGCGCGGGCGCGGCGGCCAGATCTTCGGCCAGACGGGTCTGGCAGTGCGCGTAGGTCTGGAGCGCTGCCGCGCGATCGCCGGCGGCGAAGTGAAGCTGCATGAGGCGCCGGTACGCGGCTTCGTCTAGCGGGTCATGGGCGACCCAGCGCGCCGCGGTCTCGATGGCGTCAGCTGCCTGCCCGGCGTCAGATTGGAGCTGGGATAGGCGCTCGTAGATGCTGGCGACGCGGCCGTGCCACAGCGTGCGCTGGACGGTCAGCCATTCGTCGAAGGCGGGCGCGTCGTTCAGTGCGAAGCCTTCCAGAAACTCACCCCGTGCCAGGCTGGCGGCATAGAGCAGCTCCGGGATGAGATGCGGAGACGTAGCGGCCGCACGGGTTTGGGTCACGGCCGCGGCCACTGTACGCAGGTCGAGCTCGTAAACGACCGCATGGTTGAAGCCGATCCACTCCCGGTCCACGACCAGGTGGGCGGCCTGCTGTTCACTGTCCGTGCGGGTCTGGGCCGTTTCGTCCAGCGCCTGGCGCAGGAAGGCCAGGGTACGTCGCAGCGTTGCCCGCGCCTGGGTGTCGCTGCTTTCCGGCCAGAAGAGCGCGGCGATCTTTGCGCGCGCGTGTGTTCCCCCCTCTACCACCAGGTAAACGAGCAGCGCCAGGACCTTGCGCGTTGGGAAGGCCACCACCTTGCCGTCGTGGCTGATTACCGGTGCGCCAAGCAGCGCCAGGTTCAGATGGCCCATTTCACGCTCTTTTTCACGCTATTGCCGCGGCCTCCGGGTAGAGTAGAGCCATGATGGGCACGCAGGCTCCCCCCAATGCGGCAGGCCAGAGCGCAGTTCAGAACAGACATGGGGCCATTATAGCGTGATGGGATTGGAAACGGTAGAGGCGATGGCAAAGCACAATGAGCTCGCCGCAGCTGAACATGAAGGCGTGGCCCCCACAGCAGGGGCGTTTGTATGGCCGGTTCTACCCGGGCGATCGGAGGCGTGGCGGCGTTTCGTGCAGGAGATGCTGGGCGCGCGGCGCTGCGAATACGAGGCCTCGTGCCAGCGACTTGGTATCACACGCGAGCTGGCCTGGCTCATGCAGCTGGGCCAGGGCGAAGTTGCCGTGCTCTACATTGAGGCCAGAGAGCTGGACCGGGTCATGCACGATCTCGCAGTCTCCGATCTGCCGTTCGATCGCTGGTACACGCAGCAAGTACGCGAGTTATTGGGAGTTGATCTGAGGGAGCTGTCCACAAGGGCGCCGGGCGAGCTGTTGTTTGCCTGGCAAGGAGGTAAGACCTGCCAACTTGAGAAGTGACGCCTGAGATGACGCCATGCGCAGGGGATCGCCTTTGCGCATTCCGGACTACGTTTCAACGTGCATGTTGATCTACAAAGGAGAAAACCGAGATGTCAGCCGAAGCGAACAAGAACGTCGTGCGTCGTTACCGTGAGATTCACAACAGCAACCGGCTCGATGAGCTGGACGCCATTGTCGCCGCAGATATTGTCAGCCACTCCGCGTTGCCGGGTCTGCCTCCCGGTTTGGAGGGCGGCAAAATGGCGCACATGGGCGCCCTGAGTGCATTCGAGGGGCTCAACACGAAGACTGAGATGTTGGTCGCCGAGGGCGACAGGGTGGTAGAGTTCTTCACCACGACGGGCAAGCACACGGGAGACTTCCTGGGCATCCCGGCCACCGGCCGGTCCATCAATGTGCAGGGCATCAGCATCTTCCGCCTTGCCAATGGCAAGATCGTGGAGCATTGGGGCGTCAACGATGGCTTTGGCCTCCTGATGCAGCTTGGCGTGGTGCCGGCGCCTGGCCAATAGGCATCGGGACACCACGAAGAGGCCGCCCGCTGACTGAACAGCGGGCGGCCTCTTCGCGTCTAAAAGGCGTTTACATGCCATCTACAGATTAGCGCTGGCGTAGCCGCGGGTCGAACACATCGCGCAGGCCGTTGCCCAGAATATTGAAGGAGAGCACGGTGATGGCCAGCGCCAGGGAGGGCCAGATGACCATGTTGGGCTGCCGGCCCATGATCTTGCGCGCGGTAGCGACCATGGTCCCCCAGCTCGGCTCCGGCGGTGGCACGCCGAGCCCCAGGAAGCTGAGACCGGACTCCACGATGATGGCCGCGCCCAGGCTCAACGCGATCTGCACGAAGATGGGCGCCATAATATTGGGAAGAATGGCGCGCAGCAGAATGCGGGCATCCGAGGTGCCAATGGACTGCGCGGCTTCCACGTATTGGTTCTGCTTGGTGCTCAAGGTGGAGGTATAGACGAGCCGGGCAAAGCGGGGGACATTGAGCAGCGCAATGACCCAAATGACGTTGAGCAGGCTGTTGCCCAGGAACGCGATCACGGAGATGGCCAGCACGATGGTGGGGAAGGACAGGATCACGTCCATGGCGCGCATAATAATCGTATCTGTCCAGCCACCGTAATAGCCGGCGAGGAGGCCGAGCAGCACGCCGACACTGAGCGCCACCGTCACCGATACGAGGGAGACGCCCAGAGAGATGCGGGAGCCCAGAATCAGGCGACTGAGGACATCGCGCCCAAAGTCGTCGTTGCCCAAGAGGAAATCGCCGCTGGGCATGCCATAAGCGGAGCGCGGGTTCATCTTGTAGGGATCGTAGGGCATGAGCTGGTCGGCGAAGATCGCCACCAGCACCAGCACGAGGATGATGGAGCCGCTGATAAGGACAGGGGGGCTGCGCAGAATCTGCCGCCGCGTAGAATTCATAGCATGCGCTTCCTACCGGTACCGGATGCGTGGGTCGAGATAGGCATTGAAGACGTCGACAAAGAGCGTGATCAGAATGAACGCGGCCGCGATGATAAAGACCGTGCCCTGGACCAGGGGGTAGTCGCGGTGCTGGACCGCGTTGATCAGCGTCGTGCTCAAGCCTGGCCAGAGAAAGATGGC
>JACFMY010000441.1 GCA_019455155.1 Caldilineaceae bacterium
CAGCACGTCGCTACCTGCAGCGCCGCGGTATTGATAGTGCCACGGCCCAGCGTTTCCGGCTTGGTTTTGCGCCAGACAGTTGGAGCAGCCTGCGCGATTTTCTGCTGGAGCGTGGCCTGACCCTGGAGCTCCTGCTCGAAGCTGGCGTTGTCAAACGCAACGAAGAGCGGAACAGTACCTACGATACGTTCCGCAACCGGATCATCTTTCCCATCCGCGATCGCCAGGAACGCATCATTGGATTTGGCGGCCGTGTGCTGGATGATAGCGTGCCAAAGTATCTCAATACATCGGAAACGCCGCTCTTTCACAAATCACATGCCATATACGGCCTGGAGCTGGCCCATCGGGCGATTCGAGACCTGGACAGGGTGGTGATCGTCGAAGGCTATATGGACGTCATCGCCGCGCATCAGTACGGCTTTGCCAATGTAGTCGCCTGCATGGGGACGGCACTGACGATAGAGCAGCTGCGCCAGTTACAGCGTTATACAAGCAACTTTGTCCTGGCGCTCGATGCCGATGCCGCAGGACAGCAGGCCACCATCCGGGGCTTGAACCAGGCTCGCCAGTCGCTGAGCCGTGTGCGCAAGCCCGTGGTCACGCCGACGGGCAGCGTACGCCTGGAAGAACGGCTGGCCGCCAATCTCTTTATCACCACTATGCCTGAGGGCAAGGACCCGGATGAGCTGATCCGGCAACAGCCTGAGCGTTGGCCGGCTGTTGTCGACGCGGCGAAGCCGTTGGTGGATTTCTACTTCGACATAGTCGCGCAGCAATCCGATTTGGCAACCCCACAGGGCAAAGGCGTGGCGGTGGCGGAGCTTACTCCGCTGATCGCCGAGCTGAGTGACGAGATTGAACGGCAGCATTACATCCAGCGCCTGAGCCGGATGGTGCAGATCGACGAGATGACCATTGCCAACCGGGTACAAGCTTCCGCGCGCACGCGGCAGGCGGTCGTGGATGCTCGTCGCCGCCAATCGGGCGCGCCGGGCCAAGAGGGGGGCCGGCCGGCCGAAGCGCCCCCGGCAGCGGCGCCCGCAGTAGCCAGAAGTCCAAGCGAAAGCCGGAGCGGCGAACGGTACAGCTACGAAGATCACCTGCTAGCCAACCTGCTCAGCGATGCGGATCTACTAGTCTGGCTGGCAGGGATCGCAGAGCGGTACCATCTACCACCTTTGCAGGCCAACGATTGGCAGAACGTTGAGAACCAGGAGCTGTTCAAGGCACTAAAACAGTATCTCAGCAGCGATGAACCATGGGATGTGGAGCTCTTTCAAGATACAATCGATGGACAGCTGCGCGGCAGGCTTGCACGGCTGTTGGCGTACGCGGCCCAGCTACCACAATCTGAACCCATGGTCCAACGTGAGGACGCGGTCAAGGTGCTCTTACGGATGCGCATGGAACGGCTACGCGCTGAGACCACACGGATCCGGTTCTTGTTGGACGAGTTCCAGCGGGCGGGCGATCAGGAAGCGTTGCGCAGCTTTGATAAAATCAACAACCTGAACCTGCGGGAGATTTCGCATCTTCAGCGCGAGGTGGTACGAATCCCGCAGGAACTGTTCCGCCGGGTACGTAATCACGAAGGCATAAAGTTACTGTAGTTTTCTGGAGTGCGGACAAGAACAGCAATGGCCAAACCTCAGACGCCGCCAGATCAAGAAGAACCCGAGAACGAGCTCAAGGCGATCACGCCGCTGCCGCGCCGCAGCAGTGGAGGCGACAGCGAGCTTGATGAGTATATTCACCTTGGTGACGAGGACAAGGGCGAGGAAGAAGATCCCTTTGCCGACCTGCCCGAAGAGGCAGAGGAGGAAGAGGAGGAGGATGCCACGCCCATCCCGCGCATTGAGCGCGACACCAAGATGGAAGAGGAGATCGAACAGGAGAAATTCGTACCAATCGAGATTCTAATTGCTGACGTACAGGAAGTCGGCCAGAGTCTCGACCCTGTGCGCATGTATTTGCGCGATATCGGCCGCCATCCGCTGCTGACGGCAGAGGAGGAGATGGAGCTGGCCGAGCGTATTCGCCAGGGCGTGGCCGCCGAGGAAAAGCTCGCGGAGCGCTTCGGCAACAGGGTCGAGGCAGAGCTGACCGACGAGGAGCTAGATCTTAAGGATGAGTTGGAGCTGTTGGCGGCTAACGGCCGGCAGGCGCACAACCAGCTGGCACAGAGCAACCTGCGTCTGGTGGTAAGCGTCGCCAAGCGCTATATCGGTCGCGGATTGAACTTCCTGGATCTGATCCAGGAAGGCAACCTGGGCCTCTTGCGCGCGGTGGACAAGTTCGACCACACGTTGGGTTTCAAGTTCAGCACCTATGCCACCTGGTGGATTCGCCAGGCCATCAGCCGTGCGATTGCTGACCAGGCCCGTACCATCCGCATTCCCGTGCACATGGTGGAGACCATCAACCGCCAGGCACGCACGCAACGGCGGCTACAACAGGAATTGGGTCGGGAGCCGACCTTCGAAGAGATCGCGCTGGCCATGGATTTCCTGGAGCCCGACGATGCCAGGCTCGTGCGTGACTCCCTGGCTAAGAACCGGCGGCTGGACCCGGAAGTGCAGCGGCGACTCGAGCGGGCATCGGCTAAGGTGCGCCGGATTCAACGCCTGAGCCAGGAGCCGCTGAGCCTTGAAACCCCGGTCGGCTCAGAAGAGAACAGTTATCTGGGTGACTTCATCGAAGACGACAGCCTGCCTGGTCCGGTAGACTCAGCCAGCCGGCGCCTGCTCAAGGAACAGATGGAAGAGATTCTTGATGGCCTGAGCGAGCGGGAGCGCAAGGTACTCATCATGCGTTTCGGGCTGGAGGATGGGGTCACGCGCACGCTGGAAGATGTGGGCAAGGAGTTCAACGTCACCCGCGAGCGTGTGCGCCAGATCGAGGCCAAGGCGTTGCGCAAGCTGCGCCATCCGCTACGTAGCCGCAAGCTGAGGGACTACCTGGCTTGAGTGCTGATGGGCCGCTAAAGGCCGTAGGCTGGCCCACGCACCACCTGGCACCGGTCGCCGCGATCGGGTCAGGTTTGTCCTTCCCACCACCCTGTAGATTTGACATCCCACACCCCTGGTCGTATACTTCACACTTGCCTGTTGGCAGCAGTCCTCGGTAGCTCAATCGGCAGAGCATCCGGCTGTTAACCGGACGGTTGTTGGTTCGAGTCCAACCCGGGGAGCCTAATTCAATAGAGTGCAGCAAAAGCCCTCCTGCGACCATGATATGTGGTCGGGAGGGCTTTCGCTTTGTGTCAGATTGGAAGCCGCCGTTAAGTAAACAGGTTACTCCGGACACATGGGGGCGCTTGTGTCCATCCACTGGAC
Organism: Caldilineaceae bacterium; assembly: GCA_019455155.1. Taxonomy (GTDB): domain Bacteria; phylum Chloroflexota; class Anaerolineae; order Caldilineales; family Caldilineaceae; genus JACFMY01. Next base: position 3,339 of record JACFMY010000441.1, read on the forward strand.
CGGCGCGGGCAGACCGGGATGCTGTCTCTACGCGGCGATTCGTTGTCCCCGATTGACGAAATGGGTGCGACCATTGGACCAAGATTGTGCTAGAATCTGAGCAATACCTTACGATGGCCCGTGTTGGGGTAATGGAGTTCCGTCTCCCGTGCCAGGCGTGCGGGCGGCCGCAAGGGCCGCACCCTACGCGGTCCACAATTCTAATGTGAGGTTCTGAGAATGTCCTCCCGTTCTCAATTCCCAAACCGCCGGTCCATTCGGTATAAAGGGTTCGATTATTCATCGGCCGGCGCCTATTTTGTGACGGTCTGCACGAAGGATCGGCTACCAGTGTTGGAAGACGAGATCTTGCGCGCGATCGTCAGTGACGTTTGGTTCGCTCTGCCGGCATGGTTTCCTACTGTCGGGTTGGATGAGTTCGTTATCATGCCTAACCATGTCCATTTTATTCTGTGGCTTGGTGTTGGGGCGGATTACTTGCGGTCGCCCGCTGGCCATACGATCCAGATAATCCGGAGAACCTCTCAGGCCTGCGACAACCCGAGTCCATTCACGACTATCTTGCAGACGTTAGACGCTTTTACCAAGACAAGCCTAGGGAATAGCCCACGCTCACGGATACATTTCGGCTATCCTCTATGCACGATGGATGGGAATGTTGTTGGCACAGATCCACAACAGCAAGATAGCCCAGGCTTCTCCTGGGCTATCTTGCATATCCTGGTACACACCGCCGGATGGGCTACTACAGAGGCTGGTGGGTTCAGTCTCTGTGATCAAGAGATCATCTTCAATCTCTGCCAAAGCGGCCAAACACGAAGAGGATCAATGTCGAGCCGATGACCCCGTAGATGAAATCGCCGGAGTAGCCCAGTTCACTCAAAGCGGAGACGCTAATCGCTTCAAACATCCAGCGCCCCAATGCCGCGCCGATTAGACCCAATGCCGTGTTGCCGATCAGACCAAGGCCACGGCCGTTTAGAGCATAGCTGGCAAAACAGCCCGCCAACAGACCGATGAAAGCCGTGAAGAGCATAGCCGACGTATTGCCGTCTATTACATTGAAGATGTTCCCGTCGGTCAACAGCGTACTTAGCAACACGTTCATGAGTCAAACCTCCCGTAGCTAGGGGCAGTTATTTTGTCTTGACTTGTCAGTCTTGCCGGCTTTCAGATTGTCCGGCTCTTGGATGGATGGTAGGTCCGGGTAGGTCTGCTTGATTCAACCTCTCTGCGACATTTGTACCTGGATTATAGCCGGTTTTGGCCTGACATTTACTTACAGAGGGCTGACAAACCGGCTAGAAAAGAATGCTATTCTGGCGCCCTTTGCCAGGAGTATCAGTCTCCAAAATCAAGCCCTGTTTCCCGCAAATCGAGTGCTTTTTCTGCGTAGGTGACGCTACAGTCAGCAACACCGCTCTATGCAAGACTTTTGCCATGGAACCGTTCCATGGGGAAAGGAGCAGAAGCATGCAGACGGGCAGTTTCTTCCGGAAGATCTTGGTTGTACTCATCCTGGCAGCGGCCATGCTGGCAGGCGTGATGGCGCCACCGGCTACCGCCCAGGCGCCAGCCGCACCCTTGCCCGCGGTGCCCCCATCCCTGCCCTTTGCAGACAACCCGGATCCCCTGCTCTGTGGCATTCCCCGGCCCGATGGCCGGACAGCGACGATCACGGGGACGTATGCTGGCCAGCTTGTACAGCCCATTGTTTACTTCTATGACAGTCATCTGCGTAATGAAGTGATCGGGCAGGTTTATCCAGGTACGCAAGTTGAGGTGAAGCTCAGCCAGGCTAACCCGGAGCTGAATTACTAT
>JACFMY010000442.1:0-734 GCA_019455155.1 Caldilineaceae bacterium
GTTACCAGCCTCATCACGTTGACATCGAACAACCGGGAGCTGGCGCGCTCGGTGTTGGCGTGGCTGTTGGGGAGCCTGGCGGGCGCCAGCTGGGTCGACTTGCTGCTGCCAGCTGCAGTCCTGGTGATTGGGAGCAGCTACCTGGCGCTGCAGGCCCGTACCCTCAACGCGCTACTGGTCGGCGAGGAAACGGCCACGACGTTGGGCGTGGACGTCAACCGTGTGCGTGGCGAACTCTTTCTGGTCATGTCATTGCTGACGGGTGTGATCGTTGCGGTGAGCGGCGCCATTGGTTTCGTTGGCCTGATGATTCCCCACATGGTGCGCATGGTCGCGGGTTCGGATCACCGGCGCCTGCTCCCCCTCTCCATCCTGGCCGGTAGCATCTTTCTCATTTGGGTAGATGTGGCCGCGCGCACGGCATTTGCGCCGGTAGAGCTACCAGTTGGCGTGATCACATCCCTGTTGGGTGGTCCGTTCTTTATCTGGTTGCTGCAGATGCAGCGGCAGTCACTGCGAGAAGGATTATGATGCTCAACGTGCAGGACCTCAGGTGGTCAGTAGCTGGCAGGACGATTGTCGACAACGTAATGCTTGCCGTACAACCCGGTGAGTTTGTTGGCCTGATCGGCCCCAACGGTAGCGGCAAGTCGAGCCTGCTGCGCATGATTTACCGGGTGCTGAGGCCGGAGGCTGGCTCGATTACGCTCGATGGCCAGGGTGTGTGGGATCTG
>JACFMY010000442.1:744-5144 GCA_019455155.1 Caldilineaceae bacterium
GCCGCGCGTTGCACGGCGGTCGTTACACAGGAGCGAACGAGCGATTTCGAATTCAGCGTCTACGAAATTGTCCTGATGGGGCGCAATCCCCACAAGGGCCTTGTCGACCGCTATACCGCCGCCGATGCCGGCATCGTGGAAGATGCGTTGAGGCAGGTCAACATGCTGGCGTTTGCCGCGTGCAGTTTCCACGCGCTGTCTGGCGGCGAGAAGCAACGTGTGCTGGTAGCGCGCGCGTTGGCGCAACAGGCCCGGTTTCTCATCCTGGACGAACCCACTAATCACCTGGATATCCGCTACCAACTGGAAATCCTGACGCTGCTGAAGCGCCTTGGCACTACGACGCTGGCTGCCCTCCATGATCTAAATCTGGCGGCATGGTTCTGTGATCGGTTGTTCCTGTTGAAGGATGGCAGGGTCGTGGTCTCTGGGTCGCCTGAGGATGTTCTGCAGCCCGCGCATATCCGAGCAGTCTACGGGGTAGATGCCCACGTAGAGCGACATCGCATTACCGGGCAGTTGCAGATTACCTTCTTCCCCCTGGCAAATCCGCTTCTGACGCATTCACAACTTGAGAAGGATAACTGAGGATGGCTTTGGAAAGCGCAAGCGGTTCCATGCAGCGCCGCGATCGCAATTATGTCGTACGGCCCGACGGCAAACCGATCAACGTGCCGCGCCAGCGAGGACAGCTATTTGTCTGCGAGAACGGCTGCTGTTGTGGCCACACCGACCGTGGCTTCGCTCCCGTGCCCCATGATCTCTATTACGAAGAGTGGATGCGCCGCAAGCTGCGCAACCGGGTCCACCTCAATCATGCTGGCTGCCTGGGACCGTGTGCCCTGGCCAATGTCGTCCTGTTGATTTTCGACGGCCACCCCATCTGGTTTCATTCGGTCAACAACGAGCGTCTGATCCTGGCCATCTTCAACTATATCGACGCCATGTTGGAGGCTGACCGGCTGCTGCCGCCACCGCCAGCACTTGTGACCCATGTCTTCAACGGCTTCGCCTGGGCGGGCAAGGAGGCCGCCGCGACGGTGGAGTTCAGCGCGGAGACGCCGCCCGATCAGCTGGCCGGACCCCTCCTCCGCTCCCGGATCGTCTTTCTTTCCCATGCCGACACAGATTTGCTGGTTCTCGACCGCGCGGCTGCGCGATTGCCCGAGGAGTTTCCGCCCGTGACTGGGATCAACCTGCGCAGCCTGCCCACGGCGGCGCATGTCGAGGAGTTCATGCGTACGGAATTGCAGGATGTGCAGGTAATTGTGCTGCGCACATATGGGGGACGTCAGGGCTTTCTGCACGGCTTTGACCGTTTCGTGGATGGTGTCCGGCGCCGCAACATCGATCTGATCTGTGTGCCTGGCACTGAGGGCTTTGATCCTGAGCTGACCGCGCACAGCTCCGCCTCCGTGCCCATCATCCACGATGTCTACCGCTATCTGCACTTTGGCGGCGAAGAGAACCTGGAACAGATGCTGCGCTTCCTGGCTGATCACCTGTTGGCAGGGGGGTGGGGGTATGAATTGCCACAGGAAGTGGCGCGGCACGGTCTATATCAGGTTGCGGGGCTGGCACAGGCCGCCAGTGAGGGCAATAGCAGGCAACCGATCATCGGCATTCTCTTCTATCGCAGTCACTGGCTCAGCGGCAACACACAATTCGTGGATGCGCTGGCACGCGCCATCGAAGAAGCTGGCGGTCAGGCGCTTCCCATCTTTACGACGTCCCTGAAAGAGCTCTCAAGCCAACCGGATGAGTCGTCTGCTGCCCGTCCGGCTGCCTTTGACTTTCTCTACGACGAGCACGGTAACTGTCTGGTGGATATCCTGATTTCCACTATCTCCTTTGCTATGGGAGGCGTCAATACGGGCGGTGTTACCCAAAGCGGTTGGAACGTGCGCGCGCTGGAGGCTCTCGATGTCCCGATCATTCAGGCAATTACCAGTGGCATGGAAGAGCCGGAGTGGCGCGTTAGTACACGGGGCCTGGGTCCGTTGGACGTTGCCATGAACGTGGCGTTGCCGGAATTCGACGGCCGTATCATTTCGGTACCCCTGAGTTTCAAAGAGAGCGCTAGAGAGTGCTGTGCTCACGGCCAATGCGGCGCGGCCGAGGCGTCCAGGTATCTGGCGCTGCCGGATCGCGCGAGAACGATCGCGCGGCTGGCCCTGCGCTTTGCCGCGCTGCGGCGCAAACCGAACCACGAGAAACGCATCGCATTTGTGCTTACGAATTCATCGAGCAAGGCCGATCGCATCGGCAACGCGGTCGGGCTGGACGCGCCCGCTTCATTGCTGCGCGTCTTTGCACGCCTGCGCGAGGCCGGCTATGCGATTGACAATGTGCCAGAGAGCAGTGATGCCTTGTTGCACACGCTGATTGGTCGTTGCGCCTACGACGAGAATCTCCTGACCGAAGCGCAGCTGGCGCAGGCTCCGGGCCAGGTGCCCGCCACAGTTTACGGCAGGTGGTTCGAACGGCTAACAGAGGGGCAACAGGATAAGATTCAGCAGCGCTGGGGCGACCCGCCGGGAGAGGTGTTCGTGCACAGCGACGAGCAGGGCCGGCCACGCCACATCGCGGTCGCGGGGCTTGAGCTAGGTAATGTCTTCGTTGCCATTCAGCCGCCCCGGGGCTATGGCATGGACCCAGATGCTATCTATCACACCCCTGACTTGCCGCCCACCCATCACTACCACGCGTTCTATCGATGGCTGTGCACGCCGCAGCAGAACGGCGGCTGGGGTGCAGATGCCATCGTGCACATGGGCAAACACGGCACATTGGAGTGGCTACCAGGCAAAGGCATCGGTCTGAGCCAGGAGTGCTTCCCTGATGCCTTCCTGGCGGAGTTGCCCTTCTTCTATCCCTTTATCATCAACAATCCTGGTGAAGGCGCCCAGGCCAAGCGCCGCACGCACGCGGTGATCGTAGATCACATGATCCCGCCCATGACCAGCGCTGACGTGTACGGCGAGCTCGCGCTGCTCACCCAGCTGGTCGACGAATATTACCAGGTAGAGCAGATGGATCCATCCAAGCTGCCGCTGATCCAGCAGCAGATCTGGGAGCTGATGGAGGCTGCCAACCTGACGCAGGATCTGACCGAAATGCTGCGCAAGGTCGATCACGGCGACCACAGCCACGAATGGGACGGCTCGTATACCGACGACGGCACGCCGTTGACTCTGGCCGAGATGAAGGGTACCGATTTCCAGCACCTGCTGGAGGACATCGACGGCTATCTCTGTGAGTTGGGCAGCCTGCAGATCCGGGACGGCCTGCACGTGCTCGGCCATGTGCCGGAGGGAGATCAGCTGTGCGCGCTGTTGCGTGCCCTCACCAGGATTCCCAACAACGACGTGCCCAGCCTGCGCGCGGGCGTCGCCGCGGCGCTCGGTTGGGATCTGAACGAGCTCCTGGAGCAGCGGGGCAGCCGGCTGGCAACGGGCGCCTGGCGCCTGCTGGTCAGGGGTGAGGAGCGGCAATGCATGACCTGCGCGGATGTCATCGACGTCGTGGATATGCTGTGTCTGCAGCTGCTGCAAGATCTCAATGCAGCCAATTTCGAGCCTTCCGAGATCGAGCCCGTCATCGACCAGGCATTCTCCGCCGTGCACGTCTTGGCCGCGCTCCATTCTACGCGTACGAGACAGCCGGACGCCAGCCTGTTCAGGCCAATTGTCCTGACACTGACCTTTGTCTGCGGCGAGCTGGTGCCGCTGATCCGCCAAAACGATGCCGAGATCGAGAATCTTCTCCACGCGCTGAACGGCGGCTATGTCCCCGCTGGCCCCGCGGGCGCGCCGACGCGGGGTATGGCCCATATTCTGCCAACTGGAAGAAACTTCTACGCCGTCGACCCGCGTGCTATCCCTAGCCAGGCGGCATGGCGCGTCGGACAGCAGCTGGCCAGCGCGGTGATTGAGCGCTACCAACAGGAGGAGGGTGCCTTTCCCGAAAGTGTGGGGCTGAGCATTTGGGGAACCAGCGCCATGCGCACCCACGGCGACGATATCGCGCAATGCCTTGCCTTGTTGGGCGTGCGGCCCATCTGGCAGGCTGAAAGCCGTCGAGTGACCGATTTTGCGGTGGTGCCGTTGGCGGAATTGGGCCGGCCCCGTGTCGATGTGCTCATGCGTATCAGTGGCTTCTTTCGTGATGCCTTTCCTCACCTGATTGACCTGCTGGACCAGGCCGTCCGGACTGTCGCTCATCTGGATGAACCGGTCGAACAAAACTTCGTGCGCAAGCATTACCTGCAGGCCCTGGGGGAGCAGATTGCGGCAGGGCGTACTGATGCCGAGGCAGATCGTCGCGCCGCGTACCGGATCTTTGGATCGATGCCGGGCAGTTACGGCGCCGGTATTCTGCCGCTGATCCACGCACAAAAC
>JACFMY010000443.1 GCA_019455155.1 Caldilineaceae bacterium
CCCTGTCAGATCAACATCCTTGCCTTCAGCGCCAGATAGCGGTTGATGACCGCAACGCTCAGTTCATCCGCGGGAATATCCAGTGTCTGCACGCCGCGCTGGCGAAGGCGATCCAACGTAAGGCGGCGATCGGCGAGCATCTGTTCGGCCACGGTGCGCTGGTAGAGGCTTGCACTGTCGGCGATAGGCTGCCGCGCCAGGCGTTGCACGGTCGGATCGTCTACCGTAACCAGTAGTGGCAGATGATGCCGTCCGAGCCGCGCCATTTGGGCAATTAGAACCTCAGTGGTAATGCTGCCGGTCAGATCGGTGAAGACCAACACCAGCCCTCGCTTGTGCTGGCGTGCTGCAAAATAACTGAATGCGGCGTCGTAGTCAGGTTCTACCGGCTGTCCTTCGACGGTGTAGAGCTGTTCCAGGAGGCGATGAAACTGGCCCTTGCCGCTGCGCGGGGCCACATAGGTCTGCACCGCGTCCGCAAAGGTCAGGAGACCCACCCTGTCCCCTTTTTGAGCCGCCACATAGGCCAACAGCAGCACCGCGTTGATCGCGTAGTCCATCTTGGCCACGTCACCCACAGGGCTGCGCATCATGCGGCCAATATCCAGGAACGCAAAGATGTTCTGGCTGCGCTCCGTCTCGTATTCCATGCTGATGGGCCGGCCCCGGCGCGCGGTTGCCTTCCAATTGATCCGCCGGTACTCGTCGTCCGGTGTGTAGTCACGCAGCCGCTCAAACTCTGACCCGCTGCCCAGCATGCGCGTGCTGCGCAGACCGATTTCCCACAGGCGATTGCGCCGCACCAACAGGTCATATTTGCGGACATCAACCAGGTTGGGATAGACCTTGACTGGCTCCGCGGCAGTGAAGCGGGCCTGCCGGCGCAATAGTCTCAGCGGAGTCTCCCAGCGCAGATAGAGATCGCCAAACTGGTAATTACCGCGGCGCGGGGGCCATACGTGATAGGCAAATGTTCCCGGCACGCCAGGCGTCACGATGCCGCCGAGAACGTGGTCGCCAGCATCGATGCGGAAGGTTGGTGGCGGCGTGTCGCGCAGCCAGACGCGCACAGGCCGCAATGCGTTCTGTAACGTGACCGTGACCTCAATCCGGTTTTGCGTCGCCAGGGAAAGGCGGTCATCATGACGCCGGCTCAGCTCCCACGCGTGTCTGTTCGGCGCCAGGCGCCAGTCGGCGAGCAGCAACGCGGCCAACAGTAAAAGCCAGCCGGCGGCTGCCCAGAGCAGGAGTGGGTCCCAGACAGCCGCGGCCAGCAGCGGCGCTGTCACCAGCAGCAGAACCAGGGTACGCTTCGTCATCTGCATCAGCCGCCGCTCCCGCTAGCACCAGCTTGTCTGAGCGCCTTGCGTCCGTGGGCCGTCAGCTCCAAGACCATGCCGCCATGTTCGAGTTCCCGGCTCTGGATCAATCCCTCACCCTGTAAGCTTTCGACCAGTTGCGCCAGGCTCTGCTCCTCGCGCTCGCGCAGGGCACCGTAATACGAAGACTGCTGGGCGCGCTCGCTGGCGGCCGCGTCCCCGCGCAGGAGACGTATGAGGTTACGCCGCCCCCAGCTCTGTTCGTGCAAGGCCTCAAGCACGAACAGAGCCTGTCGCTCAAAATCGGGCCGGCTGCTGTGCCGCGGGAGCTGGAGCTGCGCCCCGCAGTTATCGCAGATGTTGCAGCGCTGCCGTGGTTGGCTACCCAGGTAGCCGGCAAGGTAACCATGGCGGCAGACCGTGGTCTGCGCGTAGCCGGCCATCTCGCGGATACGCTGCTGGTCGATTGCAGCCCGGCTGCGTAGCAGGCTTTCGAGCTGTTCCCCTGCATTGGCCGGCGCCGGCAGCAACGTCACAAAGAGATTGCGACCTTGCGGATAGTAGCGCAAATAGCCTGCCTCCTGCCAGGCCAACAGCTGCTCCTCCAGCACCTCCGCCTCAATGGCCGCGGTCTCCACCAGCCCTTCGAAAGTACCTGTTGCGGCCGGCTGCCTGTCCAGCCCAGTACGGGCCAGGAATTGGGCGACAGACGGGTCATCCACGGCAAGCGTCTTGCGCGGCCGCTGTATGGTCAGCGCGCGGGGCACATCGTAATGGCGGCGGAGGAGCCGTACTTGCTCCAGCAGGCTAACCGCCACGCGCGCCGCGGTCTCGTCTCCGGCAGCTGCAGTCAGGGCGTCAGCCGGCACAGCGCCGCTCTGCCGCTCGCCGAGGGTGTTCTGCACCGCGCTGTAAACCCCGCGCAGCCTGTCCATGGTCAACGCGTTGCGCGCGGCCAGCCGGAGCAGAATCCGCTGGTCGCCGTCGCCATATAGCAGCACGCAATAGGCAGGCTCGCCGTCACGGCCGGCGCGGCCGATTTCCTGGTAATAGCCTTCGACAGAGCCGGGCAGACCGTAATGCACGATAAAGCGGATGTCACGCTTATCCACGCCCATGCCAAAGGCGATAGTTGCCACAATAACCCGTACATCGCCGCGCATGAAACGGTCTTGCACGCCCGCGCGGTCGGAGATTCCAGCATGGTAGTGAACAGCCGCGACACCCTGGCTGATCAGGAGCGCGGCCAGCTCTTCGCAGCGAGCACGGGAGCGGGCATAGACGATGCCACAGCCAGGAAGGGCGCGCACGCATTCGACCAGCGTATGCACGCGTTCATCATCGTCCCGGACGCGGAACGCGCTCAAGTGTAAATTGGAGCGAAAAGTGTCGCCCGCGATCACACGCATGGAGCCCTCGCCGCCCAGAAGCTGGCGCTCAATATCTGTGCGCACGCGGGGCGGCGCGGTCGCCGTCATCGCCAACAGCGGCGGGAGGCCCAGGTCACGATGGGCACGCGCCAGATGCAGGTAGTCCGGTCGAAAGTCATGCCCCCACACGGAGACACAGTGAGCTTCGTCTACTACGAGACGAACCAGGCCCGCGCGGCGCAGCGCGGCTAAAAAAGATGGCTGGCGCAGGCGCTCCGGCGCAGCATAGACCAGACGGTACGCGCCCGTGGCAACCCGGTCCATGGTACGGCGCAGGTCGTCGCCGTCCATTTGGCTGTTGATGGCGACCGCTTTGGCGCGCAAGGTGTCAGGTAGACCATCCACCTGATCCTTCATCAGCGCAATGAGGGGCGACACGACCAGGGTAACGCCGTTGTCCATCAGCGCCGGCAGCTGGTAGCAGAGCGACTTACCGGCGCCTGTCGGCAGAATGGCTAGGACATGCTCCCCGCGGCGCGTGCTGGCCATGACATCGGCCTGATGCGGGAGCAACGAGGTGAAGCCAAAGAGGCTCCAGGCAGCCTTTTCCAGAGCGCGTCGTTCTGCGGCTGTAACCGCCACCGCGCTGGGTGCTGGCGTGGACGGTAATGGCTGGCTCCCGAGCTCCGGGATAGCCGGCGCGACCGGCTCTACCGTTGCATCCAGGGCAGCCACGCGCGCTAACCCCTCACGCAGTTCCGCCAGCTCGCGGTCAAAGCGGCTGATAAGGCTTTGATTGATGGCACGTACCTGGTTGGTATCTTGCGTGGCAGCAAAGAACGCGCGCAGTTCGGAGAGCTCCTCAACCGCCAGATCGTCCCCGCGACCGTCAGCCCCCAATGCCTGCACTGCATGCGCGGCCGCTCGCACCATGTCACCGCGCGCACGGTAGAGCTGCATGAGCCCCAGGCTCACGTAGCGACTTTCGGGCGCGGCCCGGGCCAGGCGAATAAATGTGCTCTCCGCGGCCGCACTATCCCCCTGGCGCAGGAGCAACAAGCCCTGCAGATAGAGCGCACGGCTCACCGCCGCACCCTGCGCGGCAAGGGGCGCAACTGTGCTCGCCGCGCGGTCCAGATCGCCCATTGCCAACAGGAGCTCAGCCAGGCGCAGCCGCGCCATGACATCCTCGCGCCCGCGCATGCGCTGCCACAGGAGGTTGATTGCTGCAGTCGTATCTCCTAGGCCGTGGAGCGCGTCGGCGCGCAGATCCTGCACAGCTAGCTGGTCAGCGGCCGCCAGGCTGTCAAGGCAGGCCAGCGCGTCTTCGTAGGCCTCCCAGCGCAGAAGAAAACGCAGAATACGGCGCCGGAGTCCGCCAGGCAAAGCGGCCATCTGCGCCGGTTCCAGCGCAAGACGGGTTAGCAAGGAAGCCGGCATGTGCGGCTGGCCTCTGGAACAGAGATGCGAGTGCCTTTACGCAAAGGTGCGTGCTTAGGTGGAAGGCGTTCTGGCCACACCCAGAAGGCGACGCCGGATGGCCTGCACGACCCAGTCAAGCACAAACCAGGTCACCAGAAAAGCGCCGGTCTCCAACGTGAAGCTGTGGAACTTGTAAAAGATCTCGGCAATGATCAACGAAATCAGCAGGACGGGTACCTGTTCAAAGAGCAGACTGCGCAGGGACATAGAGCGCATGAGCGAGTACATGAAGATCCTCCGGTAATAACTGGAACCACCAGGTTCGGCCCGGCCTGGCAGCTGCCGGCAGCCCTGGTGCAGCGGTGAAACCTGTAGGCGGGCGACAGTCGAAGCAGAGTTTTGCTTGCACGCCAGCCACGTAGTATTTTACTGGTTGAACCCTAGATCGAAAACCTCGCCGGTTGGTGTTAATGGCGCCCGGGTTCCACGGGAGCGTCTAGACGGCTGCAGCGTGTTACGCGCCATACTCATACATTGAAGCGGAAATGCATGACATCGCCGTCTTGTACGACATACTCGCGCCCTTCGACGCGCATCTCGCCCGCGGCTTTGGCCGCTTGCTCACTGCCCAGCCGCACGTAGGTATCGTACGGTATCACCTCCGCGCGAATAAACCCTCGCTCGAAGTCAGTGTGGATGACGCCAGCTGCATCCGGCGCCCGTGCGCCCTGGCGCACCGTCCACGCTCGCACCTCTTTGGGACCAGCCGTGAAGAAGGAGATGAGGTCCAGGGCATGGTAGCCCTTGCGGATCACCTGCTCCAGCCCGGTTTCGCTGATGTCCATGGCGGACAGGAATTCGTGGCGCTCTTCGTCGGAAAGGCCCGCCATATCCTGTTCTAGCTTGGCGCAAAGCACGACAAACTCGGCGTTGTGTTCGTCGGCCACGCGGCGCGCTTCTTCAACATACTCGTTGCCGCTGCCCAGGTGCTCCTCATCAACGTTGGCCACGTAGATGACCTTCTTGCCAGTC
>JACFMY010000444.1 GCA_019455155.1 Caldilineaceae bacterium
CTAGGCACCACTGGCGATATTTACGTCAGCGACAATACGGGTGCCCAGGTAGAGCGCTTTGACGAGCTACCGCTGGCCCTGCAGGCCTTGGGCAACAAGGATGTGCAGGCGGTCGTGGCTGACGCCCCCACGCTGGCCGACTACATCAAGGCGAACCCTGAACTCAATGCCAAAATCGTAGGCGAGCCGTTCACTGACGAGCTGTACGGTATTGCGGTGAACAAGGGCAAACCGGAAGTGCTGGAAGCATTGAACCAAGCCCTGGCTGAGGTCAAAGCGAACGGCACATACGACGAAATCTACAACAAGTGGTTCGGCGGCGAGTAGAGGGATATCAGCCGGTCCGTTGAAATGGCAGGCAAGACAGACCCATATGGCCGCGAATACGGTTCTCCATCGTGACATGATATCGTGCGCTACGGGAAATTGGTGCCTGCGTCCAGCCAGAATCACAACCACGAAGCTGCAGTCGAGGCGCTACGTGTGTTGTTGTAAGGCGCGTCGCCTTGCAGGTTGAACGGTTCAACTGGTCCCTTCGCACCGGGCATGGTTCCGGTCTGGAGGGACCAGTTTTGTTTTGATCGCTGAGCCAGTCGCCCTCGTTCCATTGGGACCAGTCCTGTAACGTATAAGGAGGAATCCAACTCATGGCCAAAAGCATCTCCGTAGCCCCCCCACAATCAAATAGAATGCAACAATCGATACGAGATTTTCCGCTATGGATCGTCATCATCGCGGTTATTCTTGCCGTCGGCGGTCTGTATGCACTCTCAAAACCAGAGATTCGCGGCTATTACGCGAATGCCTTGTCCTTCATCATACCCGGCGCTTGGATCACCCTGCAGGTGACCTTTCTATCCTATCTATTGGCGCTTATCATCGGCCTGTTCGTCGGGCTGATGCGGCTGAGCGCCAACCCCATCCTGTTTCATGTCGCCACCGTCTACGTGGAAGTGATGCGTGGGCTGCCCATGCTCGTGATCGTGCTCTATGCCGGGTTTGTCGTGCGCCCCTTGCTGCGCGACGCTACCGGCGGTTTGATCGATCCGTCCATGATGACCGGCGCGATCGTGGGGTTAGGGGTCGGCTATGGTGCCTTTCTCTCCGAGGTGTTCCGCAGCGGTATCCAGTCGATCAGCAAGGGACAGATTGAGGCCGCTAGGAGCCTGGGCATGACCTATACGCAGGCCATGATCCATGTCATCTTGCCCCAGGCGATCCGCATCATATTGCCGCCGCTAGGGAATGATCTCATTGCGTTGCTCAAAGACAGTGCACTGGTCGCGGTGCTGGCCATTCCGGATACCCTGCAGTTGGGCCGGCTATGGATCAGCCGTACCTTCCGGGCAATCGAGGGCTACAACACGGTGGCGCTCTTCTATCTGGGCATGACCGTGATGTTGTCACTCATCGTTGGTATGATTGAGCGCCGCGTCCGCACAGGCGGCCACTAGTGCCCCGGGGTAGGGTTGCGGGGGATCTGGCCATACAATTGACAATGATCCATGGCCTGTTTACAATGCCAGTAAATAGGCATACACCATAAACTGGAAAGAATTGACCGATGCTCTGGTTTCTTGTTCCGATAGCCGCTTTGCTCGGTTATGTGCTGGGATCGATTCCGGTAGGCCTCTGGGTATGCCGCATCTATGGAGTCGACATTCGCACTGTTGGCAGTGGCCGCACTGGGGGTACCAACGCCTGGCGAGCAGCCGGCCTCAAGGCCGCAGTGCCGACCATTCTGGGCGACGCATTGAAGGGAGCAGTTGCCGTTTTCCTGGTTCGATGGCTCTACATGCTGGTCTTTCCAGAACCAGCTACCATGTCTGTCGATGAAGCCCTTTCACGGTCAATGATCCTGGATCTGAGCCTGGCATTGACGGGCGCGTTGGCTGTGATTGGACATAACTGGTCGTTTCTGAACAACTTCAAAGGCGGCGCCGGCGGTATCACCGCGGCGGCAACAACCGTGGCCATTTCGCCGCTCGTTGGGGGTATCGCCATCATCATCGGCGCTTTTGTTATCTGGTGGACGCGGATCGCTTCGGTTGGTACCTTCACCGTGGGGGTTAGCTCCTTTGCCTTGTTCCTGATTCTGGCTGTGCAGCAGCTTTCGCCGTGGCCATATGTGATTTACGGTGTGATTGTGTTGGCATCCGTTATGATTGCCTTGCGTACAAACCGCGAAAAGCTGCGTGAGCAGAAAGAGCGGGTAATTACGCTGTGGTAAGCCGGTTGGTTCAGAGCCGCGTGCGTTCAACGCCAGGATGGGGCAGGGGGTCCGTTGCGGATGCCTGCCCCTTTTTGATCTCGTCTTCTGTGACGAAGGAGTATCGTCCCCCATGTGGATTCGCAAGAGCGGGCAAGCAGACGATCCGCTAGCCGCAGAACGTATCCAGTTGATTTCGACCATCCTGCACGGCATGTTGCTCGCCGTTGTCATCATCGCGCTCGCGCTGCTGCTGGTGCCTGCGAATTCACAGATCGGCGACTGGGGCGTGGCCCTTGCCCTGGGATTGGGGCTCGAAATCGTCGCTGGGCTCTATCTGGTGCGGCGGGGATGGTATCGACTGGTGGCGATTTTGCTGCTGCTTTCCGGGCTGATCTTGACCACCGGCATTTCCCTCTCCAAGCTGGGCGGTGTCTATGTTGTGCCCATGCTGCTCTATGTGCTGCTGATTCCATTCGCCGGCTTCCTGTTGGGGCGCGCCACGCTCATGTTTATCACTGGCTTCGTCGTGGGCATCGTTTCGTTGCTCTACGGCCTGCAGCTTGGGGGATACATCGTCAGCACAAGCACCCAGCCCACCTTTGCTTCCTGGATGCTGGCCGTTGTCGCCGTGGTGGTCAACAGTTTCATTCATGATCGTAGCCTGCAGCTCATCAATGAGAACATGCGCAATGTCAAAGAGGCGCGGGACTCACTGGTCACCACGGTGGCAGAGAGAACTCGAGAGCTACAGCAGGCCAACCAGGAATTGCAGGCTGGCAAACGTGTCGCTGAGGCCTTCCAGGAGAAGTTGAAGACGCTACACGCCATTTCGATTCAGCTCAGCAGATCGGCCACCGAAGATGAGCTTCTGCATCAGGCTGTCGAGTCAGGGTGTGCCCACCTTGGTTTTGACCGCGTGAAATTGTACCTCGCTGATGGCCAGGCCGGTGTGGTAGTGGTCGCGAATGGCGCGGGCCGGAACGGCCAGGCGCTGGTTAAGAAGCAACAGAGCCTTACTTTGCCTGCACAACTCTTTGAAGATCCAGACCAGACCCGCCCCCGACGACTGGTGGTGGAAGAAGATACTGTGCTTATGGAAGACGGGGAAGAGGCTGGCCACGGTTGGCAGATAGCGGCCAGTCTCTGGGATGAGGATCGCCATATCGGCTGGCTTATTGCTGACAATCTGACATCACAGCGGCTCCTAGAGCCCTATGAGCCAGAGGTTTTGGCTCTGTATGCCCTGAATCTGGCCAATCTGTTCCGGCGCAAACGTTCAGAAGATCAGCTGGTGCATGAACGCGCCTTCCTGCGCAGCCTGCTCGATACGATTGAGGATCTCATCGTCTATGTGGACAAGGATGGCAAGTGCCAGGGGTGTAACCGCGCGGTAGAGGAGTTTTTGGGTATCGAACGCGCCCAGCTGATCGGCTATCCACTCGATGAGCTTTACCTGCAGATGGCAGGCCGCGATTCCCCAACCCCAGACGAGGGCGCCTATATGTTGGAGCGCCCGACACGCTTTGAGCAGGCGATGCGCCACGCTGATGGCCGTGACCTGTTGATCGATATCGTCACGGCACCGTATGGTCCGGCTGAAGGCACTATAACGGGACTCATCGCCGTTGGCCGCGATATTACTGAGCTACGCCAGTATCAGGAAAGGCTCCAGGAAATGGTGGAGGAGCGCACCCAGGAGTTTCGCGCGCTCTTCAACGCCATCCATGACCTCGTGTTGGTCATGGATCGCTCAGGCCGCTACCTGCAGATCGCGCCGAACGATTCCGGGCTCCTCTTCCGCCCTGTTGATGAACTGCTGGGCAAACGTTATCAGGATCTATTCTCCCTCTCTGAGATGCGCACCACCGTTGAAGCCATCCAGGCCGCGCTCGACGCGGGCGAAACAGTCAACGTTGAGTATCCCCTGGATATCGACGGCGAGCAACGCTGGTTTGATGCCCGTGTCTCGCCTGTGGACGCCACCCGCGTGATTGTTGTCTCGCGGGACGTGAGCGCCCGCAAACAGGCAGAACTGGCCCTACGCGAAGCCAAAGAGGCTGCGGAGACTGCCAACCGCGCCAAGAGCACCTTTCTCGCCAATATGAGCCACGAGCTGCGCACTCCCTTGAATGCCGTAATCGGCCTGTCGCAGGCCCTGCAGGAAGAGATCTACGGCCCCTTGACCGATCGCCAGCGCCGCGCAGCCAACACCATCGAGACCAGTGGACGCCATCTGCTCGCGCTCATTACAGACATCCTGGATATTTCCAAGATTGAGGCGGGGCGCCTCGACCTGAACTATGAAGGCATCGACATACTTGAGGTCTGCCGCACCAGCCTGCAGATCGTGGAAGAGGCCGCGCGGCGGCGCCAGATAGAGCTGGCATTTGAAGGGCCGGTTGAGATGCCGGTGGTGCGGGCCGATAGTCGCCGCCTGCAGCAGATTCTCGTTAACCTGCTGAGCAACTCGATCAAGTTCACTCAGGAGGGTGGCAAGGTTTCCCTCTCAATTCGCCTCAGCGATCATGAACGGCGCGTCCAACTGGCCGTCCGCGACTCCGGTATCGGTATCGAGCCCGACCAGCTTTCTCTCCTCTTCGAGCCATTCGTGCAGCTGCATAGTGGCCTGACCCGGCCCTATGAAGGCAGCGGGCTCGGCCTGGCGCTGGTGAAATCGTTGGTGGAAATGCACGGCGGCCGCGTCGATGTCGAAAGCACACCGGGGCACGGCTCCTGTTTTACCATCAGCCTGCCGCTCAACGGCCATCCTGCCAAGATGCCGTCCAGACAAGCGCACGCGAACAACAGCGACACTCGCAACCAGCTGGGTGGCCCTTAGTTCGTAACCGAAAGGCATTTCCCAAAGGATTCTTTGTTGTCTAGCTGGTCAAGCAATGCTGCTG
>JACFMY010000445.1 GCA_019455155.1 Caldilineaceae bacterium
AAAAAAACAGTCTGCCGCGGGTTGAACGAATACATCGTGTCCTGAAACACAGCCTGCATCTCGCGGCGCAGATGGCGCAGATCGCGCTGGCTCAGGCTGAGGAGCTGGCGACCCTTAAAGGTCACGCGACCCTCGCTCGGCCGGATCAGCCCCAATGCAACACGACAGAGCGTGGATTTCCCCGATCCGGACTCGCCGACGATGCCAAACGCCTGGCCCGGCTGAACCGTCAGCGAAACCTGGTCCAGCGCACGAAAGCCACGCCGCCGGGCCAGCAACCCGCCGCTATGAAAGACCTTGCTGATGCCTTCGAGACGGAGGATCGGATCAGCCATGCGCGTCCTCCTCTAGCCAGCAGCGTGTCAGGTGCTCAGCCGCCGCGGCGAAGAAGGGCGGCTCCTCGTCACAGCGGTCAAAACGGCGGCTGCAGCGCGGGGCAAAACGACAGCCTTCGGGCGTGTCATACGGCGACGGCACGCTGCCCGGG
Source organism: Caldilineaceae bacterium (assembly GCA_019455155.1). Classification (GTDB taxonomy): domain Bacteria; phylum Chloroflexota; class Anaerolineae; order Caldilineales; family Caldilineaceae; genus JACFMY01. The sequence continues at coordinate 488 of JACFMY010000445.1, forward strand.
ATCGCGGTCAGCTCGCTGCGTTGGGTCTCCACCGTGGGAGTCGCCTGCAACAGATCCTGTGTATAGGGGTGCGCGGGCTGGGCAAAGATCCGCTCGACCGGCCCCTGCTCCAGGATGCGGCCGGCATACATCACATAGACCCAATCGCAGAGCTCCGCCACCACCCCCAGGTCATGGGTAATCAGCAGGATTGAGGTGCGGTGCTCGTCGCGGATCTCGCGCAACAGGTGCAGAAACTGTGCCTGGATGGTGACATCCAGTGCAGTAGTCGGCTCGTCGGCCACCAACAGCTCCGGTTCCAGTGCAATGGACATCGCGCTCATGGCGCGCTGGCGCATGCCGCCGCTGAATTGGTGGGGATATTCACCTGCCCGCTCGGCCGGCTGGGGCAAGTGTACGCTTGCCAGCAGGCTCACCGCGCGCGCCAGCGCCTGCCGCCAACGGCTGCCCCGGTGCAACACCAACGGCTCGCCTACCTGGCGCCCCACGCGCAGCACAGGGTTGAGCGACGACAGCGGATCCTGGGGAATCAACGCGATGCGGTCCCCCCGGATGGCACGCATCCCCGGGGCAGACAGACCAACCAGTGACCGCGCGCCAAGCCGGATATCGCCGCCCACGACGCGGGCCGCCTTGGGCAGAAGGTCGAAGATCGAGAACGCGGTCAACGACTTGCCGCTGCCCGACTCGCCGATCAGCCCGACGATCTCGCCAGGCCACACCTCCAGGTCCACGCGATCGACGACATTGGCCGTACCTCGCCGCGTTTTCAGCTGGATCGTCAGCCCATCCAGGGTAAGGGTCGGGACGCCATCCGCCTGCCGGTGGGCCCGTACATGCGTACTGTTCATTGCCATCAATCCTTCAACCGGGGATCGAGCAGATCGCGCAGCCCATCGCCCACCAGTGTGAAACCAAGCACGCCCAGGAAGATGGCAAGGCCGGGCACAATCCCCAGCCAGGACGCCTGGGCCATGAAGCCACGCCCTGTGCTCAGCATATTGCCCCACGAGGGCTGGGGAGGCTGCGCGCCCAAACCCAGAAAGCTGAGCGATGACTCCAGGATCACCGCGTAGGCAAAGGCGGCCATGGCCTCCACCAGCAGCGGCGTCACCACGTTGGGCAGAATCTCGCGCAGGATGATGCGCCCGTCGCCCATCCCCAACGTGCGTGCGACCTCGATATACTGCTGGCGCAACACCTGCTGCGTGGCCGCCCGCGCCAGCCGCGAAAATCCAGGGATGAAGATAATCCCAATCGCCGCCATGGCGTTGAGGAGATTCGTGCCCAGGCTTGCCATGAGCACAATGGCCAGCAAGATGGCCGGGAAGGAGAAGAGCAGCTCCATGAAGCGCATGAGCACGCCATCCACCCAGCCGCCCACATAGGCCGCGGTGATGCCGATGATGGCGCCGCCCAGGAGGCCGACGGAGACCGCCACGCTGGCCACCTGCACGGAGACCCGCGCGGCAAAGATCACGCGCGACAGCACATCCCGCCCCACTTCGTCCGTTCCCAGCAGATGCTCTCCACTGGGGGCCAGCAACATTCTGCTCACGTCCACATGGTACGGATCGTAGGGTGCAAGCTGTGGTGCAAAGAGCGCCGAGATCACCAGCAGCAAAACCAGCGTGCCGCCGATGATCACCAATGCATGGCGCCGCCACCAGTACCAACGCCCTAACCCCGCCTGTCGCCCGGCCGGCACGGTCAATGTCTGGCTCATTGCACCGTCCTTGTCTGCACATGGCGGGGATCCAGCACCAGCGCCACCAGGTCCACCACCAGATTGGCGGTCAGGACGACCGTAGTGATCACCAGCACGCTGGCCAGCAGCACCGGATAATCGCGGTTGATGATGCCGACCAGCACCAGCGATCCCAGCCCCGGCAGACGGAAGATATCCTCGATGATCACCACGCCGCCAAAGAGCCAGCCGAACTCCACAGCCCCTACGGTCAGAAAGGGAATCAGCGCGTTGCGCACGGCATGGCGCCAGATGACGACGCCGGGACTCGCCCCCTTGGCCAGCGCGCTGCGGATATAGTCGGACCCCAAGACCTCGATCATATCCGCGCGCATGATGCGCAGCAGCAGCGCCGACGAGACCAGCCCCAAGGAGAGCGCCGGCATAATCATCTGGCGCAGGTTCTTCACCGGATCTTCCCACAGCGACACATAGCCGCCTACGGGCAGCCAGCGCAGTGTCAACCCAAAGAGCAGGATCAGGAGCGTCGCCAGCCAGAAATTGGGCACCGCGCCCATGAGCGTGGCAAAGAGCGTGATGCCAATATCGGCCGGCTTCTGGTGATAGTACGCAGCAAGCGAGCCCAGCGGCAGCGCGACAAGGATAGCGACAAGAAAGGCCATGACCGCCAGCTGCATGGTGATGGGCAGGCGCATGACAATCTCCTTGCTCACTGGCACCCGGTTCTGGAACGACGAGCCAAGATCGCCCCGCAGCGCCTTGCCCAGCCAGTCCAGATATTGAACGTGTAGGGGACGATCGAGGCCCTGCTCATGCTCGAAGCGGGCGATCGCCTGGGGCGTGGCGTCGATGCCGAGCGCCGCGCGCGCCGCGGAGCCGGGCACGACATTCACCGCGATAAAGAGGATGACCGATGTGACCAACAGCGTCGGGACAAACGCCCCCAGCCGCGACAGGACCACGCGCAGCATTGTCTCTCACACTTTCCATTACATGGGGTGCGGGGCGCTCTACCAGCGGCGCCCCGCACCAACAACCGGACGGAGGGTTAGGCCTCGAGCCAGGCGTCCTTGAGGGTCTTGAGGAAGCCTGTGCGCATCGGCTTGTAGTTCTGTAGCTTGTTGGTGTGGGCAATGAGCAGCCACCCATTCACCAGCGGCACAATGGGCATATCCTGCATGGACAGCTCCTGCATGCGCCGGTACGCGTCCTTGCGCTCCGCCTGTGTGGCGGCCGTCTTGGCCTCCTTCAGCAGGGCGTCCATCTCGTCGCTGCAATACTTCTGCACGTTGATGGCCATGCCGCAGGCGTAGTTGTTGGTTACGAAATCATCGGGGTCCGCTAATGGGCTCAGCCAGTACATTGTGGTGATGTCAAAGTTGCTGGGTCCCCACACCTCATCCCAGTAGCGCGGGATCTCCATGGTGCCGATCGTGGACCGGATACCCACCGCCTCCAGGTTCGCCTGGATAATGGGCGCCATGGCCATCTGCGCCGGGAAGGAGGAAGCGATGGTCATGGTTGTCTCAAAGCCATCGGGATAGCCGGCTTCCACCAACAGTTCCTTGGCCTTTTCCGGGTCGCCATTGGGCCCCACAAGCTGGACCTCGGGCGCATAGCCCCAGTTCCATTCGGGGATCACACCGCCCAGGATGGGCGTGGCCAGCCCAAAGAACGCGCCCCGCACCAACGCCTCGCGGTCCAGCGCGTAGGAGACCGCCTGGCGTACCAGCGCGTTGTCGAAGGGCGGCGTCGTGTTGTTTATGAGCAGCCAGTTGTAGCGTGAGCCTTCCAGCGTCAGGGCCGAGAGGTCCGCATTGCCCTGGATCTGCGCCCAGTCCTTGGGCGGAATCTCGTTGGAGAAATTCACCTCGCCGGTCATGGCCGCCGTCGTCAGCGCGGTCACATCGGAGATGATGCGGTATTCCATGGCGTCGAAGTAGGGCTTGCCCTCTTCATAGTAGTCAGGGTTGCGCTCGAACTTGATGGCGCTGCGCGGCTCATAGCTGACAAAGCGGAACGGGCCGCTTCCAATGGGCTGGGCGTTCAGGTCATGGCCTGACTCTATTAGCTTCTTGGGCACAATCGACGAGCCGGGGAACGCCATATAGATAAGGAAGGGGCCAGTGCGCTCGGTGAGGTTGAACTGCACCGTCGTCGCATCGATCACGTCGACGCTGCCGATCGTCTCCACCTGCGCGCCGTAGGAGTAGCCGGAGTCCGGCTCACGCAGGCGGTCAAAGGTAAACTTGACGTCTTCGGCCGTCACCTCATCGCCGTTGTGGAACTTGACGCCCTCACGCAGCTTAAAGGTATAGGTCAGGCCATCGTCCGACATCTCGAAACTCTCGGCCAGATCCGGGTAAGGGTTGGCGTCGGGATCCAGCGCCATCAGGGTCGAATAGACCTGCTCGATGACCACATGCGACATGCCGCTGGGGCCACGAACAGGGTCAAAGCCGGCCGGATCGGCCGAGAAAGCCGCCACCAAGGTACCACCTTGGCGGGGTCCAGCGCTGACAGGCGCCGCGGCGGGCGCTGCCTCACCTGCCGGCGCAGCTGGTGCGCAGGCAGCCAGCACCGAAGCCGCCGATGCGCTCAGCCCCAAGGCCGCGGCCAGCTGCAAAAACTGGCGCCGGCTCATCTGTCCACGACTCAGCCGCTGCTGCGCGGCTGACAACACTCCCACAGCCATTTGCTCGTTTGAAGACATGGTTTCTCCTCCGCTTATTAGAATGGCAACGCAGAAAACTTGCGGTGATGACAACTGGGCTGAGGGGGAGGGGCGCCAGACTGGTGAGTTGACGGAATCAGTATAGCCGAATCGATTCGGGGTGTGCAAGTAGGGGCGAAAAATGTGACTGTGCCATAGATGGTGAGCAAAATAGGGCCAGCGCCAGCAGGCAGGGGG
>JACFMY010000446.1 GCA_019455155.1 Caldilineaceae bacterium
AGCGAGGGGAATCGCGGAGATGACTCACTCCTGGCCCGGGAGCGGGAGCTACGCGAACTGCCCGCCGAGATCGAGGCCGCGACCGCGGTAGCGCAACGTGCAGCGTCTACTTGTGGTGAGGTCTCCCAAGAAATCGAGCGGGTGCGGGTTGAGATTGAGCACCAGCAAGGTGAACTGGCCGAGCTGGCGCGGCGTGATCGCCAGCAGCGCCAGCAAATGGAGGATCTGCGTCGCCGCGTGGATCGGAGCCGCCAGGCCCATCGCTGGCACCGCGAGCAGTTGGAACGCACGGAGGCTGAGCTCAACACGCTGGCAGCCAACGCCCAGCGCCTTGCCGCCCAGCTTGGGGAGCTACAACAGACGGAGACGGCGTCTAACGAGCAGCTCAGCCGCAAGGAAGCCGAAGTCAACGCGGCGGGCGCCGACAATCTGCTCCAGGAGCTGGCCAATCGACGTGCGGCGGCGGCGGAGGTCCAGGGTCACCTCCGGAGCCAACATGCCCTGCTAGAGAGCACGGGCCGCACGCTACAGAGCGTTACGGACCAGATTGCGCATAAAGAGGCGCTGGAGCAACAGCTGGCCAGCGAAATCGAGGTGCTGGCCGCCCAGACCGAGGAGCTGAGCCGCCGTGAACACGCGCTCAGTAGCCAGCTCAGTGCTCTACAAGATGAGATCCAGCCGCTTGAGGCTGAGCTGGCCCGGCTCGAAGCCCAACAGGCCGGCGCGGAGAATCAGGAGCGACAGCTGCAACAGACGCTGCGCAAGGATGAAAGCGCGTGGAATCAGGCCCAGCTGCATCTACAGCGCAGCGAGGATCAGCTGCACCAGCTGCGCAACGAAATCGAGCAGGATCTTGGGCTGGTGGCGCTGGAAGCGAGCGATGATGTGGCTTACCAGCCGCCCCTGCCATGGGACGCGTTCGTCCAGCAGTTGCCCGTATTGGAGGGCATTCCAGAGTCATTGGGAGATGAAGTGCGTGAGATGCGGGCGCGGTTGGCGCGGCTGAGCAATGTCAATCCGGAGGCGCCGCGCGAATACGAAGAGGCGGCCACCCGTTACGAGTTTCTCTATACCCAGGCCGAAGACCTGGAAGCCGCGGCAGCCGATCTGCAAAAGGTCATCAAAGAGCTGGATGAACGCATGGAGGTGGAGCTACGTCGCACCTATGAGGCGGTGGGCAAGGAGTTTACCCGGTTCTTCCAACTGCTCTTTAACGGCGGCACAGCCCATCTTGAGCTGACCGACCCCGAGAATATCTCAACCAGCGGCGTCGAGATCATCGCACGTCCGCCTGGCAAGCGCCCTCAAAGCCTGGCCCTCCTCTCAGGCGGCGAGCGCTCGCTGGCGGCCTGCGCGCTGATCTTCGCGATTCTGCATGTCAGCCCGACACCCTTCTGCGTATTGGACGAAGTCGATGCCGCGCTCGATGAAGCCAATGTGGACCGCTTCCGCGCCACGCTGGAGGATTTGAGTGGAGACACCCAGTTCATCGTCGTGACCCACAACCGCCGCACCCTGGAGGGCGCCAACACCATTTATGGGGTCACCATGGGCAATGACGGCATCAGCCGCGTCATTAGCCTGCGGCTGGAAGGGGATCGCATGGTGAAGCATGAGGAGAGCCCTGACACGGGCAGTGGCGATGCCGCTGACCTGAAGGCCCTCGAAGAGGAGATCAAGCTCTAGACGCCTAGTCCTGGCCAGATAGGTCACCTGGCTCGTGACTGCTGGTTCCTTCGAGCGATGCAAGCCCGAAAGCTGCCTCCAGTTCAGGATTGGGCACATATTCGTCGGCCGGCTGCTGCAAGCGATAGAGTGCCATGGCTGCGGCCTTCTGTGTCGCCTCCTGCTTGCTGCGCCCGTCACCCACGCCGTACGCCTCGCCGTTGATCTGCACCAACGTTATAAAGCGCTTGTCGTGATCGGGGCCTATGCTCTTGACAACCCGATAACGCGGTGTGTGGTTGAGGGTCGCCTGGGCCCACTCCTGGAGCCGGCTCTTGGGATCTTTCGTATCAGTCCGCTCGCGAAGCTCGGCCAGCTCGCCGGCAAAGAGACGCAAGAGCATGTCGCGGCAGACATCGATGCCTTGATCGAGAAAGACAGCACCGACCAGCGCTTCGAAGGTCGCACAGAGCGTGGCCTGGCGCGTGCGGCCGCCGCTTTCTTCTTCACCATGGCCGAGCAGCAAAAACTCACCAAGATGGAGCTTGCGTGCAATACGGGCGAGGGTTTCTTTCCGGACCAGGGCGGCGCGCAGATTCGTGAGGCCGCCCTCCTGCATGTCTGGGAAGTTTTGGTACAACAGTTCGCTGAAGATGTAGCTGAGGACTGCATCGCCGAGGAATTCAAGGCGTTCGTTGTCAAGCAGTGCTTCGCTGTTTTCGGCGAGTTCGTTCAGATAGCTCCTGTGCACAAAGGCGCGTTGGAGCAGGGCTTTGTCACGGAAGGAGACGTGGATCATCCCCTCTACGGCGGTAAGGACATCGACGTTCATAGGTAATGATTACATTGCTGAGACTCGCGGTGGATTTTTGAGACCATGGCCTGTGAGAATCGCGACCAACGTGTCGCGCGGTTTGATGAGACCACTTGGAAGCTGGCTCAACGCCGCGGCAATGGTTGCACTGGTCGGTTCGACAAAGAGCCCGCGCGCAGCCAGATCGGTGTGCGCGGCCACGACGTCTTCTTCCTCGACGGCAACCGCGATGCCGCGTGAGTAACGAATCGCTTCCAGCAGGGCGTGCCAACGGACAGGATAGCTAATGGCAATGCCATCCGCGCTGATCCGCTCCATATGAGGCGTCGGCTGCACAAAGTCTGCACCGGCAACAAAGGCATCATAGACCGGTGTGTAAGGCACCGCCTGCACGGCAATCAGGCGTGGCAACTTATTCGTGATCCCGGAGACACGCAGGTGCTGGAAGCCCCGCCATGCGCCGAGCAGGGTGCCTCCGTGACCGGTCGGCACGATGAGCCAGTCCGGCACGTTGCCGCCCAGTTGTTCCCAGATCTCCCAGGCCACGGTCATTTGCCCCAACAGGAAGGCCGGGTGCCAGGCATGCGATGCATAGGCCATATCACGGCTTGAGCAGGTGACGGCCTCGGCAGCTTTCGTCGCCTCCGACCGGGGGCCCGGCACCTCCACTAGTTCACCCCCGTATATGGCGATCTGCGCCTTCTTGGGCTCGGGAGCGGAGGCTGGCACGAAGATGCAGGAACGCAACCCAGCGCGGCCCGCGTAGCAGGCCAGGCTGGCGCCCGCGTTGCCGCTGGAATCGTCTGCCAGGGTGTCAAAACCCAGCCCTTTGAGCCAGTTGACCATGACGCTTACGCCCCGGTCTTTGTAACTTCCAGTGGGCATGAGGGCATCCAGCTTCCAGTAGAGCGAATAGCCCGCCCACGTATCAGGGATGAGAGGCGTCCAGCCTTCCCCCAGTGTTACGCGTGCCATGCCCTCTGCAACGACGGGCAACATGGCAGCATAGCGCCAGATACCGCTGCCTTTACCATCGATGGATGCCGGATCGAACGCCGGCATGTCCGTAAACTCCAACGGCGTGCCTGTCATAGGACAGCGCAGGGGGCTCTGCTCCGCCTTGCAGCGAAATTTTCCGGTTGGGCAATAGGCGATCAAATGACAAACCTCGTTACTGAGTGGGGGGGAAGACGCCAGCCTGCGCCTTAACATCCCTAGTCTGTTAGTCTCGCACCTTCAAGGGGAGTTGTCAAAGCGAACACAGAGCCGGAGCCACAATCCGGTTCAAGTGTTAGGGCCTACCGCTCTGTTTTGCGCGAATCTTGGGTCCAATACAAACAAGGCAGCCGTTGTTGTACCGGCTGCCTGTAGCCACATATCTTGTTGCCACGTACAGAGTATTGCTAACGACAGGATGTTGGCAGCTGTTCCTGATACAGCGCGCGCGGGGCATCACGTAGCTGGAATTTGATGTGCAATGTGCCGTTTTCCGGCTCGACTTCCACGTACATTGCGCCCACATAACAATGCAACACCGTTTCAATCTGATCGGCCAGCTGCGGGTAGATGACGTCGACCTGTTGGGCCATGGTCCGCACCAGGCTGGCATAGCCTTCATCCGTACCGGCCCAGCTTCGCTGCGCGGTAGTCAGGACATTCTCCAGGCTAAATATCAGGGTCTCTCCTGCAAGACGGGCGCAGGCATGCTCACCGCGCGCGCCATGGGCACGATGCCACAATGTCTCAAAGCGTTCGGCCAGCTGGCGTAATGCCGGTTCAACCACGGATCTGCTCTTGGACTGGTCGATAGACTCACTCAGAAAGCGCATCATGTCCTCCTTGACATGAGAGTTGCCGGCGCAAGGACCGACGGCTCACTTGCATTAACGGATGCCGGCAGTGTAACAGGACTCAATTCCAGTAGAGTTACAAACTGGTTCCCGTCGTTACCATCTCCTGAGCGAAAGACAACCCGCTATTTGCCTGTTGGATACCTCTGATCTGTTCAGCGGCGCGCACCCGGCAAGAACCTGGGTGTTGTGTTTGGACAGCGCCAGGGCTGAGTGGCGTTTCTTCCCGTATTGTGTGACTGGTGGGAGTTGGTGACAGTAAGCTTTCCTGCCATTGGAGTGGATGTAGGGTTGCACGGGGTACCATACCTGCCCTACGGTGGATCTTGCCACGTTTCCATGACCGGCCTTTGTGCGCAACACACGAAGGATGGTGGCGCCACGGGGTGGGTTGCGCGGCGGGCCGTAGGGGCGAAAGATTTTTCGCCCCCACCGGACGGCACACGCCGTAGGGTGCGGCCCTTGCGGCCGCCCGCATGGGGGATTGCGCGCCTGGGGTGCCGGTGGTGGCACGGGGTGGATCACGCGGCGCCAGGTACCATACCTGCCCTACGGTGGATCTTGCCACGTTTCCATGACCGGCCTTTGTGCGCAACACACGAAGGATGGTGGCGCCACGGGGTGGGTTGCGCGGCGGGCCGTAGGGGCGAAAGATTTTTCGCCCCCACCGGACGGCACACGCCGTAGGGTGCGGCCCTTGCGGCCGCCCGCATGGGGGATT
>JACFMY010000447.1 GCA_019455155.1 Caldilineaceae bacterium
CGCTGGCTGTGCCCAACAGCTCGCTCGCCGCTGCTACGATATAGTCCAGAATCTCCTGCAACGGCCGGTTGGAGTTGAGGATGGTCAGCAGGTCGCGGAGCCCCTCGGCCACCTGGCGCCGGCGCTCCAGCTCCTGCGTGCGTTCCGCCATCTGGCGCGCCAGATCCCGGTTGTAGGCCTCCAGCTGCTGGTTCAGCTGGCTGAGCGCTTCCTGGTGGTACTGCATGCGCTCGGCCGCCTGTTTGCGCTCCAGCTCAGCGCCGGCCCGCGCCGCAAAGAGCTCCAGGATCGCCAGATCCTGCGCGGCGCAGTGCATCGGCTTGTCATCGAGCACGGCGAGATGGCCCAGGACATTCCCCTGCGAGTCGTAGCACGGCGCGCCCAGGTACGAAGCCAATGTATCTTCGAAGGCAAAGAAGGTGGTGAGCTGTTCGGGATAGTAGCTGACCGCGCCGCCGATCACGCCGTTACAGGGCGTGCCTTCCAGATCATATTCGATGTTTTCGACGAAGTTGCGCCCCTCGACATAGGCCAACGTGCGCACGCGGGTCAGTGCACGGTTCACACACTCTGTAACAAACGCGTTGCGCACCTGCAGCAGGTCGGCGAGCCGGCTCACCAGCCCCTGGAAGAAGTCCTGTTGGCTATTCGTGGCAATGCCCCGCGCGATTTCGGCCAGCAGCTTCTCGGCCTGGCTCTCTTGCTGGACATCGCTCAACACCATGATCCAGCGCAGCACCTGGCCCTGCTCATCCCGTTCCACCACCGCCGACAACAGCACCGGCAGCGTGGTCCCATCCTTTTTTACCATGTCGCAGGGCACGCCCAGGAACCTGCCGCTCTGGGGCAGGACCGGCAGGACAATGCTCTCCAGAGTGCGGCGGCTCTCCTCGGTAAGGAACGTGGACGCATCGTGACCCAAGACCTCATTGCGCTTGTAACCCAGTTCCGCCAGCCACTGCTCGTTGACCGCGACGATCGACTTGCCGTCCTGATCAACGACCTGCAGCAGGATCAAGCAGTTATCGTACAACGCTCGCGCCCGCTCACGCGCCGCGCGCAATATGTCTTTCATAGGCCAAAGTCCCGTCCGCTATACTGCCGTCGATTGCAAGGCATATCCAACCTAGTGTAACGGGCGTGAGCCGGTCTCGCAGGGGAAAAGTACGTGTTGAGCCTGTGTAGAAATACCTATTGTGCACGCAAGCCGATAGGTAAACCTACCGGGAAGGCGGCTGTACGGCTGGTTTGAGATCCGGCGCTGCCTGGCGGAGAGGGGCTTCGACGCGGACCACCGTACCCTGCCCCGGCGCGGACACGAGGGTGAGCCTGCCCCCAAGCTTCTCTGCCCGCTCGCGCATACTGTGCAACCCAATGCCTGGATTCGCTGTGACCGCGGCAGGTTCAAAACCAACACCGTTGTCCGTCACCTCGAGCGTTACCTGGCCGCCCGCAGTGTGAAGGGCAATGGTGACGGCCGTGGCTGCGGCATGCTTGAGCGAGTTGTTGAGCGCCTCCTGGGCAATGCGATAGAACCCTTCTTCCAGCGCCGCGGGCAGGTCGGCAAGATCATCGGTGGTCAGCCGCACGTCGATGCCGGTGCGCCTTTCGACGGCGTTGCGACGCTGGTGAAGAGCGCCCAACAGCCCTTCTTGTTCGAGCAGTGGGGGCCGTAGCTCGTGGACCAGCAGGCGCATCTCTTTGAGCGCCTGTTGGCCCAGCTGGCTTAGCTCGGTCAACGCCTCGTCGATCCCATCCAACTGGCCGGCGTTGAGGAGCCGGCGTCTGCCTTCTGCCAACAACGTCAAGCTGTAGAGCGACTGGGTCACCGAATCATGCAATTCGCGCGCCAGCCGCCCCCGCTCCTCCTGCACGGCAACCTCTTCGACCTGCTGGCGCAGGCGCGCGTTTTCGATCACCAGCGCCGCCTGCACGCTGAACGCCACGGCCAGCTGGATCTCCTCATCACTGAAGTCGCGGGGCATTGGATAGCCCAGGATAATACCGCCGTAGCCCTCCATCACCTGGCTGGTGCTGTTTTGCCGCAGCAGGGGAATCACCAGCTGCGTCTGCCCTTCGCCTGCCGAGAGCGTTGCGCTCGTGGCGGCCGCGCCGTCGGTGACGACGACAGGCTGGCGCCTGGCAATGGCTTGCTGGACCAGATTCTGCTCGCGCAGCAGCGCCGCGGGCGTGCGGGCAGGCGTGGCCAGGCCGTAGGTCGCTTCTACTGTCAACGTCTGCTGCGTTGGGTGCAAGAGATAGACGGCGCCCCACGCGGCGGACAAAAGCTCTGTCGCCTTTTCCAGGGAAACGCGAAGCACCTCGGCCAGCGCCTGATTGGAATTCACGACCGTCATCACATCGCGCAGGGTCTCGGCGACGCGCTGCCGCTGTTCGATTTCCCGGGTGCGCTCCGTGACCAGCTGTTCCAGGCGGCGGTTGTCATCCTGCAACTGGGCGTAGAGGGTATCGATCTCCTCGGTGCGCTGTTCCAGGGCCCGGGCCTTGTACTGGCACTCGAGCTCCGCGCCGCTGCGCGCGGCAAAGATTTCCAAGAGCGCCATGTCGTGGATGGTGCAGTGGAGCGGCTTGTCATCCAATACGGCGAGGTGCCCGAGTACCCTCCCCCGCGAGTCGTAGAAGGGAATGCCCAAGTAGGATTCCATGCCGGCTTCGCTGGGATAGAGGGTCTCCAGCTGTTGGGGATAGTAGCCGATGGCGCCGTTGATCACGCCCTGGCAGGGGGTGCCGGCGAGATCGTATTCGATGGTCTCCAGGAAGTCGTTGTCCTTGCAATAGGCGAGGGTGCGCACGCGCGTCAGCGCCTGGTTGGCGCACTCGGTCACAAAGGCGACCCGCACGCTGAACGCAGCCACTAGCTCGCTGACCAACGTTTGAAAGAAACGATCGCCCGTAACGGTGGCGGTATTCCGCGCGATCTGTTGCAGCATGCGCTCGGTGCGCCGGCGCTCGCTGCTGTCGACCAGCGTCAGCAGCACCTGTTCGATCGCGCCGTCCGCGCCACGTGTGGCTGTGGCCGAGATGGTAACGGGCACGGTCGTGCCGTCGGCCTTGACGAACTCGCACTCGATCTCCTGGATCTGGCCCTCCGCCACGAGGGTGGGAATGTAGAGCGCCTCGGCCACCTGCCTGGTGGCCGGCGTAATGAACTCCCTGTAGTGCCGTCCCAGCACTGCCGTGCGCGTGTAGCCCAACACGTGCAGCCAACGCTCGTTCACATCGGCGACGACGCCATGGCGGTCCACCACCTGCAACATGACAGGCAGGCTGGTATGGAGATGGTTAAATGCGGCGTGATCCTGCACAAGCCGGTCGGTGGCAGCGGCGCCACTTGCGTGGGTAGAATGAACCGCGTCTGGCAACATGGGCATACCCCCTGGGATGAACGAGAATGCTACGTGAGCCTATGTGAGCGCGATTCGCTTGCGACGACTTCTCAGTTTACAGAACTGCTGCCCGTATAGGCGAGGAAGAGCGAGCCGTGACACGGGCAAAAACGTTAGGAATTGTAAGCAGACGCTATTCTGGCGGATTTGCGCGATTTTGGCAATTCCGTTTCTAGCCAGCACGCCAATGTGGGCCAGACGCAGGGCGGTTGCCAACCGGATCAGTTGAGGAACAAAAGGGGCCGCACCCAAGACAGTTGCGTAATCAAATGAACTGGGCCGGCCAGGAAGAACAAGATTGGTATCATGTGGGGACCAGGTTGCCGGGCTCACAGCGCCGCGCACAACCTGGTCCATTTTCTGTTTTCGTTACGACTAGCCCTATCAAACCGTGCCGCCACCACCACCGGGCCGGAAGGGCGGCGGTTTGAGCAGCATAGTGGCCACGTCATCACCGATCCCGCCCAGCACATTGGCCCGGCTAGGCAGCCCCTGCACAAACGGGAAGAGCTGGTGCCGCGCCACCTCAAAGACCCGCCGCAGCTCCGCCACGGGATAACGATGCTCATCCACACGCAGCTCGCAATAGGGATATTCCTCGGTATGGTAGACCTTGATGGCGGCCGACTGCTTGCCCCGCTTGTCGCCGCCTGCGGCCTGCCCCGCTTCCAGCGCTACCAGCAGCCGCTCGGGCAGGTCGAGCGCCTCCGCCTTGGTAAACGCCTCCGCCATGGCCTCCACCGTCGCCTCTCCCACCAGCATATTGCCCTGCGCTGAAAAGTTGTCGCCGGTGATGTGGCCGGCCCACGGCACACACTGGCTGCCGGTCCACGCCGCGCTGCCACCCTTGCTATCCACCACGCCCACCTGCCGGTCCTCGCGGCCAGGGTCGTCTGCCAGCAGTTTGCGTAAGGTCTCTTCCGCGCTCATACCCTGTGCCAACAGCTTGACGCCATCGATGCCCAAATACGGGTTGACCCAAGACTGGGTCGCCACCGCGCCCGCGCCCGGCGCGCCAAAGGGGCAGAGCGTCCCAACTCCCGGTACCGCGGTCGAAACCGCCACGCCAAACATGCCCGTCCGCTCGCAGCGGGCCGCAATCGAAAAGGTGCTCAGTCGCAACATGATTGCTCTCTCCTTCTGGCTACTCTGACATTTCAGATGATTAGGTATCCGGCGTCGCCGGTGTCGCATAGGCTGGCGCGGACTCGTGCAGAAAACAGGCCGCAACGTGTCCCGGCCCGACCGAATAGGAAGCTGGCGCCTCGTTCTTGCAGCGCGGCAGCGCCACGGGACAGCGGCTATGAAAACGGCAGCCGCTGGGCAACGCATAGCCGCTGGGCACTTCGCCCATAATCGGCAGCTCCGGCCGGCGCCGCGCCGGGTCGATCTGGGGCACCGAAGCCAGCAGCGCCTGGGTATACGGGTGACGGGAGCGCAGAAAGACCTCTTCGATGGGCCCCATCTCCACTATCTGGCCCAGATACATCACCGCCACCGTATCGCACACGTGCCGGATCACGCCCAGGTTGTGGCTCACAAAGAGATAGGTCAGCCCTAGATCAGCCTGGATATCCCGCAGCAAATTGAGGATACGCGCCTGCACAGAAACGTCCAGCGCCGAGGTCGGCTC
>JACFMY010000448.1 GCA_019455155.1 Caldilineaceae bacterium
TTCGCCGTACTGGAAGGCATTGGGTGCATCGGGCCCGCGACCATCTGCCAGGCTGGTGGCAGGATTCGCAATTGCCGGCGCCTCGCTGAGCGTAAAGCGCATCCACTGCAACCCTTCATCGTGCTCGCCGTCCACATTCATCACAAGCAGGGTGTTGACCGGGATGTCAACATAGCCGCCCTTGGGAATGGCGCCCATGTTGACCGCAAAATCCTGGACGATCCATTCAAAGGAGCGGGCCACAGGGCCGGTATTGTCTGTTCTCTGGCACTCGCCTGTGTCTTCCCAATCGCCGTCCCGGTTGCCGTCAAACCAGACGTTGAGATACATGCGGCTCAAGGCGGCAGCGGGCCCGCGCCAGACCCGGACCGTGAGGGTGGCCTCGCGGCAGTTGGGCATGGGTGCGCCTGGGTTTCGCCACCCATCGTCCAGACGGTCGTTATTGGCGTTGTCGCCGCCAGCCAGAATATTGTTGATGAGGTCTGCATCGGCGGCCGGTGGGTCCGCATCCGCTTCCGCGGTCAGGCCTTTCCCTAACACACCTTCCAGTTGCGGATTGATGTGCTTGGGTCCGGTGCCGGCCCCAGCCGGGGTGCCGTCCCACACGGTGGGAAAGTGTCCCAGCGTCCCTGTGGCCGGGTAGGCCGTATTGGGCTTGCCGGCATGGTTGGTGCTGTCGGGCGCGTCTCCCAAATCCGGCCGGTGATCGGGATGCTGTGGATCGACAGGCCCTTCCTGTTCGCCCTTGAGAAGGCAGAGATCATCGACGAAGAACTCCTGCCCGCCAATGGAGAAGCTGCTGATGGGACCGGCGACCTTGAGCTCGCCCGCATCGTTCCCCAATCCCCCGGTGACGCTCACCGCGGCGCCGCCCACCGTAAGACCATCGAGCACGCTCAAGTTGTCGATATTGCGAAAGTCGCCGTTGATGGTCACATTGACGTTGCCGCCGTATTCGCCGAAGCGTAGCGTCAGCCCGACGACTCCTGACGGCGAGGGTAGGAGCAACCCCAGCGTCGCGTTGTTGACGGTCAGCTCGTTTCCCGAGCCGGCCGCAAATAGCCCATTGCTCACAGCAATGGTGCCGCTGTTGGTTACCGTACCGTCGGCCCACGTATAGGGCAACACCTCAAACTCCAGCCCCGCGCTGAATTTCGCGCCCACCGCGTAGCTGGTTCCAACTGTTAGATCGTCGAATGTGGCGCACCGGATGGCCGCAGTCTCTGCCTGTACAGCCTGGGCGCCTGCCAACAACGCAGCCACTACCAGGGCCAACAATACAGAGCTTGTCACGATCCGGCGCACGTTCAAACGCCGATTACTCCACTTGCGTATCATAGCTACCTCCATTGTTCGATTGCGGACCATGCGGCCCTTGACCTGTGAATGACTCCTGTGGATGGGCAGGGGTCATTGTGGCCTTGCGGGCTGGAGTGCCCGGCTGCGTCGCTTGCAAGGGCTACGGCTCTATGATGGCGCAAGGCAACTCAGAATCATGGCATATGCAAGGGTTTTTTCGGCTCATATCGGCTCAGGTGCATGTGGAGGAAGAGAGGGGAGGGAAACACCATGACTCTATGGAGTCCATGGAGTCCATGGACTCCATGGGCACTATGGGTTTGTGGGCAGTGTGAACAGTGTGAACACCTTGGCTGCATGGGTGTTGGGGAGTGTCTGGTGCTGCGGGCATGGCGTAACTGCCATGCCCGCAGGGACGGAGTGGATTGGAGATTGTGGGCTGCTACGAAGCGCATGATTTACTGTTTGACCAGGGGCAGGAAGATCACGTTGCTCCCTGCTGCCGGTTTCTCTGTATGTTCCACCTCGCTGGACAGGGCCAGGGCGTTGGCGTTCTCGTCCACCGCGGCCACAACAAAGGTGTACGCGCCTGGGATCAGATCGGTGATTGTGTAGGTGCTCTGGTCGCTGCCGGTTACCGCCAACAGAATCTGATTTACGCCGCCAGGTTTACGCGCCAGAATGTGGTAGGCTGCTGGCGTGCTGCCGCCGGGCGCGGTCCACGCCAACGTCACGGCGGCGTCACCGGGCTCGAGGGTGAGCTCGATACTTTCCACGGTGCCAGAGACCACAACCGCTGGTGGGGTGTAGTTGCACCACTGACCCACAGTGGGCGTCATTGGTCCGGTATACCACTGCGCCAGGAACTCATCCCAATGGCCCGCAGTGACATAGGCAAAGGGTTGCGAGATCACGACCGTCAAGCTCGGATCCGGCGTCCAACGGGCATAAAGGGGCGCCACGGGCTGGTAGATGCTGGCGCGCCACGCCACAGTCGCAGGCAGGTCCCGCTTCAGGGGCGCCAGGATTGTGACCGTATCGTCGTAGTTCCAGAATTCGTCGGGCTGGATGTAGGGATAGCCGACGCGATAGGTGCTGCGTACCGGTTCCAGTGCCTGGAGCAGTTGGTTTGCCGCCAATGTCACCGCCGGCTGGTCGGCAAAGCGCTGTTTCAACTGCTTGGCGAACATACCCGCGCCCAACAGCTCGTCAGGCGGGCCCAAGTGCAGGTTCTGCTCGCCGCACTGGGTCGTGTCGGCGTAGCGGCTGCCCGCCGATGCTTCAAGGATCTGGGGCGCCCTGCCCGCAGGCAAGACGGTAGCCAGCGCGTCGCCCAGGTTGCTCACGGCCAATGCGATGGCCTCGATGTCGCTGGCACGCAGCCAAAAGATGGAGTTGGGGTTGCTGTTGGTCAGGAGACGTTGGTAGATCTGAATGATAGCCTCGGCCATTTCTTCGGGGGTGGCAGCTGGCGCGAAGGCCGTCAAATACTGGGCGTAGGGCGCCACCAACCACGCATAGTTAGGAGAGGCCACAAAGACGTGCGCGGCTGCGCGTACTTCAAAGAGAATATCGAGGTTGCCCTGGAAACATTGGTCGAAGAAAACCAGATCAAACGGGTTTGCACCGTTGTCCGTGGCCTCTGCCAGCGCGCGGCCCAAACCGGGTGTGCTCATGAACGTGCCGTCCGTTACGTCCGTGGGCGTATAGTCCAGTCCACGAGGCAGGGCGGGAATGCCGGGTTGGGCCGGCGGCACCGGTTCGCCCGGTTCCGTTGCCGGGATCCAGGCCAGCTCGGGTGCCAGGGCCACACCGTGTCCGATGATAGACACCACCGTCTGTGCCAGATCGGCGCCAAAGGTCGTGCGCGCGGTGCGCAGGAAGCGGGCCAGCACTGCTGGATCTGCCGTGTCGAGCTCCGTCTCTCCCCACCACGCGGTGACCTTCTCCGTCAATTGTGCTTTGCCGTCTTCTACGAGCCAGATACGCGTATCACCAACCTGGTCGCCGTCCGCCAGATAGACGACGCGCGCGCCTGGGTTCAGCTGTGTGCCCCGTGCCAGCCGCTCGAGGATCGGTTCGATGTATGGAGCCAGATCGTTGTCCGCGGAGAAATAGACCAGGATCAGCACGCGGTCGCTTGCCGCCGTAGTCGCATCCACGACCACTGGCATGCTGAGCAAGCTGTCCGGCTGATCATCATGGCTCGGCGTGTAGGTAGCGACCTGGAAAAAATAGCTGCGGCCGGGCGCCAGAGCGGTAACGGTGATGCCGCTGGCCGCCTTATCGGCGGTCGTCAACGTCACGGTGCGCGTGGGCGCCGCACTCTCGGCCACGATCACCTGGTAATAACCGCCATCCGCCGTGTAGCTAATGGGCGTCCAGCTCAACGTGATGGTGTCAGTGGTGATGCCGCTGACACGCACGTGGCGCGGCGGGATCGTCTGCGTCTGTAGCCAGCCCGGCGCCGCGGCATTGACACAGTCCAGCACCTGCTCGCCATCGGCCGCCAGCATATTATAGTCTAGCGTCAACGTCGCCAGGTGCGGCGTGACCGCGCAGAAATCAACAGGGATGGCCCCTACCAGACTGTTGTTGTCGAGACGCAGGACAGTGAGCGCAGGCAACGCGGACAGCTTGCGCGGCATCGGCCCGCGCAGCCGGTTGGCGCTCAGGCTCAGCTCGATGACGTGCCCATTCTCACAGGTGACGCCATACCAGGTGCATGGATCCAGATTAGCGCCCCAGTTGTCGCGGCGCAGCCAATTGGCGCCATCGGTACGAAGGTAGAGATCGACAAGCGCCTCACACTCGCCCCTTGGCAGCGTGCTCTGGGCATCACAGATTTCAACAGTCTGCTGGCCATGCGGTTCGACCGGTTCATTCTGCGCTGATGCAAAACCGCCAGCCAGCGCCAGTAGAAGCGCCACGGCCGCGCATGCCGCCGTGACCATGGCCGCGATCACATACCATCGTTGCCGCTTTCCATATCCTCGGTGCATTGTGCCTCCCCAAAAGGCCGGCGCCGTTCCCGGGCCTGCTGATATGCAAAAATGCGATCCCACTGTTCCAGCGTCCGGCCAATGCATACCAGCAAATCGGCCAGCCCATCGCTCGCTCCCTGTGCGGCGTTGATGTGCCACAGCACTGGATGTGCCGGTCCAGATTTCCAATTCTGTACCATGTGCTTCCCTGCCTCTGCTATGCTCCGTTGAGACAGTTCACTCTGCCCAATAGCATAGTAAGAGCTCCGACGTGGCACAAGTGGCATTTGCAGGGTAGTTTTCGGCTCATAATCGGCTCATGTATAATCAATATGGCTAAACGAGCCTGTAAGGTCCCGCCAATCGTAGCGCATAACAGTTGATGTTGTAGAGAACAGAGTCCCCAAGACCAGGCGCATCGTTCCGCACAAAGCTCACACCTGGCACACCATCATAAAGAGCCAAATATGCCTGGCGCTCGCCATCTACCAAAGCCATGCCTGACCTACTGACACTTTCTGATCCGGATTTCACCCAACTGGTAAATGAAGCCTATAAGTCGTTTGGCAGCATTCTGGCACTGTCGCGATCGCCGTTGGCCGCCTCGCCGCTGGTCGCGCCCACGCTGGTATTGGACGATGTCGCACCAACGGCCGAGGAACGGGGACGGGGGTTGCGGCTGTTGCTCCAGTGGGCTCTGGAGCAGCTCGCCCCGGGGGCTGTT
>JACFMY010000004.1:0-27999 GCA_019455155.1 Caldilineaceae bacterium
CCGCGCTTGCGGGCTCCTTGGGGTTGAGCGAGCGAGATCCCAGCTCGCTGCTGTAGATCAAGGCAGTGCGATAGGCGCCAGCCGCGACCAGGTGCGCGACGCTTTGCAGCGCAAAGAGAAAGCTCAGGCAGGTGGCGTTGATATCGAAACAGGCGCTGCGGCCGTCGGGTGCGCCGAGCTCGCGCTGGACAAACACGGCCGTGCAGGGAATTGCCTGTTGGGGAGCCGTTGAGGCGCCCACGATGACGTCTACCTCAGCCAGGTCGACTGCGGCCATCTCCAACGCGGCCCTGGCGGCTGCAGCGGCCATGGTGGCGGACGTCTCCGTCGCGGCATAGCGGCGCTCGCGCACCCCAGTCACGCGTTCGATCCATCCCGGAGGGAGCGACCATGCCGCTTCAAGCTCCTCACTGCTAACACGCCGT
This sequence comes from Caldilineaceae bacterium, assembly GCA_019455155.1. GTDB lineage: Bacteria > Chloroflexota > Anaerolineae > Caldilineales > Caldilineaceae > JACFMY01. Next base: position 426 of record JACFMY010000004.1, read on the forward strand.
TCCGGCAGATAGCAGCCCAAACCGGCGAGTTTGACTGGCATCATCGATGGCATCTCCTCTCGTCAACCGTAGCGCCGTGGGACAAAGGCGATGATAATCTACCACAAGCAGCCCAATCAACATCCATCTTCCCTCCGCACGCGGCGTCGTTTCGTTCCTGCCGCCTGGAGCAGCAGGCCGCGCTCAATCTCTAGCCTGGCGGGGAGGCAGTCATAGCCGCCCAAGATGCGCTGCACCTGTTCAGTTACTGATGCTGCGATTGGGCCGAACGCGACGCCAGGCGCCGTGTCCAGGTGAATGCGCAGATGACCGTCCTGGCACTGGACTATCTGGTAATCGATGATGGACGGGCTGCTCAACAGCACCATGCGGCGGAGGGCATCAGGGAAGACAGGTCGACGGTTCCCGGATGTAGTGGGAAAGTAGCACACATCGTCGCAGCGACCCTCAATGGCCGCGATAACCCGAAACTGGCTGCCGCAGCGGCAGGGCTGCGGGTCCAAGCGTAGCACGTCATTCAATCGATAGCGAATTATGGGTTGGGTGCGACGCCACAGATCGGTGAGGATGGGTGTATAGAACGCGCCTTGGTGCTGATTGTCCTGGTGACTGGCTGGGTCGCCCGAGGCAAGGGGCTCTAGCTGCACCGCTACAATGTCCTCCTGGATATGGAGGGAGCCGTGCGCACAACTGACGGCCAGCAGCCCCTCGGTGCACTGGTAGATCTGGTGGACGGGCGCCTGGAAGAATCCAGCCAGGTGCGCGGCGTCCTGAGGTTCCAGCACCTCCGCGACGGAGATCAGCCGCTGCGGGGCAATATGCAGCGCGCCCCGTTGCTGCGCCTTGGCCAGGAAGCCCAACAGCGATGGCGGCGCCACAATGAGATGGGGCTGGTAGTCATTGAGCGCGGGGACCGCCTCCTCCAAAGGGGTCATGAGGTCGAAATAGCGCAGCTGCAACAACCAGCGGCCGGCCTGGGCATAGAGGTTGCTAAACGAGCGCAAGAAAAAGGCGACACGTAACGGGCCTTTGGGCAAGCTGTGGATCGCGCGCGCCAGGATGACGCCGGCCCACTGCGCCTGCTCCTGGGGGCTCACCAGGAACAGGCCGCGGTGGCCTGAGGTGCCTGAGGAAAGACCCACGGTGAGCCCGTGTACAGTCGAGGTGAAATCCCGGGTCGTTTCGGCCGCCAGCGCCACGGCCATGGCTGCATCCTGCGTCACGCCGGCCGTGTTGAAGGTGTCGAAACGCTCCATCATGGCACGTTTGTCTACCGTGGGCAGTGAGCGCCAGGCGCGCTGGTCGTGGTCTCTCCAGTGTCTCCGGTAGAAGGGGCTGTGGCCGGCGGCAAAGGCGACAATCTTCTGGGCCCGTTCTTCCTGGAATCTGTGCAGCCGCGCGCCGTGCAATACGCGCCAGCGCCAGTGCGCGGCTATAAAGTGGCTGGCGACGGCCAGCGAAGTGACGGTACTCACAACGCAGGCTCCTTTTCGCGGGCAAAAGTTTCGGGACAGTGGCTCGGCACGATCAGCACGTCAGGGTTGGCCTCGGCAAAGCGGCTGAGCGCGGCCAGCGTGTCGTAGAGCGCGGCCGCGTCATCCACGATAAAGTTGGTGAGCCGGGAAGGCGGCCGTCCCTCGTGGACGGAGCGGGCGAGCCAGCAGCTGTCCGCGACAAAGAGGATGCGCCCCCGCTCCGTATTGGCCAGCAGGCCGAGCTGGCCCCGGGCGTGGCCGGGCAGGCGTACCAGGCGCGCTGACTGGTCGCCAAAGAGGTCGTATGTGGGGCCGAGCTCGGCAATTGGCGCCCCCGTGAGCTCGCCCAGCAACGTGGCGCGGCTCAGAAAATCTGCGGGCAGCAGCGCCGGCACAAAGCCCTTGATCAGCGCGGCCAGCCCCGTCCGTCCGGCAATGTTGGCATAGGCCTCGCGCAGGGCAATAAAACGGCTGGTGGGAAAATCCGCCAGCCCGGCCAGGTGATCCGCGTGGAAATGGGAAATGACAATGGCGCGGATGTCCGCTGGTGTCAGGCCGTAGCGCGGCAGCTGGGCGGCCGCCGCCAGCTCCGGGCGCAGGCGCAGGGGCGTGGCGAGCCGGTAGAGGCTATAGGGAAAGCGCGCGGTGGCGGTTAGCATGTGCGGCGCGTACCCTGCGTCCCATAGCAGCCAGCCCCATTCTGGGTGGCGCAACAACGCCACGATGGAATGGCAGGCTACCGTCGTGCGCGCGCCTCCCTGGATGAGCAGATACTCGTGGGCAAGGCAATGCCCCGTATCAAGAATGTAGCATTGCAGGCGCGGTATCGGTGTCATAGCTGGTGCAATGTCCTAGTGATCCCTTCTACCACTGAAACGCGGGGCTGGTAGCCCAGATCGCGCTGTGCAGCGCTGATGTCGTAGGTCTGTGTGCGGGCCAGAATCGCCACGCTATAGCGCGTCAACAGCGGCTCGCGGCCGCTGATGGCGGCCTGGATCTCCATGAGCCGGGCCAGGGCCATGGCCAGCGGGAGCGCGAGCGGGCGGGGACGTGGCAGCCCAAGCTGGTCCAACAGCATGCGGATGGTGGGCCAGAGCGGCACATGCTCGCCGTTGGTGATGAAATAGGTATGGCCTGGCGCATTGGGTGCATCCATAGCCAGGAGCAGCGCGTCAACGACGTTTCCCACGTAGGTCAGGTCAACCAGGTTGCGGCCGTGGCCAAACTGGCGCAGGCGTCCCTGGCGGGCCGCGGCCAGCAGACGGGGCAGTAGCGCGCGATCGCCGGGGCCGAAGATGGCCTTGGGCCGGAGGATCACGGTAGCCAGCCCGCGGTGTGTGGCCTGGTTCACAAGGTCTTCACCGATCTTCTTGGTAAGGGCGTAGGTGGAGGTGAAGCGACGTGGGTAGGCCGCGGTTTCGTTTAGGTGCTGGTGATCGCGCCCGTCAAAGACGACGGCAGGCGAGGAAACATAGACGAGCCGCCTGACGTGGTGGCGGAGACAGCCCTCGATGACCGCGCTGGTGCCGCTGACGTTGGCGGCATAGAAGGCGTTGTGGGACCGCGCCCAGGCCGCGGACAGCGCGGCCACATGAAAGACAACATCCATCTCTGCGCAGGCCGCGATCACGGCCTGGCGTTGGGTCAGGTCCACGGCGACGGGCTGTGCGCCGGCCGTTAGCAGGTCATCCACGCCGCGAAAGTCGCGGCCTAAGATGCCCACGCGATGGCCTTGCGCCAGGAGGGCGCGGGCGAGATGGCTGCCAAGAAAGCCGGTACCGCCGGTAACGAGAATCTGCATGGGGGATAGTATACAGCAGGAGTTTGGGGCGGCCACAAGGGCCGGGCGTTGTCCGTAGGGGCGGGGCTGGCCCCCGCCCGTCGCGTGATCCACCCCGAGGGTTGGCGGGAAGACCGGGTGCGCAATGAAGGATGGGGGCGGCCGCAAGGGCCGCGCCCTACGGGTTGGGGTTATCTGCGTATGCTCTGAACTTGCGCTATACTACCGCCATCTTCTGTGCGGGCTGCCGGCGCCCACGGGGCAACGTTTCCATGGCGCTGGGCGTACCCGGTGAGCCATACTTAACCCTCAACATCCAAACGCGGAGGTGATATAGCAATGAAAGAGCGAATTGGCTTCATCGGCCTTGGCATTATGGGCCGGGGCATGGCGGCGAACCTGCTAAAGGCCGGCTTCCCACTGCGCGTCTGGAACCGCACTACCAGCCGTGCCGATGAACTGGTCGCGGCCGGCGCCGCGCGCGGCGCTTCGCCAGCCGATGTGGCTGCCCACTCTGATATCATCGTCACCTGTGTGAGCGACACGCCCGATGTACAGGCTGTGATTCTGGGCGAAGCAGGCGTGATCCAGGGCGCCAAAGCTGGCGCACTGGTCATCGATTGCAGCACCGTTAGCCCGCAGGCCACCCGCGAGATCGCGGCGGCGTTGGCCGAGAAGGGCGTGCACATGCTCGATGCCCCTGTGAGCGGCGGCAGCGAGGGTGCAGTAAAGGGCACCCTCAGTATAATGGCGGGCGGCGACGCAGCCCAGTTTGAGCGGGCCTTGCCCGTTTTTCAGGCTATGGGCAAAGCTGTGACCCATGTGGGCACCATTGGCGCGGGACAGACGGTCAAGCTGGCGAATCAGGTACTGGTGGTCGGGAACTGCCTGGCCATGTGTGAGGCGCTGCTGCTTGCTCAGGCTGGGGGCGTCGACCTGCAGAAGACGTACGACGCGGTCAGCCAGGGCGCGGCGGGCAGTTGGATGCTCACGAACCGGGCTCCCCAGATTATGGCCCGTGACTGGCGGCCTGACTTTACCATCGATCTCCAACTGAAGGACCTGCGGCTGGTATTGGAAGCTGCCGATAATCTTGGCGTGCCGCTGCCAGGCACAAGTCTGATCTTCCAGCTCTACCGCACATTAGCGGCCCAGTCCCTGGGCAGCGACGGCAACCATGCTCTGGTCAAGGCGCTGGAACACCTGTCCGGAGTCGAGGTGGGTGCAGCCTGATTGGCGGCGCTGGTTCCGATTTTTGCTGGGTTTGTTGCTCATTCACTCATATTCTACTGGGGGCCGGGTTTCTCATGGAACCCGGCCTCGCATTGGTCGCGATCATAGGTTGGGAGATACTGGACTCCTAATGAGGGAACTACTTACTGTTTTAGTGTCGCGACTAGTCTACACTGTGAACGTACTATACAATGAAGAATGGTTCTTGAGGCGGTTTTCACAAGCCGGTACGAATAGGATAAGGCGAGCTTATGCGTAGGTTACTATTGACCCTGATCATCGCCGTGCTGCTTGTTGTCGGTGGCTGGTTTGGCTATCAGCGCTTCGTGGTGGAGGCCCAAACCCAGTCTGACGCGACGTCATTTGAGACGGTACAGGTAGCCCGGGGATCCATTGCCAGCACCGTCAGTGCAACCGGCAGTATCGAACCCGAGGACGAAGTATCGCTGCTCTTTCGTAGCGTGGGTCCTGTCGACAGAGTGTTGGTTGCAGTGGGCGACACTGTCCAACAGGGGCAGGTCTTGGCTGAGCTTGATACCACAGACCTGACGCTGGCCCTTGCCAATGCCAAGGTGGCAGAGGAGATCGCGGCAGCCCAGCTTGCCAAGCTGGAAACGCCGCCCGATCCCATGGATGTGGCCGCGGCGCAGGCAGCCGTAGAGGTGGCGCAGGCATCTGTCGCCAGCGCAGAGGCGGCGCTGCGCAGCGCGCAGGCTGCCTATCAGGATCTGCTGGCGGGCCCATCAGAGACTGAACGCACCATCAATGAGGCGCAGCTGCGCCAGGCCGAGGTCAACCTGAAGCAGGCCCAGCAGGCCTACAATAAGATCAAGGATCAGCCCGACTCCGGGCTGATGCCCCAGGCTGCCCAACTTGAGCAGGCCACGGTCAACTACGAGGTGGCCAAAGCCCAGGTAGCCAGGACCGAGGAACCGGCGACGCAGGCGCAACTGGCCCAGGCGTTTAACCAGATTGCCCAGGCCCAGTCAGCCCTGCGTAATGCCCAGGCCCAGGTGGTCAATGCCCAAAATAATCTGGACAAGCTGTTGGACGGCCCTTCGTCGGAAGATCTGCAGATCGCGCGCGCCCAGGTCAAGCAGGCCCAGCTCAACCAGCTGCAGGCGGAAAATACGCTGGCCAATGCCCGCATCGTCGCTCCTATTAACGGGGTGGTGAGCCAGGTAAATATCAAGGCAGGTGAAGTCGCCAGCAACGCACGGCCGGCTGTCGTGTTGAGCGACCTGGAACGGTTCGAGATGCGCGTGTTGGTGGACGAGATCGATGTGCGCCAGGTGGCCGTGGGCCAGAACGTGCGCCTCAGTGTCGACGCGCTGCCCGATGCAGAGATCACGGGCCAGGTTGTGGAGCTTTCACCCACGGCTTCCAATGTCAACGGTGTCGTTGCGTATGAAGTGACCATTGTGCCCAACCCAACGGATGCGCCGTTGCGGGCCGGCATGAGCGCCACGGCCATCATAACGACAGCCAATGTTGACGACGTGATTCTGGTGCCCAACCGCTTCATAACGTTGGACCGGAACACTGGTGAAGCCTATGTATACAAGCTGGTGAGTGGCCAGCCCGTGAAGCAGGCAGTTGAATTGGGTCTGCGTAACGAGCGCAGCAGCCAGGTGCTGGCTGGGCTCGATGCTGGCGATACCCTGGCCTTTGTAACGGCTAGCAGTGAAGAGCAGTTGCGCGGCGCGCTCTTTGGCGGCAATTGACAGGAGTCAGGAACAAGCTATGGCGGATCACAGGAACGGCGCTGAACCGGTCGTCTCTCTGCGCGACATCAAGAAGATCTATCGCATGGGGGACATGGAGGTACACGCGCTGCGCGGTGTCGATCTCGACATCTATGACGGCGAGATACTTGCCATCATGGGACCTAGTGGCAGCGGTAAGTCAACGTTGATGAATATCATGGGATGTCTGGACGTACCTAGTACCGGGTCCTATTGGCTTGATGGTCATGACGTCAGCCGGCTCAAGGATGACCAGCTGGCGGACATTCGCAATCACAAGATTGGCTTTGTCTTTCAGAGTTTCAATCTGCTACCCCGTACTTCGGCCATGGCCAACGTGGAGCTGCCCCTGATTTACTCAGGTCTCTCCGGCCGGCAGCGCCGCAAACGGGCACAGGAGGCGCTGGAGCTGGTTGGATTGGGCGATCGCCTGGATCACAAGCCAAACGAGCTGTCAGGAGGCCAGCAGCAGCGCGTCGCCATTGCTCGTGCGCTGGTCAACCAGCCCTCCATGATTCTGGCTGACGAGCCAACGGGTAACCTGGATACCAAGACAAGTGTCGAGATTATGGAGCTGTTCCAGCGCTTGAACCGGGAACAGGGTATTACCATTGTCTTTGTGACCCATAACCCAGAGACCGCGGAATTCTGCGAGCGTATTGTGCGCGTGCGCGATGGCCTGGTGGAGGCCGACGAGGTTCAGGAAGCCAAGAACAGCGCGCAGCTGGGATCAGCCGCCACGCCAGGCGCGAACGGCGCCGGTGAGGAGCCGGCCCACGCGGTGAAGGAGAATGCCCGAACATGAAGGTCATAGAGTCCCTACGGATTGCCATGCGCGCGTTGGCGGCTAACAAGCTGCGCAGCGTGTTGACCATGCTCGGCATCATCATTGGTGTGGGCGCGGTGATTGCCCTCATGTCCATCGGCCGCGGCGTCGAGAAGTATGTGACGGACCAATTCGCCGGCTTGGGCAGCAATCTTCTCTTCATCGCGCCGGGCCAGATATCGGAGGGCCCGCCCAGCCTGCGACGCAACCAGGTCCAACCGTTTGTGCTGGGCGATATGAACGCGATTGTGTCCAGCGGCCGCGTGCCCGATGTGGCATCCGTCGCCGCCGACTACCAGACTGTCGCCTCTGTGGCGCGTGACGGCAAGACCATCAATGTGCAGGCTTTTGCCACGACGCCGGGCTTCGCTGAGGTGCGCAACTGGAAACAAGAGATCGGGAGCTTCTTCTCGCAGACCGATTTTGACGAGCGGCAGCGAGTGATAGTGCTGGGCGCCGATGCCTATACCGACCTCTTTCCCAAAGGTGAATACCCCGTGGACCAGACTGTCCAGGTGAACGGCATGAACTTCCGCGTCATCGGGGTCATGGAGAGCAAGGGCGGCGGCCCCGGTGGTAACCTGGATGATTCGATCTTTATGCCGTTGACCACGGGGCAGGACCGGCTGTTCAAGAAAAAGAACGTGAACGGCGAGTACCAGCTCACGGTAATCTATGTATCGATCCACGACGCCGATCGCATCAAGGCGGCCCAGCAAGATATCACCGAGCTGATGCGGGAGCGCCGCGACATCAAGTATCTGGACCAGGACGACTTTAGCATCATCAGCCAGAATGACCTCATCGCCGTCTTCGGCGACATCTTGGGCGCACTGACCATTTTCCTGGGCGCTATCGCAGCCATCAGCCTGCTCGTGGGCGGCATTGGCATCATGAACATCATGCTTGTGAGCGTCACCGAGCGCACGCGGGAGATCGGCCTGCGTAAGGCCGTGGGCGCCAAACGCAATGACGTGCTCCTACAGTTCCTCATCGAGGCCATGTCCCTGGCCGCGGCCGGCGGCATGATCGGCGTGGCCCTGGGCTGGGGGCTGGCGCGCGCCGTCAGCACGGCGTTTGGCGAGTTTCAAGCGGTAGTCGGCGTCGACGCTGTCGTCACATCTCTGGTGGTCGCCACCGCGGTGGGCCTCTTCTTTGGGATCTTCCCAGCCTATCGAGCCAGCCGTCTGAACCCCATCGATGCACTGCGCTATGAGTAGTACCATGCAATCTTCTGCGACACGGCACCGAAGCGCCGCAGGTTCGTCCCTGCAATCTGTCATGCGCTCCCATCTTTCCCTGTTGGCATTGCTCGTGGTGTTGGCTGGATGTAGCGGGCCACAAGCTCCGGACCCGACCGCAATTCCTGCGGATGTTGTGCGGCCGGCCCAGTCGACACCCGAGTATCCCAATGAGGCCAGCGTCTTCACGGTGCGCACGCCTTCAGCCGAGCCGATCCTTGTGACGCCGGCGGCCACGGCTGAGGATGCAGCCGCGCTGAGCGCTGTGGCGAACGGACCGGCCGGCTGGACCGCGCTGCTGGCTGTCGAGCAACCGCCTTCGGCTGTCGGCATTGCCCGGGGCGGCGCAGCCATCTATGCCGAACCCGGCGGGAGCGTACTGCGGCGAATCGGCGCCGGCGGTGTGCTCAATGTCACGGGAAAATCGGCCGACGAACGTTGGGTATCCGTTTATACCGACGACGGTGTCTTTGGTTGGACGCCGGCGAGCCAGCTATTGCTGTACGGCGACGACGATCTCGTTGTTGTGGAACGGGCGCCGGATCCAGGCGCGGTCGCCACCCTGATCGCCCAGGCCATGGAGCCGGTCTCGGTCCTGGATGACCTGATGGCAACCCTGGCGGCTACGCCGTCACCGTCCCCTACTGTGACGCCAACCCCGCGCTGAGAGTCAAGGGCGCCGGCGCCATCGTGACGGGTTGGTTGGATAGGCCAGCGTGCTACGGTTTCTTGCGGGAGAGCATGCCGTTCTCTTTCAGCGACGGCAGATAGCGGCTCAAGAAACTCAGAAAGCTGCGCACAACCGGCGAGAAGTAGATCTCGGCGCCCCAGACCACTTTCAAGGTGCGTTGGAAGGGGTGCTCCGCTATCTTTACCGTTTGCAGACGGCCCAACTCAACTTCGGCGCGCACGGCGTATTCAGGCAGGATCGTGATGCCGGCCCCATTGAGCACGGCTCGCTTGATGGACTCCATGTTGTCGAACTCTGCGCTAATGTGATAGCGCACGTTGTGGCGAAGCAGCAGCTCGTCCAGCCAGATGCGTGTCTGGCTGGATCGCTGGCGCATGACAAAGCTCTGTCCGCTCAGAGCTGCCAACGACACCGTCTTTTGGTCCCACCACGGGTGGCGCGGCCCCACGACCACCAATTGCTCCACTTCCTCAAGCGGCTGGACCCCGAGCCGCGCTTCGTCCGCCGCTTCTAGCTCGCCCTCGACAAAGCCCAAGTCTAGCCGGCCTGAGGCCAGATCGGTCACGATCTGAGGCGTGGTGCTGGTCTGCACAGAAACGGTGAGATTCGGGAATTCGGCGCGGAAGAGCTGCACCCAATCTGGGAGCAGGTAGACGCTTACGCCGGGTGTGGCGCCCACCGTAACGTGACCGCTGGCCAGGTGCTGAACATCGGTGACAGCATTTTCGGCCTCGGCCACCAGGCGAAAGATGGCGCGCGTGTACTCATAGAGCGTCTCGCCCGCGGGCGTCAGGCTGACTCCCCGCCGCCCGCGGGTAAAGAGCTGTGTACCCAGCCCGGCCTCCAGATCCTGGACATGCTGGCTGACGGCCGGCTGTGTCATGAGCAGGCGCTCAGCCGCGGCGCTAAAGCTGCCCGCTTGCACAACGGTTACGAAGATTTCAAGCTTGTAGAGATTTAGCATAAGTGTTCACTTATAGCAATCATAAGCAAGTCGAGGGTGCGTGGCAAATCGAAGTAGGTGTAAAGTGGGGCACATTAGGTGAACGCTTTAGGAAAGAGGAGCCACTGGCTAATGAGCTATTTGTCGAGATTGTTTGGAGGGCTGCAGAGTCCGGGCCACCAGGTGATTCCGCCGGCCGACTACAAAGCTCGCTTCATGGAAAGCAGACAGGACCATACGTTGCTTGACGTGCGGACCGCGGAGGAGTTTGCGGCTGGCTACATCCCTGGCGCGCTCAACATTTCGCTGCAGGATCTGCAGCAGCAGCTGGATCGGGTACCCGCGGATAAGCCGGTGGTCGTCTATTGTCGCAGCGGGAACCGCAGCGCGTTTGCGGCCAGAATCCTGCAGCAGGCGGGCTATACCGAGATCTTTGATCTTGGTGGCATCATCGAATGGGCGCGCGCTGGTCTGCCCATCGCGCGGTAGGGCTCAGTCCAGGATGTGACGAAGACCAGGTGGAGACGGAGTAAACGGAGAGCTGAGGCGCAGAATCCTGGCTGGCTGGTTTCAGGCTCTGCGGGCTCACAGCACTGGAAGGGGGAAATCATGCTCCTACGCTATTTCTACGATGACAAACTGGCTCAGGCTTCGTACATGGTGGGCTGTGTGGCCACGGGCGAGGCGTTGGTAGTAGACCCGGCGCGTGCGATCGCGCCCTATTTGCGTGCAGCCGAGAAGGAAGGGCTGCGCATTACCCATGTGACGGAGACGCACATCCACGCGGATTTTGTCAGCGGCAGCCGCGAGCTGGCGGCAGCCACGGGCGCCACCATCTATCTGAGTGACATGGGCGACGGGAACTGGAAGTACAGCTACGCGGACGAGCCGAACGTCATTCTCGTCAACGACGGCGACAGCTGGATGGTGGGTAACATCAAGGTTGACGTGTTGCACACGCCCGGCCATACGCCCGAGCACATTTCGTTCATGATCACGGATACGAAAGCCGCGGACAAGCCCATGGGCATTTTTACCGGCGACTTTCTCTTTGTCGGTGACGTAGGACGGCCGGATCTGTTGGAGGAAGCGGCTGGCTTCAAGGGGACCAAGGAGGTGGGCGCCCGCCAACAGTTCCATTCCGTTGCGCGTTTCAGGGAATTGCCTGACTATTTGCAGGTCTGGCCGGGACACGGCGCGGGCAGCGCCTGTGGCAAAGCCCTGGGCGCAGTTCCGTCGACCACCTTGGGCTACGAAAAGCTCTTCAATCCGGCGTTCCAACAGGAGACTGAAGAGGAGTTTGTGCGCTGGCTGTTGGATGGCCAGCCCGAGCCGCCCAAGTATTTTGCACAGATGAAGAAGGTCAACAAGCTGGGCCCGCCGCTGCTCAGCAACTTGCCGACGCCGGTGAATTTCGACCGCCGGACGTTGGAGGATGTGCTGCGGGATGGCGGCCAGGTCTTTGATCTGCGCAATCGGGGCCAGTTTGCCTTTGCCCACGTGCCGGGCACTATCAATGTGCCGGCCGACAACAACTCGTTTATTACCTACTTGGGCTGGCTCGTGGATTACGACCGCCCTGTGTACATTCTGCTGCCCTCGGTGGAGACAGCACACACAGTGCTGGCCGATCTTCGCTCGATTGGTGTGGACTATGTACCGGGCTACTTTGGCCCCGAGGCGCTATCCCACAACACGCAGGCGCTGCCAGTGATTACGTCCAAGGAGCTGGCCAAACGCCTGCCCAAGAACGGTATCACCGTTGTGGATGTGCGGGGCAGAGCCGAATATGCGGAACGCCACATTGTGGGCGCCAAGCACATTCCTCTTGGCTATCTGCCTGATCGCCTGGCAGAGCTGCCCGCGGAGAGTACCATTGTCACCCATTGCGCGAGCGGCTATCGCTCGCAGATTGCGGCCAGCCTGTTGCAGGCCAAGGGTTTCGATGTCATGACCCTCAACGAGGGGACCGAGTGTTGGACGCGCTTCCTGCCCACGGCAAGTGGGGTGTCAACGGAGACGGTGCTGGCATAGCTGCCAGGTCGAGCCGAACAGGACGGGCGGTGCACAGACACCGCCCGTCGCTGTGTAAGGGCTAAGAATAGGCGATTTGCGGTATGAACTTGATAGTTGATCTTCTACTTGGATTTGCGATCGGTATTTCGTTGGGGCTGCTCGGCGGCGGGGGATCGATCTTGACCGTGCCGGCGCTGGTCTATGTGGTTGGCCAGACTCCCCAGGCCGCAGTGACGGCATCGCTCATGATCGTGGGCGCCAACAGTATGGTAGGCGCCTTTATGCACCGTTCCCAGGGCACATTGAACTGGAAGATCGCCCTGATCTTTGGCGGTGTGGGTATGGCCGCTGCCTATCTGGCGGCGGGTTGGTCCAAGGTGTTGCCCTCGGACGCACTCATGGTCCTCTTTGCGCTCCTCATGTTGGCAGTTGGGTTATTTATGATCCTGAAGCCCACACCGAGCGCGGAGAATCCCCAAGGTCGCGGGTGGTTGATGACTACCATCAGCGGTGTGGTTGTAGGCCTGCTGACCGGCTTTCTAGGCGTGGGCGGTGGCTTTCTGATCGTGCCGGCCCTGGTCATGCTGGTGGGGCTGCCCATTCGCCAGGCTGTGGGCACCTCACTGATCGTGATTGCCATGAACAGTCTGGCCGGCTTCTTGGGCCATCTACAGGGACCGCCCGTCGACCTGCAGATTGTGGTGACGTTCGTGACTGCCGGGTTGACTGGGGCCCTGGTTGGCGCGCGCCTGGCCAAGCTGGTCCATCCCGAGCACCTGCGCAAGGGCTTTGCGTTCTTTGTTATCGGCCTAGCGGTCTTTCTGCTATACGATAACATGCACAGGATGGGCGTGATCTGAGCAACCAACTGAATCACGTCAACATAATAAAGAGACCGCCCTGTATGTCGAGTGCCCCGCGTGTCGTGGCGCGATCGTGATAAACAACGATAGAGGAGAGTAAGTATGCCGTTGTATGAGTACGTATGTGAAAGTTGTGGCACCTTCTTCGAATATTGGGTGCGCAGTGCCTCCGCCAAGGAGGAGATTCTTTGTCCCGAGTGTAAGAGCAGCCAGGTAAACAAAAAGTTTTCTACGTTTGGTATGAAAGGTGGCAGCAGCGGCGGCGGTTTCTCCAGCGGAGATTCCTGCTCCACCGGCGGTGGCTGAGGCCTCCGATTTGCGAGCTAACCGTGTGTTAGCTGAACCGTACGGGAGCTGGACCGCGGATTGAAGCCATCGGCGCGGTCCGACTAGGTAGTTTTGGTGGGCAGAAAAAAGAACAGAGACTGGTATTCGTTTTGGGAAGCTGATGCCAGTCACGACAGCCGGCAGTGCATGACTCTGCCGGCTTTTTCTTTGCTGTGGGGGAGCAGCGGTGAGAATCCAATGGCAGTGCACGCTACGTTACTTAATGGGCACCTTTGTATACGTTGGCTAAGCGGATACAATGGATGCAAATCCACAACCAGGAAATGGACGCGATGCTTGTACGACTTGCCAGACTCCGGCCATGGCGGGAGTACCCAAACCTTTTCTTCTGGATCTCTTTCGTCACGCTCAACGGTCTGTTGTTCTTGCCGATCTATATGCTGAACCAGGAGACGAATACATTCCTCCCCAGCCCAGCGGAGTTCGCGGCTGGGGTGTGGCCAGGCCTCTCCCAGCTTATGATCTGGCGCGACAATCTGGATCCGTTTCGTCTCTCGCTAGAGCTTACGCTCGTGGCTGCGCTCTGGGTCAACGTACCTTGGCTGCGACGACGGCCGCTGCGCACGCTGGTGGTCGTGCTCTACCTCCTGGCGCTCGCCTATTACATCTACGAAGCCCTCATGGTTACTATTTACCTGGCGGACCCGGTCTTCTACAGCCAGTTTTACCTGGCGCGCGATGGCTTGCCGTTCCTGGCCAGCGCCCTCCAGACCCCGCTGTGGGCGTATGGGATCGCGCTGGTCGTCTTCGCGGTCGTCGTCGCAGTACTCGTGGCGCTGGTCAATGGCATGCTGGCCAGCGGCTCTGCTCCCAGGCTGCATCCGGGTACACGTGTGACGGTGGCGCTGCTGGCCCTGTTGTGTCTGGTCGCGGGGTCTGTCTACCAGTTCTACACGGCCCGGCCAGAGATGGTGGTGAGCAGCCTGGGCTTCAAGTTGGAGAAGAATGTAGAGGCATCGATCCGCCTCTACGACGACATTGCCGGTTTTGACGACAGCACGGCGCGCAATGTGTACGACTACACAGGGTATCGCCTGGATCAGCAGCCGGATATCTACCTGATCTTCATTGAGTCCTACGGAAGTGTGCTCTATAAGCGCCCCGATTTCCGCGTAGCGTATTCAGCTTTACTGACCGAGCTTGAGGATCAGATGCAAGATGCCGGCTGGCATGCCGTATCGGCGCTGAGCGAATCCCCCACCTGGGGCGGCGGATCGTGGCTGGCCTATACCAGCCTGCTGTTTGGCTTACGGATTGACAACCAGCCCCAGTATCTGTCGCTGTTTAACAAATACCAGGTGGAGGATTACCCGAGCTTGGGGCGGTATCTAGCATCGCAGGGCTACCATTACGCCTGGGTGTCGGCGATTGAAGACAAATGGGACGATCGCAGATGGGCCCAATATGCCCGCTTTATGGGTATCGATCAGCTGTTGCGCTTTCGCGACCTCGATTACGCCGGCCCAGGATATGGGTGGGGACCAGCGCCGCCAGACCAGTACATGTTGCACTACGCAAACGAGGTATTAAAGGAGAGTACAGATAAGCCACTGTTTTTCTCAGCCATTACACAGAACTCTCACTACCCGTGGGAATTGCCCCCGGCGATTGTGGATGACTGGCGCACGCTCAACCAGGAAGAGGTAAAGGCGCCTGCTCCTGACCCAGACGAGATTGACCATGCCACGAAGCGACAGAACTACATGCGGGCGGTAGAGTACGAGCTGCGTATGCTAACCGACTTCATTCTGAAGAACGGCGACGAGCATAGCCTCTTCATATTGGTCGGCGACCACCAGCCGCCCCAGGTTTCGCGGCGTGCTGACGGGTGGGATACACCCATGCATGTCATCGCCAAAGACCGTGCTCTGGTCGATGCCTTTACTGGTTATGGTTTTGTACCTGGCCTGGAAGTGGAGAGCCCTGAACCCGCTCTCCACCACGAAGGCTTCTATTCCCTTTTCCTGAATGTGCTGGTGGATCGTTTCGGCGCGGACCACGTGGCACGGCCAGCGTTCCTGCCAGCAGGGGTGACTCCGGGGGTACAAAACAAAGCTATTGTGAACTAAGAGAGCTTTAGGAGAAGATATCGTGCATTACACCATCAGCAAGTTTCTGCTTCTGTTCCTGTTGTCTATCCTGGTAGCTGCCTGTGGCGCCCCGGCCGCCAGTCCCGCGCCAGCAGCCGCAGCCGAACCGACTGCCACGCCAGTGCCAGTAGAGGCCGCGGCCGAACCGGCTGCCATGGCGGAAAGCGCGGGCGAGGCCGTCAGCGGCCAACATACCTACGTCATCGTGCCTGAAGAATCGAAAGCCTCATACCTGGTTGACGAGGAGTTCTTCGCCGGCGCGCTGAGCAAGCTGGGTATTGGGGCCGGTCCGGCGGACGTGGTCGGTAGCACCCAGGCAATCGAGGGACAGCTGCAGCTCAATCTGGACGATCTGTCGGCCGCGCTGGGGGAAAACACCTTTACCGTCAAGCTCAACACCTTGCAGACCAACCGGGACGATCGCGATAAATGGATTCGCGAAAACGGCCCGCGTTTCAACGACTTCCCGCTGGCCACGTTCACGGCCAGCGCCATCGAGGGCACTCCGGCTACCTACACCGAAGGCGAAGAGGTCAGCTTCAAGCTCGCAGGCGATCTGACCATCCGCGATGTGACAAATCCGGTGACCTTCGATGTGACGGCCCGTTTGCTCGGTGACACGCTGACCGGTGTGGCGACCACGCAGCTGCTCATGAGCGACTTCGGCATCGAGCCGCCCAACTTCGCCAACACGCTCACCGTGGCGGATGAGTTCGGGATTGAGGTGCAGTTCACCGCACGGAAGCAGGCGGGATAGAGGAACGCTGATCTACCGCTCTCGTCCCCGTCTCCACAACTCCCTCCCCCCGAGGCAGAGGCCCAGGAGGCCAACGAGCACGTCGCGGGCGCGGATGAGGAGGCTGAGGCTTACGCCCGCTGCCGGCGGCAGGCCCATGGTGCGCATGGCCAGCGCCTGGCTGGCTTCCAGCGCGCCGAGCGCGGCGGGCATGGGCAAGAGGATGGCTATCCTGGCGGCAATGAGCGCCAGGATAGCCTTTTCCAGCGTCAGTTCGAGCCCCAACACATTGGTCATTAACCAGAATTCCCCGATGATTCCCAGCCAGCTGGCCGCGGAGGCTACGGCGGCCAGCAATACCAGGCGCGGGTGATTGCGGAAGAGCGCCGTACTCGCCTCCTCGCTGGCGTGGAGTGTCCAGTAGAGGCGGGCCTGGAGATCCTGGCCAGGCAACTGGGCGGGCGCACCGGAAAAGCGGCGCCAGGCCGAGCCGGCCGCGCTCACCAGGCTGGAGAGGGGATGGCGACCAATGCTCAACGCGGCCAGCAGTGTGCCCGGAAGCAGCAAGAGCACAAAGGCGTAGCCGAATAGCTGCTGCTGCTGCCCGCCCACGGGCAGCAGTTGCCGGTGCAGAATGTACAGCATGGCGCCTGCCAGGAAGGCAAAGTTCGCGGCCATCTCCAGCAGTTTATCCAGCAGCACGGCTGCTACGGCAGCAGACACGGGCACGTTGTGCCGCGCGGTGACCAAGTAAACCTGGAGCGGTTCGCCGCCAAAATGGGGGCCGGGCGTAAAATAGCTGACGGCAAAGGTGACCAGCCGGTAGCCGGTCAGCTTCGCATAGGGGATGCGATACCCCTGTGCGTAGAGCAATAACCACCAGCGCGCGCTAAATGTGGTGATGACCAGCGCATTGACAATGACAAGGGCCAGCAGTTGGTGAGCCTGGAGCCGGCTCAGCCGCGCCCATACCTCCGCCAGGGCCACCGACCGCATCGTGATCCACAATAGGCCGAACGCGGCCACGGTCCAAAAAACGCGCACGAGGACACGGCGCGGGAAAAGGCGATCAAGAGAGAGCTGCCGCAGGTTGGCGATCATGACTTTGCTGTGCTGGCGGCGCCAAGCCGGGTATGGATAAAGTGCTCTTCGGGCTTCCAGAGGGCGAATTTGCCGCTGCCCAGGTGCGCCACAATGATGGCGCAGGCCAGCAGCAGCTCGTTTCCCAGGTACAGGCCGGACGCCAGCATGTCGGCGCACGCCAGCGCAACAAGGACCACTGCTGCCAGCCGGCCTACTACGCCCAGCAGTAACAGCAGCGCAGCCACCGCCCATATGTGTGGTTCAGCCGTAATCAGGGGGTGGGCGCCGCCCCCCGCCCACGCGATGCTGGATGCCTTGCCCGAGAACACCGTTCCCGTGGGCCAGAGCATATAGAGGGCCAGACCCGTGCCGCCTAGACGCGCCGCCAGCGGCAGCCATCCCTCCAAAAACTGCTTGGCATACGTGCGCACCTTCTGGTAGATCGGTGATCCGGCATCAATGACTCCGCTGACTACTAGCCAATCACGACCAAAGCTGAAAATCAGGGGAATGGCGAAGAGATAGCCAGCCAACAGCGTAATCTGGGGACTCAGGATGGGCCACAGCGTCACGCTGATGAAACCGGTCTGAAAGCCGGCGATGACGCGGCGATGATCGCTGGGCGGCAGCTCGGCCACCGGCAGGCCCTGACGGTGGCGTAGCCACATGCCTGCCACGAAGAGCTGCCGCGCCACGCCCAGGACCAGGTACCAGGCCGGCAGCTTGCCATATTGGACGGCCAGGGCGACGGCGATGAGGATGCCCAGGCCGTCAAACTCGATATCGAGGATCGATCCCAGCTTTGTCTCGCGGTTCGTGACGCGGGCCACGTAGCCGTCGAAGAAATCGACGAGCCGTTCCAGGCTGTACAGCACGGCGGGCGCCCACGCCAGGAGGGCGGTGGGCAGCGGCGCGAACAGAAAACCAGCCAGCAGACAAGTGAGCAGGCCGCGTACCAGGGTCAGACTGTTGCCGTAGCCGAGGAACGAGAGCAGCGTGGCTTCCGTGGGCCGGTGGTTATATTGCAGCGCCCACCATAAGATGCCCATCTGCACGAACGCGGTCGCCGTCGCCAAAATGAGCCATTGGATTGCGTCGACGCTGTGCCACGCCTGAAGCGTGTACCGGTACCCCACGAGCAGCACCACGGCATAGATCGTGGTTGCCGTCAGCCACTGCAAGCGGAGGGTCGTCAAACTCTGCCGGTTTTGGTGAATCATACTATTTCCCATACGCAACCTCGGGCGGTCCGAAACGGCACACGCGGTCCACGCGCAGACATGGGCGCGTGCTCCTTCTTGTCCTCGTGGTAGTGCCGTTATAGGATGGAACGTAGAATCCAGCCCTCCTGGATGTATTGAACCGGTGTCCTATGTGCCTACGCCAGAGCTGCAACGCGGCGGTACGCCTTCAACACGCGCACTTAGGGGGCGAGCCAGGTAGCCGCGCGCCGGTGGCAGACTACCGTGCGGGGCCGGCGCGCCGGCGCGCATAGATGTCACCCGAGGCGCTATCCGGCGCCAGACCTCCCAGGAACGCCGTGACCTGGGTCGTGTTCTGCCAGCTTTGACACTGCCAGCGATGTTGTTCGCCCAGGGACCAGTTGAACTCGTATTCGCCGAGTTGCGCGAGCCGTTCGATGCAGGCCAGCGCCAGGTCCCGCGTAGCGGGTATATACTCAAACGAAAGCGCAGCCAGCGGTGTGGAGAGGCCACGCAGCACTTCGAGCTCGAAGCCTTCGACGTCAATCTTGCAGAAAGCCGGCTCGCCATGGCGCGCGATGAGGTCGTCGAGGGTAGTCACACGCACGGGCACTGCACGCGCCCAACGCACATGGGAAAACGATTCTGCCTGCTGCACCGCTTCGATCCAGGCGCGTGACAGTGTGGTGACCGTGGGCGTGTCCTCGCTGACCCACAGAGTCTGCTCGCCCGGCACGGCGCCCACGGCTTCCTCCACCAGCGTGATGTGGGGCGACCGGCCATAGAGCAGGCGCAGCAGCCGGATACACAGCGGCTGGGGCT
Source organism: Caldilineaceae bacterium (assembly GCA_019455155.1). GTDB lineage: Bacteria > Chloroflexota > Anaerolineae > Caldilineales > Caldilineaceae > JACFMY01. The sequence goes on from JACFMY010000004.1 coordinate 19,520, forward strand.
CGACGCCGACAATGCGGGCGCCAAGATCGGACCAGACGCGGACGCGGTTGCCGACATGTGCCCCGATGTCGAAACAGAGATCACCAGGCCTGATAAACTGGGCATAGAAACGTTTCATGCGGCGGAGCTTGATAGGGTTGCCGTAATAGACCACAATCGAGCGCAACAGACCTATCGATTGCCGCAGGGAATGGCTGCCAGAGCGTACTGTCATGGTTCGGTTCGGTTCATTGTTTGGCTGGGGGAGCCTGGTTGGGCCGTGACGCACTTCCTGCCGCCGGCGTCAAAGCGCTGGACCGATTGTACCACTACCGGCCATTTGAGGGCAGCACGCGCAATCTGGCTATTTTCGCACATTCGTTCGAGACCACAGCTATGATAGAATCCTATATAGTAGGAGAGGGCATGCCAGATTGGGGCCCGGTCACCGCTGCACAGACGCCTGGGAGTGAGCTATACATTTGTAGGGTAGAGTTCGCACAGGCGCGGCAGCTGCCCTCCTGCGTTTCCAGCGATTATAGGGGCAAAGCAGAGCACAATCTATGGCACGGGAAAAGAAGCAGTACGTCTGCAGCGTGTGCGGCAGCACTCAGCTCAGGTGGGCGGGTAAATGCCCAGACTGTGGCGAGTGGAACACCTTGGAGGAGGTCGTTGTCCGCGCACCCGAGAAGAGCCGTTCGTCGATGGCGGCCGGGGACAGCGTCAGCCGGCCGCTGTCCCTGCTATCGATTGCCCAGGACGACCTGCCGCGCCTGCCGCTGAACATGAGCGAGCTGAGCCGTGTGTTGGGTGGCGGCATCGTGCCCGGAGCGTGTGTGCTCGTGGGCGGCGATCCGGGGATTGGCAAGAGCACGCTCCTGCTGCAGATGGCTGCCGATGTCGCCGCGGCTAGGGGGCCTGTGCTCTACGTCTCGGCTGAAGAGAGCGCCCACCAGATCGGCCGCCGCGCATCGCGGCTGGGCATCCGTGATGAGCAGCTCTTCATCTTATCCGAGATCGTGGTCGAATCGATCCTGGATCATATCGAGGCGATGAAGCCCGTGCTCGTGATCGTGGACTCGGTGCAAGCGATCTACTCTGGTAACAGCGCCAGCGCCGCGGGCACGGTCAGCCAGGTACGCGACTGTGCGGCCGCGTTGCTGCGCATGGGCAAAGCCCAGAATATTCCCGTTTTTCTGGTCGGCCATGTGACCAAGGAAGGGACCATTGCCGGCCCGCGCGTGCTAGAGCATATGGTGGATGCAGTACTGCAGCTGGAGGGTGAGCGCTTTCACGCCTTTCGCCTGCTCCGCTCGGTGAAGAACCGTTTTGGCAGCACGAATGAGGTGGGCGTCTTCGAGATGACCGAAAAAGGCATGGACGAGGTGCGCAATCCCTCTGAGCTGTTCCTGGCCGAGCGCCTGCCCAACGCCACCGGCAGCGCGATCGCGGTCTCTATGGAGGGGACACGGCCCCTACTCGTAGAGGTCCAGGCCCTGAGCAGCACCACTGCCTTTAGCATGCCTCGCCGCACAGGCAACGGCGTCGATCCCAACCGCCTCCTCCTGCTCACGGCTGTATTGAGCAAGCGCGTAGGCATGGACCTGGGCGACCAGGATATCTTTGTCAATATCGTGGGCGGCATGCGCGTAGACGAACCGGCCGCGGATCTCTCCATTGCCGTGGCGATTGCCAGCAGCTTCCGCAACCGGCCCGTACACGCCGATCTGGCCATTGTGGGTGAGGTGGGACTCAGCGGCGAGTTGCGCAGCGTGGGCCAGCTGGTGCGCCGGCTCAATGAGGCGGCCAAGTTGGGCTTTACGCGCGCGCTGACCCCGCGCAGTTCGCTCCAACGCCGGGGCGGTGACACCCTGCCGAAAGGCATTGAGGTCATTGGCGTACGTACCCTCTACGATGCCCTGGACCTGGCGCTGGTCAAATAACACGGCGCGCGGCATGAGGTGTGTACACAGCGCTGGGGGTGTGCCCCAGCCTGTGTGTAACAAAGCCGGCACCTGATCGCGCGGCTGCCGGACGGCCCGGCCACGCGTGCCGCCGGTGCAATCAACGGCTTGAGAACGCACCCGCGCGATAGTAGCTTGCATAATGACCAGGGAAACAGCTTCAGGAGCTGAACCCATGCGCACCCGTCTGTTTGCCGGTTTGTTGGTGGTCGTGGGCCTATTGGCATGGCTGGCGCCAGCTGGACGGCCGGCGCATGGCCAACAGACGCCTACGGCAACTGTACGGTTCAGCCTGGTAAACCTCTATCTTCTCCCGTCGCAGTCATCACCGGTTGTGGGTACGGTCGTCAGCGGCGAAACCTGTCGCATTGACGGCCGTGACGAGTTTGTTACCTGGCTGATGCTCGACTGTGGCGATCGCAAACGCGGCTGGATCGACCGCCGGCTTGTCACGGTAAGCGGGGATCTCAACAATGTGCTGATCCTCGAGGCCGATACGGCAACCCCGCCCCCTGCCGTGGCGCCTACCCCTACCCCGACCCCGCGCCCGGCCGCGCCGCCGCAGGTCTTTCAGGGCTGGCGTGTCGCCTACTACAACAACCCCAACCTGCAGGGCAGTCCGGTGGCGTACGAGGATGCCCAGTTCGTCTCCCATAATTGGGGCAGCAATTCGCCGCACGCGGCGGTGCCCGTGGACTATTTCTCGGCCCAGTTCGAGCGTACCCTAGATCTGGCGCAGGGCTACTACCAGTTCAACGTCTACAGCGATGATGGCGTGCGGGTCTGGCTCGACGGAGAGCTGCTCATCGATGAATGGCATGGCGCCACTGGCATTACGTACACGGCCAACCGCTGGTTGGGTGGCCGTCATGTCCTGCGCATCGAATTTCTGGAGCTGGTGGCGCTGGCGTCGATCCGCTTCTGGTATGACTATTCCACGCAGTCGCCGGTGTGGCAGGCCGACTATTACACGGGCGCGCCTGCGCGCGGCAATCTACTCTATTCCCAGCGCGAGCCAGGGGGCGGCTCGATCCAACTAGACCGCAACTGGGGTTTTGGCTCGCCTGTTTCGGGCCGTGTGCCGGCGGATAACTGGAATGGACGCTGGAGTGGCCAGTTTTACTTCGAAGGGGGCAACTATCTCTTTCGCGCGCGTGCGGATGACGGCGTGCGAGTTTATATCGACCAGACATTGGTCATTGACGGGTGGACCGATGGTTACCGGGAGCTGGCCAACCGTTTCCTGGGGATTGGGCCAGGCAACCATCTCATCACGGTGGACTATTACAAGAGGAGCGGCGCTGCCATGCTCCAGGTTTGGTGGTACCGGGACACGACAGGCCCCGGCCTGGGGCCGTAAGGCGGGTCAGGCGATGGGCTGCGGATTGTTGCCCAAGGAGTTGGCGGGGATGATCAGCGCAACTTTCGAAGCCAACGAACGTACTGTTCTTCTGAAAGGGGGTTCCACGACATAGGAATCCGTAGCGCAGTGACGCGGGTGGTTCCACAAGCCGTCCGCAAGGAGGGGGAAAATGCAAGTTAACTTGAAACAGAATAACATGCTGTGGGGGCTGTTATTGATTGCCCTGGGTGGTTTCTTCTTGTTACAGGCGACCGGAATCCTGGGCGCGCTGTCTGACCTGTTCTGGACATTGGCCTTTGGTGTGGCGGGACTTGTCTTCCTGTACGTCTGTTTCACGGATCTGGAAACGCGGTGGTGGGCGGCCATCCCCGGCTTTACGCTCATGGGGCTGGCAGCCACGGTCTTCTACTCGAGCTTTGCGCCGCCGTTTCTCTCAGACATGTCGGGCGCCATCTTCTTGGGCTCCATCGGCGCCGGTTTTCTGATTGTATTCTTGACCAACCCGCGGCGATGGTGGGCGCTGATCCCGGCCGGTGCGTTGCTCTCCATCGCCGGCGTCGTGCTCATGGAGTCGCTGCCGTTCCCATTGCTGAATCCGGCGAGCGTCCTCTTTATCGGCCTCGGGGTGACCTTTGGCCTGTTGGGATTGCTCTCTACCTATCTGCAGACAAATCTGCGGTGGGCCTACATTCCGGCGGCTGTTTTGCTGGTGCTTGGCCTGGTTGTGACGACGCCTTTCGCGGGCAGCATGGCCTTCATCTGGCCGCTGGCGTTGATCGCCGTGGGCGCGTACCTGGTGCTGCGCCGGTCGCAAGCCGGGCAGGGCAAGATGCCCGCGGCCGGCAGTTCCCAAGCAGGGCAGACGCCGGAGTCACCCGCCCAGCGCAAGGCCGAGGCGGAGTCAACGGTCGATCCCGTGCCGGAGATCGAGCAAAACCTGCGCTAAACGACGGGCCCGTGGCCGCCAGACTGGGCCTGAGCCTGTTTGACAGGGCACAGCAGTGAAGGAGACCTTCCCAGAGGGTCTCCTTCGTTTTTACCCGCTTTTTTGAACGACGAGCACAAAGCCATCCGGCGCCTGATGATGGTAGCCCGGTCCCAGGACCGGGCTATGTTTTTTCGTGAATTTCCTTTTTTCCCCGCAACTTTGATGCCCAGCGTGTGTTATCACGTTCTAGCAGTTTCGTTCCAGAGGAGCTAATATCGATAGATCTATGCAAACGAACAGTGATACTCAACTACGACAAAATGGGGACATGCCACGGCGGATTGTCGTGACAGGATTGGGCGCGGTGACGCCTTTGGGGCTTACCGTGGACGATACCTGGACGGCACTGCTGGAAGGGCGATCGGGCATCGACCACATCTCCAAGTTTGACACTGCAGATCTGCGGGTCACCTTTGCTGGCGAAGTCCGAAACTTCGATCCCGGTAACTATATGGATCGCAAAGAGGCGCGGCGCCTGGATTTGTGTATTCAATATGCCCTGGTGGCTGCCCAACAAGCTATCGCCGATGCCGGCTTGAGGATGGACAACGAGGATCCCTCCCGCGTCGGCGTCGTGGTGGGCAGCGGGATCGGCGGGCTGATGAGCTTTGCCGAGAATCTGGAAATCTCAAAGAGCCGCGGGCTGCGCAAGGTGAGCCCGTTTATGATTCCCAACATGTTGGTGGATAGCGCCGCTGGCAAGATCGCCATCGACCACAACATGCAGGGGCCGAACCATGCCGTGGTTAGCGCTTGTGCCACTGGCACGGCTGCTACCGGCGAAGCATTTGAATTGCTGCGCCGGGGCGACGCGGACGTTATCCTGGCTGGCGGCACGGAAGCGGCGATTATGCCAGTGGTGATTTCAGCCTTCGATGTCATGGGTGCCTTGAGCCAGCGCTCTGATGATCCGCCTGCCGCCTGTCGCCCGTTCGACAACGACCGTGACGGCTTTGTCATGAGTGAAGGCTCAGCGATCCTGGTACTGGAAACCGAGGAGCATGCGCGTGCCCGGGGCGCCCGCATCTATGCCGAGGTAATTGGCTACGGAAGCTCGGCCGATGCCTATCATATGGCCGCCCCCCACACGACTGGGCGCGGCGCGGCTGACGCCATGCGCATGGCGATGCGCAAAGCCATGGCCTACGGCGTCCGGCCCCAGGACATCGACTACATCAACGCTCACGGAACTGCGACCCGTCTCAATGACGTCGGCGAAACCTTGGCAATCAAACAAGTGCTGGGCGAACATGCCTACAACGTCCGCATCAGCAGCACCAAGAGTATGACGGGCCATCTGCTCGGTGCAGCTGGGGCGTTGGAAGCTATGGTCTGCGCCAAGGTAATTGCCGAAGGCAAGATTCCACCTACCATCAACCTACACGATCAGGACCCCGAATGCGATCTGAGCTACACGCCGAACCAATGCGTAGAGGCTGAGGTCAACGTGGTGCTGAGCAACAGTTTTGGCTTCGGCGGGCACAATGCCTGCATCATGCTGCGTCGTTACAACTAAACAGTCGCTCGAGTGAGGAGAAGCAATGGCTGACAATACTCTCGCACGCATGGGGCACGAGCCCTCGACCAATGGCGGCGGCGCCCGCGTGACTGGTGTGAACCAGACCGATGCGCGCGCTGAGCCTGTACCCATGCCGGCCTATCGCCCGCGCTATGCGCACATTGTTGGGTGGGGCTACGAAGTGCCGGAAAAGGTCATCACCAACCACGATCTTGAGCAAATCGTGGACACCTCAGATGAGTGGATTCGCAGCCGCACGGGCATTGAAGAGCGGCATGTGGCGGCCGATCCGAAGGAGACGACCGTATCACTGGCTGTAGCCGCGGCGCGCAAAGCGCTGGAGGTGGCTGATGTGCCGGCCAACCGCATCGATCTCATCATCTGCGCGACGACGACGCCGGAGCACTCGTTCCCGGCTTCGGCCTGTCTGATCCAGGACACCTTGGGCGCGACCAATGCGGGCGCCTTTGACCTGAGCGCAGCCTGCTCCGGTTTTGTCTACGGACTTTCCATGGCGCGCGGCCATATCTTAGCGGGTGACGCCGAGTATGTGCTGGTGATCGGCGCGGAGACGCTGTCGCGGATCGTCGACTGGACGGATCGGGAGACCTGCATTCTCTTTGGCGATGGGGCCGGCGCTGTCCTGGTTGCTGCCAGTGAAGTGCCTGGCGGCATTCTGGCTGTTGATCTGGGTAGCGACGGCTCGGGAGGCGACACCCTGATTGTCCCGGCTGGCGGGAGCGCCATGCCCACCAGCCTGGAGACCGTCAGCAGCGGCCAGCACTATGTGAAGATGGATGGCAAGGCGGTCTTCCGCTTCGCCACGCGGGTCATGGCCGCGGCGACACGGCGGGTGTTGGAACGGGCCGGCTATTCTACCGAGGATGTCGATCTCGTCGTGCCTCACCAGGCGAATATCCGCATCATACAGAGCAGTGTTCTGAACCAGCTCAAGATTCCTGAGGACCGCGTCTTCGTGAATCTGCAGAAGTACGGCAATACGAGCACGGCCAGCATACCCATTGCCCTGTGCGAGGCCATCGAAGCTGGGCGCCTGCATCCGGGTGACAAGGTGGTCTTTGTTGGTTTTGGCGCTGGGCTGACCTGGGCGGCATGCGCGTTGGACTGGCGCACACCGGTGGAGAAGCAAGAGGCTGGCTGGTGGAAGACCACGCGGCGCCAGGCCACCTACAGCGCGGCGGCTGCCCGCAGCATGTGGCGACGGGCCGTGCGCTGGGTGTACGATGTTCTGCCGACCGATCCGGAGGCGCCTGAGCGCGACCAGGTGCGTGAAAAGGAGCGCGAGAAGGAGCGCGACCAGGTGCGCGAAAAGGAGCGCGAAAAGGAAAAGGTCGAGCAAGAAGCCAGCGAGACCGTGTCTGTGCGGGTCAGAGAATAGAGACGACGGTATGAGCCGGAGGGACCACCTCCGGCTCGTTTGTGTTTCTGGGGCAGATTGTGGTGAACGCCTATGTTCTGCGGCCTGATCCCCGGTACATTCGCACAATTTATCAATTCGTGATAAAACAGAGCGGGTGTTGTCATCATGACACTTCCTGCCGCACCTTCACAGCAATGCAGTAAATACAAAATGAATCGAATTCTTCATAGGGAGATTTGAGTTATGAGCGAAATCACATATGTTCACGCGCGCGAAGTTCTCGACAGCCGTGGCAATCCTACAGTAGAGGTTGAGGTCGGTTTGGACAGTGGCGCCACGGGCAGTGCGATGGTACCCAGCGGCGCCAGCACCGGTATCAATGAGGCCCTGGAGCTGCGCGATGGCGACAAGGAGCGGTACGGTGGCAAGGGTGTGCTCAAGGCGGTCGAGAATGTCAATGATGTGATCGCCGATGAGCTGCTTGGCATGGAGGCGTCGGACCAGGTTGTGATTGACGAGTACATGCTCGACCTGGATGGCACAGAGAACAAGAGTAAGCTGGGCGCCAACGCCATTCTTGCCGTGAGCATGGCGGTTGCCAAGGCCGCGGCCAACGACTTGGGTCTCCCCCTGTACCGGTATCTGGGTGGCGTTCACGCGCGCACGCTGCCTGTCCCCATGTTGAACATTCTCAATGGCGGCAAGCATGCAGCCAACAGCACAGATTTCCAGGAATTCATGGTCATGCCCGTGGGCGCGCCGACATTCGCCGAGTGCCTGCGCTGGGGCGCCGAGATCTACCAGAACCTGAAGAAGGTATTGCACGACGAAGGATACAGCACCAACGTTGGCGACGAGGGTGGCTTTGCACCGAGCCTGGGCGGCAACGTCAAGGCCGTTGAGGTCATTCTCCGGGCGATTGAGAAGGCGGGCTACGAGCCCGGTGAGGATGTGTACATCGCCCTGGACCCGGCCACGAGCGAGCTCTACGACGAGGAGACGGGCACCTACAACCTTGAGATCGAGGGACGCAAGCTGGGACGTGAGGAGATGGTGGCGCTGTGGGCCGATTGGGTGAACCGTTTCCCCATCATCAGTATTGAAGATGGCATGGCCGAGACAGATTGGGAAGGCTGGGCGCTGCTGCACAAGACCATTGGGGACAAGGTGCAGCTGGTGGGCGACGATCTGCTGGTGACCAATGTGAAGTTCGTGCGCCGGGCCATTCACGAGAAGGTGGCCAACGCTTTGCTCATGAAGGTGAACCAGATCGGGTCGCTGACCGA
>JACFMY010000004.1:28009-43763 GCA_019455155.1 Caldilineaceae bacterium
TGAGACGAGCCAGCGGGCAGGATGGGCCGTCATCACCAGCCACCGATCAGGTGAAACCGAGGACACCACGATTGCCGATATTGCGGTGGCTTTCAACACTGGCCAAATCAAAACCGGCGCGCCGGCACGCAGTGACCGCATTGCCAAATATAACCAGCTGCTGCGCATCGAAGAAGAGCTAGGCGACGCCGCGATCTTCCCGGGTCTGATGGCGTTCCCTCATCTGCGCAATGCGTAGCGGCTGCGACGGTAACTCGGGTCCGGCGCCGGGCTGGCCACAAAGGGTGGCGTAACAATTTCACTGCAACCGGTAAAAGGGTGGGAACCGTATGGCGCCCGCCCTCTTTTTTTGCGCATTCAGGTGGAAGGTCAGTGCTCGGCCAGCAGGGAGCGCGGCTTTTGCGGATCAAGTGAGCAGTTCACGCAAGACGCCCGTCCAATGGGCATACCTGCTCGTTACTGAGCTCCGTCGACCGCGTGGGCGCCAGAGATAACGCCAAGCTGGGTCGGTGTCTCGTGTCCAGGCAGCTCGCGCCGGTGACGGTGGCGGCGGCGTTCGTCCTCCAATGTTTGTTTTAGTGCTTCCTGCGCTTCAATGGCTGCCGCGAGCTCTGCCTTCATGCGCGCCAACTCCAGGTGGGAGTGACCCAATATAGTGGCGTCTGTTCGGCCAAGCAAGACCCCTGCGATAATCACACTCAGACAGACCCCAGCTGCCATGCCAATTACGAAACTAATCATAGCCCAAGTCCCAGCGCGTTGTAGATCGGTGATAGACAATACAGCGTTTTGACACCGCAACCATGAATCGGGGTTTCACTTGTGGGCAGCGATGGTATTCATGGCTATTAGATTACCATGAAATGACGTTGAATTTACCTACAAAAACCTGACAGATTGGCCGTACGACCAGCACTCTCCGCGCCGGTCAAGGCGGCTGGCAGGTAATAGCTTACGCGGGGCCTTGCGCGTCCCGAATGTGGGCTGGGGCGCTGCATCGCGGGTCAGGGGCGCGCCGAGCCACCGGTGGCATGAAGGCGCAATCGCACGCAGCCAAAAGGACGATCTATCTACGACAAATGTCCTTGAATAGAACTGGCTGGGTAATCGTTGCCTCTGCTCCACCGTACCGGTTACACTGGGTCTGGCAATCCAGTATCTGCGCCAAGTCTCCCCCTGGGATGCAACAAGCTGGGGTATTGCATTTGTGGTGAGCGATATGCACTGGCCAGGCGTCCTACCTGGCCAGTCGTAGTTTGGGGGTGAAACGCCGGCAGCTCCCCAGTATCTGGCGTCGCCATAACCCCTGAGTGGTCCCGGAGGTACGATGGGACGTTTGACCCGAAAGCGACTCACATGATGGCCTCGTACGATCACCTGCTCATGACGGCCGAGGCAGAAACAGGCGGGGATTTTGTCCACTTCCGCAAGCGGCGCATTTTCAACGGGATGTTGGTCCTGGCCGCCGTCCTCTATTGTATCCTGGCCCTGATCATCCTCAGCAGTGCATGGCTGGGTGTCGTCGATGCCGGCTGGAGTCGTCGTCTGCTCGTCTCAATCCTGGCTGTACCGGTGGGCGCGGTCATCGCCTACATCGTCAGTCGCGGGACCTCGGTTGAGCTCGGCGCGGCGCTGTTTCTTCTCCTTGTTCTCTTCTCTACGGCGCTGGGTGACCATCCTCAGAATGTGGCAGGTGGGCTGTGGCTTGTCTGTATGATCTGGCCCATCATGGCCGCAAGCATACTCGTTTGCCCCGGGGCCAGCTTTCTGTTTGCCACCATCGCGAGTCTGCTGCTGTTGCTGCCAGATATTGTGTTGCCGGGGCAGACCATCTTTGTGCGCGATATCTTCTTTTTCTACTCGGTGGCGCTATTTTCCTGGCTCTTCGTCGTCTATCAAGAACATGGGCTGCACGCCCTTGATGCCATCAATGCCAGCCTGGCCGACAGCGAAGCTCGCTTTCGCAAGCTCTTTGCGGACAGCCCTGTTCCCATGCTGGTCTACGACTGCGAGACGCTGCGCATCTTAGAAGTCAATGAGATGATGCTGGCGAACTACGGCTATACGCGGGCTGAGTTTCTGTCCATGCGCATCACGGACATTCATCCGCCTGAAGATCTCCTGGCGCTGGCGGAGCATCTTGCCGCAAAGCGCCAGGATACGCGCAAGTCTGGCCATTGGCGTCACCGGCGCAAAGACGGGCAGATCATCGACGTAGACATTAACTCGCACATCATTACCTACCAGCACCAGCGCGCTGCGCTCGTGGTGGCGCAGGACATCACCGCCCAGAAAGAGGCGGAGCGGCAGCTGCATATGTTTTCGCGCGCGGTCAAGCAGAGTCCAGCCTCCATAGTCATCACGGATGCCCAGGGCAACATTGAGTATGTCAATGCCAAGTTCACCCAGTTGACCGGCTATTCCCTCTCCGAGGTTTTGGGCAAGAACCCGCGCATCCTAAAGACAGGCCATACGACCAGAGAGGAATACCAGATCTTGTGGGAGACCATTACCTCTGGCCGCGCCTGGCGCGGTGAGTTTCGCAACCGGCGCAAGAACGGCGAGATCTTTTGGGAATCTGCCATTATCTCGCCAATCCGCAGTGCCAGTGGCGCCATTACCAACTACCTGGCGGTCAAGGAGGATATTACCGAGCGTAAGGAATATGAGCGCCGCCTGCGCGAGCTCAACGAGGATCTGGAAGCGCGCGTCGAGCGCCGTACGGTTGAGCTGCAGTTCGCCAACGCGGCTCTGGAACGCGCGTCGCGCATGAAAGATGAATTCCTGGCCAATATGAGCCACGAGCTGCGGACACCGCTCAACGCGGCGTTGCTGAGCTGCGAGCTACTGGAGAGCGGCGCCTACGGCGAGCTGAGCGAGCGCCAGCGCACGCCGCTACGCATTATCCGTGAGAGCGGTACCCACCTGTTGGAGCTCATCAACGATGTGCTCGATATCTCTAAGATGGAGATCGGCAAGCTGGCTCTCAACCCGGAATGTGTGGTGGTCGAGGATGTGTGCGAGGCGGCCATACGCTTCGTCAAACAGCAGGCGAGCAAGCAGCGACTTGACTTGGCCTATACCAATCCAGACCCATCGCTCACGCTCATTGCCGACCCCCGGCGGCTCAAACAGATCCTGGTGAACCTGCTCAGCAACGCCGTAAAGTTCACCCCGGCTGGCGGCCGCGTCGCTCTCGACGTCGTCGCCGCCCCAGAGCATGAACAGATCCGCTTTGTCGTCACGGATATGGGTATTGGGATCAAGGCGTCAGATCTGCCGCAACTTTTCCAGCCATTTACGCAGCTGGACAGTGGTCTCAATCGAGCGCATACGGGCACGGGGCTTGGTCTGGCCATGGTGCGCCAGCTGGCAGAACTACACGGCGGCAGCGTCGCTGTTTCCAGCGCGGTTGGAAAGGGTAGTACCTTTTCCGTAACCCTCCCGTGGCTGCCGGAAGCCATGTCTAGTTGCCGTCCCGCTCCGCCTGCGCGGTTGGGAGGCAGCACCGCTGCGCAGCTGCGGTGTAGGAGCGACGGTGAAGCGCCGCGGATTCTTCTTGTCGAAGATAACGAGCGCTCGCGAGATGCCATGACCGCAGCGTTGCAGATCGCGGGTGCACGCGTTCTTGTGGCCAGCCGTGGTGACGAAGCGATCCGCAGCGCCTACGAGGAAACCCTCGACCTCATCCTTATGGACATCCAGATGCCCCACGTCGATGGGTTGGAGGCGATTGAAAGGATTCGCGGCCTGGAGGATCCTCGGTTGGCGTCGATACCCATCATTGCTCTCACTGCCTTAGCGTTACCGGGTGATCGGGAACGGTGTCTTGCCGCCGGGGCCGACGACTATTTGGCAAAGCCCGTGACGGCAAAATCACTCGTGGAAACGATCCAGCGCCACCTGGCATCCCACGGCCGCCTCGCGCCTGTGCCGGTTTCCTCCCTTGCCACGACTCTACGCTCCTGATCGCGTGATCTCCACTCCGCTAGACTGCGCCACAACGTGCTACGCGTTTGTCACCCTCACAAGTTTCTGCGCATCTTCCGGCAAAGTGAAAGCAAATTGACAACTGCAGATGCGGCTGCCGGTGATATGCTGCAGATGCGGGCCGGCTGTGATCGGCGCCTCCTCTGGTTCCGGTCTTCGGGGGACAGCCGGTCCGCTCTTTCAGCCATACAAACAACCAGCAACCGATATTACCAGCTATCTCAACTATGCAACACTGTGGAACTTTAGGCGTCGACTACACAGTAACCATCATTGACGATCCGTTCGACGTGATTGCAAAGATCTGCCATTTTGGTGTCCGTTTGGACAGCAGTCGTATCCTCGTTCGCCTTGAGCGCAGCCAGGTCCAGACCCTGCGTCTGTTACTCAACAAATATGGGCAGGCTACGGTGACGAGAGCCTGCTATCGTTGCCGTCGCGCCGCCTGATTCGGGACAACGTTCGCACGTTACCGCGTTTCTAGCCTTGGGCGCGCGTACTGATCCTAAAACCAACCTGCGAGAGAAGGGCTCCTAACCAGCACGCGGTCTACCGCGTTCTTGTCGGGAGCCCTTCTTTTTCGTTCCCCAACGTATTGCCCGCCATGCGCCCTATCATTGGACCCCCTGTACAGCGCCTCCTGTGGCGTCAATTTGTAGCCAGCGGCATAGTTAACTGGCGATCAGGTCGTTCACAAGGCGGTCGATACGATTCAAAAAAGGGGAAACAACATGAGACAGGTCTACATTTTGGTATTAGCGCTTGCTTTGCTCCTGATGGCAGCCCTTCCTGTGGCAGCTGTTCCGCCGGACAGGTTTTCGCTGCACGAAGAGTTCACGGACCCCGCTGTCGTAAACTGTGCCGAATTGTGGCCCGACGAGTTCGACTTTGTAGTTGACAACGACATTGTTTTCAATACGGACTGGACGACCTACTTCGACAAGGCTGGCAACCCGATCCGGTTGCATGTCCATGCCAGCGGTGAGGACAATCTGTACAATCGGGACAACCCAGCCTACGTGGTAACGGGGAAATTCCACTGGAATTTCAACGGTGATCCGGCAACGATCGAGGGGACGATTACCGGCGTCTTCTGGCACATCACATTGCCAGGTTACGGCGCCATCTTCTTCGATGCAGGGAAGGCCAACTTCAACATGGAAGAGGGTTATGTGCCGCTGTACGGGCACCATGAGCTGGACAAGGCGCTCTGTGACGTACTGGATACACCCTAGTGGGCAGTAGCTGTGCCTGAGAGGTCTTCGTGGGCAGGCGTGGTGGGGTTCTTGTGAACGAGTGTTGGCCGCCATGGCTTGCTGAGTCGCACTCTTGGATAGGGAAACCCTGGCCGAGTTAATAGGCCAGGGTTTCCTATTGCGGTTCTGCCCCACCAGCGCGGCGGCCGGTTGGTGGGTAAGGGAAAGCGTGCCGGCGGTGACGCAGTTGCGGCTGCCATTGGGCGCTGTGATGTGCGCTGGACAGCTGCCGTTCTGCGAGCAAGCGCGCGTCGATTCTCCAGTTTCAGCGATCTCGCACTAAAGGTGCGTATACATTCTTGAGCTCACTACAATCTGGGTCGTCTTGATCGACCAGCTGATCGCTGTCATTATCCGAAAAATCGTGGCACACATCAGTACCGTACAACAGAGTCGTCGGGACCTCGCGGTGTTCGGGTTTGCTGAAGAGGTGGGAGGGGTTTGAGCCCAAGCGCCGTTCTGCAGTGTCGCTCCAGCCGTCGTTGTCGGTGTCGGGGGCGACTGCGCTGGCCCACCACTGGGCACTGCAGCGGCTCAGCTCCGAAACAAAGGCGAGGCCGCCCAGGGCCTGTTCCAGGGTACCGTCGCCGTCGGCGTCGAAGAGGATGCCGTCGATGTCCAGGCTGTGGGGGTGGCCTGAAGGGGGTGAGAGCGAGACGGGGATGTCGCTGGCCGAGAATCGGTTGTCGGTGATGGGCAGGCCCGGATTGAGGGTAACCGAGAAGCGATGCGAATGGGGACCACAGATGATGTCGCTGAGGTCAATCTGGGTGACCACAGCACCATTGGCTGACGTATGGATAGACAAGGACCTATCGGATTCGTATGCTCCGTTGTGACGACCGGCGTAAACGGTATCTGGCGCGGCGCTCGCGTGGCGGCGAAAGCCGGCGCCAGGTGACAGGGCCGCGCTGACTGTCAGCGCCGCCAGGACTGTTCCGACGATCAGAGTTTGCCGGATCATTTTGTTACCCTCCTGGTTGAGCAAGGGCGGAGGGGCTCGAGCTACTGCGACTTACAGGAACGATGCCATCAAACTGGGCGATACAGGCGTAGCGGTTTCCAGCTCTGGTAGGGAGATAACGAATACGAACGCGTTGCGTGTGGGGATGGAAATGTGGATCGGTTAGTCTGTGCCCTTGCGAGGAACGTCTTTCGGAGTGATATATTCAAAACATACATCGCAATGGAGGCAAAGTCAATAGAAGTAATTGCCCCGAATTGGAGGTTGTCAATTCGTACCCGAATGTAACGCTTCATCTTCTTGGACGAGGCTATTCTTGGTCACAAGTAACACCACGATGATTAGGGATGCAACGATAAACGAGAGTGGAATGGCAATGAACAGTGTTCCTTGGGCAACAAACTCACCAATAAAATCGAACAGCGCAAGCCCCAACAAAAGGTTGAGGCCGGATCGGTTGCGACGAACCATGAGAACAAAGCTTACCAAGAATAGGAGTCCGACTAAGAATCCTGAGATCATGAAGATCCGATAGTCGAGGGTGACGAATTGGCGAATGTTGCCAAGATCCTCCATAAAGGCATACGTGACATACATGTGTTGCACGAATTTCTCAAGCGACAAGATCATCAAGATGGCCAGGGGAAACGAGGTTTTGCGCTTCATGTTGACCCCTGCTGGCTCGATAGCTCGTATGACAATTTTACACACATTCAACCAAACTGCGCACGAGTGTTCGACGAGGTTTGGTTGCCTAACAAGCGCCTATAACGCGACTTTGCTATATATCTTAGCTATATACAGGCCTATAGATATCATACACCAGCGACAGTTCCACATCGCGTACAATGGCGCCGGCTTCTCTCCGGTTCATATCCTCGCCGATCTGCTAGGAGCCGCGCCTTCGGTGCAAGCAGGCCTCCACCGCCTTAGCCGATGCGTTCGGTTGTTAGGTGTCATGGCCGCCCAGGCGCCGGAGTACGACATGGGTTGCTTTCTCCGACGCTACGAACCGGACGCATTCGTATCCCAAAGCTTGCAGGTCAACCCCCTCGAACAGCCGCTCCCCACTGCCCAGCAAAACCGGCGCGATAGCGAAGTGCATCTCATCAATCAGGCCCGCACAAAGATACTGCTGTACGATGTTTGGTCCGCCCCCAATGCGCACATCCAGCCCATTTGCCGCCATGCGCGCTCGATCAAGCGCCTCGTGAATGCCTCCGCTGACAAAGTGGAAGGTCGTATTGCCCTCCATTTGTATGGACGGGCGCCCATGGTGAGTCAGGATGAACACCGGAACGTGATAGGGCGGGTTTTCCCCCCACCACCCTTTCCAGTTCATGTCCGGCCAAGCGCCGCGAATTGGACTAAACATGTTTCTGCCGATGATCCACGCGCCAATGTTGGTGAACCCTCGCGCCGCAAAATCGTCATCTATGCCCGTGGTGCCTTGATCCGATCCCATAAGGGCACGTTGAAATGTACGGGTTGGGAAAGCCCACTGGTGCAAACCCGCCCCGCCTACGCCCATTGGATTGTTGATGTCCTGATTTGGACCAGCTCCGTATCCGTCAAGCGAGATAGTAAAGCTCTCGACTCGGACCGTTGTCATGTAAACACCTCCGTTAGGCGGCTTGATCTACACTGCTTGACGCAAGGACTCGGAAGCGCAGGCTGGTTATTCTTCCAGTGGCGGCGAGTTCGATCCGTTCAAGCTCAGTATCGCCGGACTTCAGATTATCGAACAGACGGATTCCCTCGCCGATTAAGATGGGTGCGAGGTGGATCAGGATCTCGTCGACCAGGCCAGCATTGAGGCATTGCTGGTAAATGCTGGCGCCTAATAGGGTGACACTCTTCTCTCCCGCAGCTACCTTGGCGAGTGCAACCGCGCGTTCAATATTATCAACGAATGTAAATGTTAACCCGCCGATAGTTGCTGGGTCGCGAGGCTTGTGTGTAACGACGAATTGTGGCACTTGGATCTGTCCTCCGTAGGGTAAAGCGTCTTCACTGATGTACCCTCGATTCCCCATCACAACCGCGCCGATCTCTGCCATGATTCCCTTGACCATTTCATCTGCATCATATTTAAAGGCCCAATCGATTTCGTCGTTTGGTCTGGCAATAAAACCGTCCAGCGTCATTGTCGCGTGTATTATGACTTTGGCCATGGTCCTCTCCTTATCCAATAACAATGAACTGAAATTGGCAAGATTCGCCGGAATTTTGAACATCCGGACACAGGTTGGGTAGACTCTTACCAAAGTGGGGGTATTGGCCCCACGACACCTTCAGGAGGCATGGTTCAACTATGAGTCGCATTCGCTACCACGTTGCTTGCAGTCTTGACGGTTACATTGCCGGACCGAAGGGGGAGTTCGACTGGATCCCCAGCGATCCGGATATCGATTTTGCCGCGCTCTTCGCTGAGTTCGACACACTGTTGATGGGGCGCAAGACGTATGAGATATTGCCGCTGGACGACCCGACTTTTGGTCCGTTGTACGCCGACAAAGAGCTCATCGTGGTTTCACGCACATTGGTGCCCGAGGAGCATCCGCGCGTTACGGTCATCTCCGTACTCACGCCGGACTATCTCGAGAAGTTGCGCCGCCAGGAGGACAAGGACATCTGGCTGTTCGGTGGTGGGGAGCTGTTTCGCACACTGTTGGATCTAGGCTACGTGGATACAGTCGAGCTTGCGGTAGTGCCTGTTTTGCTGGGTGGAGGCATTCCCTTCCTACCGGCCCCTACCCCTACGCGGCGATTGAGGCTGATTGGGCACTGGCTGTATCAGCAGTCCGGGATTCTGTGGTTGAGCTACGCAATCGAATCGTCTTGACCTATGCTTGTCTGGTTGGGTGCTGCACTCGCCCGCAGCTCTGCCAAGGTCAATGCCGGCCCAGGAAGCGATGCAAGTGAAGGGTTGCTCAGCGAACAGTGCACGCTGTGTTGGCCCGCTCTTGGTCACAGAATGAATGGACTAGCGAATCGAAACCTGCCCGACCCAACCGGGCGCAGAGTCGGTTTTCTGCCCAAGGAGCATGTTCAAATGTGCGGCGTGTTCCTGGACGTGCCGCATGGTATAGAGTAACAGCTCGGCGACTGTCTTAACGCGCCAGTTATTCCGAACTCGCTGGGGCTCGTCTTCGTCTGCAAGACGCTCGATTTTTGCGCGGCATTTGGCGCGCGCATAGTCCAGATAGGTTTGAAGCTCCTGCTTGGTGTATATCCGCTCCGGTAACACAGCATCCATATCAAGTTCCGAGAGCGTAAAGGGTGGGGGGGCAGTAAATTCGTCCGCCGACTCAGAGCAATAATAGTCGAGCCAGAAAATGGCATGATAGGCGATATACCAAAACTCGGTAAATTCGGGCTGTAATTCTGACTCGCGCCAAAGACGCGCTTGCCAGAGTTCTTCGGGACAAGCGTTCAGCGCATTTTGCAGCGTCTCAATCGCGGCACCGAATTGGTGCCAAAGGATTTCTTTCCAAAGCGGGCTCATTTTATCTCCTTGGTGAATTGGTCGCGCGATAGTGCACGATAGAGTGTGCAATTGGAATGACCAAAACGGGCTAATGCCGCGGTTCAACGGACGGCGCTCCGCGCCGCCGCTGCAACCGGTTGTTCGACAACGCCGCCTCAGTTATTCGCCTGCGGGCTGGCTGCTCCAGGGTTCAGCCGTCATGCTCCAGAGTTATGATGACATTTCCCTTTTTGCGCCCCGTCTCGACGTATCTGTGAGCCTCGGCGATCTCGGCAAACGGATAGCGCCGATCAATGACTGGTCTGAATTTTCCTGCCTGAGCCAGCTCCGCGAGGAAACGCAAATCGTCGGCGCGCTCGGCTGCTGGCGCAGCGACGATTTTCTTGCTGCTCGTCATTGCCACCCATGGAATCTGAAGCATCTGTGGCAGGCTAGCCAAAACCAGAAGCAGGCGTCCTCCTTCCTTGAGTGAGTTTCTGCTGCGGGAAAACGGAGCCGTGCCGACGGTATCGACAATGACGTCATAGGTTTCACCATTCTGCGTGAAGTCCTCTTTGGTGTAGTCGATAACATGATCGGCGCCCAGCGATCTTACCAGCTCCACGTTCGCGGTACTGCACACCCCGGTCACGTGTGCCCCGAAGTGCTTGGCAAGCTGGACCGCAGTGGTGCCTACCCCTCCGGAAGCACCATTGATGAGTACTCTTTCCCCGCTCTGAAGTTTTCCTCTTTTGAAGTAGTCCAGCGCCGTTGTTCCGCCAAAGGATATTGCGGCAGCTTCATCATAGGTCAGGTTGGGCGGTTTTAGTGCCACTGCCCCATCTTCTGGCATGCATCTGTATTCCGCATGACAACCCATACGGGCGCCGCTGAATGCAAAGACCTGGTCACCTACTTTAAATTTGCTAACGTCTTTGCCGACCGCTTCAATTTCACCGGCGAGTTCTGTTCCTAGGATAGGCTGCCTTGGTTTCCGGACTCCAAAGAACAAGCGCGAGAGGAGGCCGAAGCCGAGAGGCACCTTGAGAGTACGCGCCCTCCAGTCCCCGGAGGTTACCGTTGTGGCATGTATTTTGATCAGGACTTCCTTGTCCTTGGGGCTGGGTTTTTCGACTTCCCTCAATTCAAGCACATTGGGCGACCCATATCTTTCATACACAATGGCTTTCATACGCTGCTACCTTTCCCTATGTTGGGACTGTCACTTCGGGTACCGGCCCTTGAAGTGCCTCCTCAGCTGCATGAACGCAAAGCGCAATTGGAGATGAAGGATGCGATGCTCAGCTTCGGTCCGTGCTATCGTGAACACATCAACATTGCAGGTATTTACAACGCACCGAAGGTCGAAAACATTGCACGGAGCGTCAAGAGCAAAAAAACCAAAGATGAAAAGCGGTACGAGGTCACACTGCATTCGGGGACAGAACATTCGAGATAGGAACTACGAAATAGAGATTACTCCTTTCTCGGGGGCTCGTCAATACAGTGGGTCAGCTAACGTCGAAACCGGTGAAAACGAGCGGGTACGGTTACCCGATGTATACGTAGCCCTGGATACCACGACCGTTCGGGCCTATAAATATTGTACACCGAGGCTGGCATGCTGCCACCGAAAAAAGACTCCTTGACCAGGTCCGCGAGCGGGTGTCGACGCGCTCATTAGCCCAGCGCCCTTGCCAGCGACAGTTCAACATTACACACAATGGGGCGGGCCTCTCTCCGGATCAAATCTTCGTCAGTCTGCCGGTGGCCGTTGCGTCCGCGCTGACTCCAGCTCGTGGACAAAGGCAACATATACGCGTTCCGTCTCCTGTAATTTTGTCGCTGCTCCTGGCCAAGCCATGATCGCGCTTATTTTCCCCTCACGACTCTAGCGAAACCCTCAACAGACATTCGTCCGAAAGTTGACGCTTCGTCGAGTGGCGGTATAGAATCCGAGCGAGGTGGTCTATCCTAGTAGAAATCTAACAATATTTACCACGTTGTGCCATGCTGCTACTGAGACCCCATCAGACTGTTGTTCAGCGGCGCATTCGTTCCGCTATACCCGTGTCAAGCTGTGGTATCGAACACAGTGCCCTTCTCCGCATTTCAACCGGACGAAAGCCGGGGCCAAAACGTCTTCCGATACGACAGCCACGAGCGCGGCCAGTGTCCCACGCGCCTCCCTGCTGCATTGATCCCTTAGTCGGTAGTTGACATCCGCGAGAATCGCGAGAACCAGATATTCGAATAGACGATAGGCCAGTTGTTGGTGGTCCCGTCCGGCGCCCATTTTGGGCGTTCTGGTTAATGGTGGTTCACCGGTCACTCCGTCCAACAGTGCTCCAATAGGTTAGGGCGTTGTTGCCCGCGCCATAACCTCTGTTCTATTCAGGCGCCTCCTATGAGAAAGCGTAGATGATACGCATAAACGTACTGAATTCGTCAATCCCGAACGAACGAAGGGATCCCCTCGATGCTACGCACATTCTACGTATTTCTGTTATTTATCATTCCTTCACCCGTTCTGACAGGTGACATCGCCGCAGACCTATGGCATCCGCCAACCGTCCGTATTCTGTTTGCCGGCAACAGTATCACGCGGCACGCGCCGGTGGGCATACATCGCGGTGACTGGGGTGGCGCTGCCTACTTTCTGGTTGCTCTTCCCCACCATCATCAATGGATGGTGAGACAGATGCCATCGAGCCCGACGGGAAGCACTCATTGAGGCAAAGAAAAAGGTGAGGGTCCATTCTCGACCCTCACCTTTGGTGCCCCTGCCCCGACTCGAACGGGGACGCCCTAATGGGCACAGGCCCTCAACCTGCCGTGTATACCAATTCCACCACAGGGGCATCCGCACCAGTGAGTATACCTGCCACCCCCGGAAAAGTCAAAAGCCCACCGAGATTTTTGCATCCCATTACCACCCTGCTGCATGGCTCTGTCGCGCAGGCCGCGCTGCTTTATTTTGCCCTACCCGTGATTTCAACTAAACTATCTTGTCGTTCTTATGTCTGTTTTCCTGATCCTGTAGGAGGCGATCATGTCTGATCCTGTAAACAGCACTCTGGACTCCCTGGAGTATCGCACCGAGGTAAAGCAGCTGCTGGACATTCTCGCCCATTCCCTATATACCGACCGCGAGATTTTCCTGCGCGAGCTGATCTCCAACGCGTCCGATGCCCTCAACCGCGTCCAATTTGAGATGTTGACCAACCATGAGGTGGTGGATCCCGAGCGCGAGCTGGCCATCCATATCGAGGTCGACCCCGATGCCAAGGTGATCACGATCCGCGATAGCGGCATCGGTATGAACCGCGATGAGTTGATTGAGAACCTGGGCACCATCGCCCATTCAGGCGCCCGTACCTTCCTGCAGAATGCCAGCAAAGGACCCGGCGCGCTGGAGGAGATCATCGGCCAGTTTGGCGTGGGCTTCTACTCCGTCTTTATGGTGGCGGAGGAGGTCACGGTCATTTCACGCTCGTACCGGCCGCAAGATGCCGCGGCCCGCTGGCAGAGCAAAGGCGACAGTCGCTTTAGCCTGGGCACGGCGGAGAAGGAAGATCGAGGCACCGAGATCCGTATCCAGCTCAAGGAGGACGCAGGCGAGTTTGCCAGCACCTGGCGGCTGGAGTCGATCATCAAGAAGCACTCTGACTATGTTTCCTTTCCCATCTATTTGAAGGCCCAGGAGGACAAAGAGGAAGGGAAGGTCGTCAACCGGCGCACGGCCCTCTGGCGCCAGTCCCCCTCCAGCGTGGAGGCTGACCAATATACCGAGTTCTACAAACAGCTGACCTTTGACGATCAGCCGCCGCTCCTGCATGTACATCTCGTGGCCGACGCACCAGCTAACGTACGTAGCATTCTCTATGTTCCGTCACGCCGCGAGCGGGGCGCGCTGCGCATGCAGCCCGAATATGGACTGCACCTCTACTCGCGCAAGGTGCTTATCCAAAACCACAACCGTGACCTGTTGCCCGAATATCTGCGCTTTGTGGAGGGGGTGGTCGATTCCGAGGACCTGCCCCTCAATGTCTCGCGTGAGACGGTGCAGAGCAATCCCATCACCCGGCAGCTGCGCAAGGCGCTGACAAACCGGCTGCTCAAAGAGCTAAAGACCCTGTCCGAACAGGATACAGAGAAATACATAACCTTTTGGCACGAGTTCGGCATCTTTCTGAAGGAAGGTGTGGCCATGGATATGGCCAGCCGGGATCAGCTCGTCGATCTGCTGCGCTTCCACTCAACCCGCACCGGCCCCGATGCATGGGTCACGCTGCGCGAATATGTGGAGCGCATGCAGCCTGACCAGAAGGTGATCTACTACGTGGTCGGTGACAGCTTGAAGAGCGTGATGCGCAGCCCCCACCTGGATTACTTCCGCAAACACGACCTCGAGGTGCTCTTCCTGGCCGATCCGATCGACGGTTTTATGGTCTCGTCGCTGCGCGAATACGGCGAAAAGCAGCTGCAGAATGTGGACGACGCCAACCTGGATCTGCCCGAGACGCCCGCCAAAGAAGAGGATGTGGAATCGGTGCCGGATGACGCGTTCGACAAGCTTGTCGAACGCGTGAAACAGGTGCTGGGCGACCGGATCCGCGCCGTGCGTGAGGGGAAGACGTTGGTGGACAGCCCGGCGCGTCTCGTATCGCCCGACGACGACACGGCCCGCGATCTGCAATATATACGCCGGGTGTTGGAAGAGAACTACGTGGCGCCAGCCAAGGTGCTGGAGCTGAACCGGCACCACCCCACGGTCACCAGCCTGGCCCGCCTGGTCGAAACCGACGAGCAGAATGAACTCATCGATCCAGTCATTGAACAGCTCTTCGACAACCTGCAGCTGCTCGAGGGGGCCTACAGTGGCTCGCCGGCGGACATGGTGGAGCGCATTCAGCGCCTGATGGCCGCGGCGCTGCGCCAGTGATCGCCAATGATCGACGGCTTCCCGGCCGTCAACGTCACGAGGGTGCCCGTCCGCGCGCAATGGTGATGGGCACCCCGGCGCCAGGCCCTGGCAGAGCGGACGGCCGTTGCCCTCTTTCCTGCTAGATGCGCACGATGCCCAGAAAGAAGAGCACAAGCAGGATCAGAGGCTGGTGTACGAGGTAGATGATCAGCGAGTGACGGCCGAGAAACTCCAGCACATTGATGGGGAAGAAGCCACCCCAGCCGGGCAGAGGCAGAAGACGGCGGTTGCTGGCGTAGAACCAATTGCCAAACCAGACACCCAATAACACTACGCCAAACCAGGGCAGCAGTGGGAAGTAATCGACAGCCGGATAGCGTGTTGGCGTGATGCCAAAGGGCGTTAGCCAGCGCCCATCGAACCAGAAAAGGTTCATCCACGAGCCAATGGTGACCCCGATCCAGCGGCCGTCGTAGCGAAATCCCTCAAGCCACTTGCCCGCCACCGACAGGGCAAGCCACATCCCCAAGTTGAGCCATTTGTAACGTAGAAATGGGTAGGCGAGGATGGTCGATGCGCCGATGAGATGCAGGATGCCAAAATCCACGTAGCCAACGCCCGCGAGCTGGACCGCAAGGGTGATGATCATCCCGAGGCCAAAGATACGGAGGCCACGCTTGAGATACCTGGGAAAGAGGCGCTCCTGCCCTTCCGTGCGCTCGCGCTCGCGGCGATAGACAATGGCCAGGGAGACCCCAACCAGAATTAGAAACGTGCCGGCCGTAAAGCGCTGCCAGTAGCGCCAGAAGCCTGTCCACAACACCACGTCGGGAAAGACGCGCCAGAACCACAGATCCCACATGGAGTGGTAGACGATCATGGTAAGGATGGCGACGCCGCGCATGGCGTCGAGCTCCCAAAAGCGTTGGCGCTTGGGTGATTTCGCGACTTCTTCTACTGCAGCAGTCGTTGTAGCCACACTATACTCCCACACGAATCAAAAGGGCGTGCGGCCCAATTTACCATGATGGAATCGCTCTGTCGAATAGGAAGACCATGATCTGGCCTGCCCGGTTTGACAGCCAATGGGGCCGGTGTTATACTCTACCCCGCACCCACCCCACGGGGGGAGGGGTTGTAGGGAAGGG